>JBBQFU010000248.1:0-12649 GCA_038322185.1 Haliangiales bacterium
GGTGGTCAGCTGCATCGACTGATAGCGCTCGGGCCAGTGCTCGCGCAGCAGCGTCCGGACCGTGTGCGCATGGCGCGAGCTCATCGCGGGGAACAGGTGGTGCTCGACGTGATAGCCAAACCCGAGCGTGAGCCAGTTGACGAGCCGTGGCGTCGTGACCGTGAGCCCACTCGCGAGCGGATCATTGAGCGACACGCGCGGGCTGAGGCTGTGGTTCGTGAGGATGAACGACATCACGCAGATGTTCGCGATCAGCAGCGGCAGCACGTAGACGAACAGAAACGGTACAAAGCCGACGAGCACCGCGACGGTCAACCAGAACGCGACACCGAACGCGGTCTCGAGCTTCGCGCGCCGGTGTTGCGAGCGCGTCAGGATTCCCGAGCGCTGCGCGCCGATGAGCTGGGCGGCACTCTGCACCGTGAAGCCAAGGATGAGGCTGAGCCCGCCGCGCCAGCGGCTGCCGCCGAGCGAGAACGCATCGACCGCGAAGCGTGCACCGGCTTCGGCGTGATAGCGCTCGATCGTGGGGTACGCATCCGGATCGTCGGGTAAGTTCGCGTGCGCGTGGTGATCGCTGTTGTGCCAGGCGTTCCACAGCTGCGGCGACACGACGAACGGCAGGAAGCCGAGGAAGCCGAGCGCGTACTGTGTGCGGCGTCCAGCAACGATCGCGCCGTGCAGACCTTCGTGCGCGATGAAGGTCAGCCCGGCGAAGCTCGCGCCGATCGCGACGGACAGCAGCGGAACCGTGAACCATGGCACCCAGCCTGCTGCGATCGCGATCGTCGACATCACGATCACCGCGAGGTGCGCGGGAACGAACGCCAACCGCGACAGTGCTCGCGCGAACACGCCAGCTGGCAGCTGGCCGCGAAGGTCTCGCACATACGAAGCGCGCGGCCGCAGCGAAGCTGCATCGAGCGAGGCAGATCCCATCATCCCTCAGGATGACGTTCTCCTACGAGAAAACCACGACACGCATCCGCGAGGATCCGGTCACGGTCGTGTCAGCGACGACGGTACGTACCCTCGAGAATCGGCTTCCACTCGCCGCTCGGCAGCGACAAGTCGGTGCGAATCGCGAGCTTGTCCATCGCGACGGTATAAGTCGTACGCGTGGTGCGACCGTCGACGGTCTCGATGAACACGAGCTTGTCGCTCTCCGAGACCGCGTCCGCCTGCTGCGTCGCGGTCGGCGCAGGGCTACGGAACCACGTGACGGTGAGGGCCTCGGTTCGATCGTCTCTACGGAATACGCCGTGTGCGACCGACTGCGGACGATCAGGGACCGTCTGAATGTAGTCGCAGGTCAGGAACCGACCATCGAACACGGTCTGGAACACGAGGCGAGCAGTCGCTTCGTACTCCGACGTATCGTCGATGATCCGCTCGGTACCGTTCCAGACTCCTTCGAGCTTCTTCAGCTCACTTCGATACATTCGCTACCTCTCTTCTGAGTCGTGCGTGGTACGGTGGTCAGACGGATCGAGGATCTGCCATGATCACTACGTTCAATCGCATCGACACGGTCGTCTGTATTGCCGCACATAAGCACGCGTCGCGGCATCGTGCCGAGATCGAGTCGAGCACTCAGTGTGCCTGTTTTTTCTGCTTCCGGAAGTTCGCTGCTACCGACATCACGACGTGGATCGACTCGAACCAGACTGCGCTGTGTCCACGCTGTGGCGTGGACTCCGTGCTTGGTAGCGCCTCGACGCACCGGCTCGATGATGCGTTCCTGCGAGGAATGCACCAGCATTTCTTTACGTCGTCGAAGCGATAGCTGCTGGATCACGATTCCGGATCGGGCTGCGAAACCTCTTGCCAGCCGCGTCGTGCTGCGAGGTACGAGACCCGCGCAAGCTCGTCGATGAGGTTGAGCTCAAGCCTTGACCGAGTCGCACTACGGATGCGCATGCGCGCCTCGCGAAGCGTGCCGGGCCAGGCTCCGATGATCTCACGATCATCAGAACGTAAACTACGCACGAGCTCGTTGGCCCATGCTTCGCCGACAGCTATCGCGAGCGGATGGAGCTCGGATTGAACGGTGGCGGTCTCAGCCACCGCGACGACCGCCTCCACCGCCACCTCGACCACCGCCGCCACCACCGTAGCCGCCGCCACCGCCGCCACCGCCGTAGCCGCCGCCACCACCACCACGGCCGCCGCCACCACCGCCGCCGCCGCCGCGGAATCCACCGCCGCCGCCGCCGCGACCACCGCCGCCGCCCTTGCGCTCTTCCGCGACATCAACGCGAAGCGAGCGGCCCTGAAGCTCCTGGCCGTTCAGATCAGCAATCGCCTTCTGCGCGCCCTCTGCGGTCGCCATCTCGACGAACGCGAAGCCGCGCGAGCGGCCGGTCTCGCGGTCGGTCGCAACCGACACGGAGACCACTTCACCGCAGGCGGCGAAGTGCTGGTTGATCACATCTTCAGTGGCATGAAAGGCAAGGTTGCCGACGTACAGGCGATTCGTCATGACGGTTCTCTCTCGAAGCGGCCCAAAAATCAGACGACTCCTGCCGGCCGCGACGGAGGTGACGTACCGCGACTGCTTGAAGCATCGCGCACGCCCTCCTGGGAGAACGTACGCCCTCTCTAACACGCGGCCGCGGCCAGGCCAATCGCTTTGCAATCGCTTTGCACGCCGTCTCAGCAATCCTGCTGCCGAAACGTAGGTGCTTGCTAACGCTGGGGCTTCGCGGAGGTCGGCGGCCTTGGCGCGGCGGGGGCCGGCGAGGTCGGCTTCGCCGAGGCAGGCGCGGTCGGCCCGGTCGGCTTCGGCACAGTCGGCTTCGACGACGAGGACGGGCCGTCTGGAATATCGTTATCGGTGTTGGTCTCGGACCCCGTCGGGGTCTCTGCCGCCGCGTCCTCCGAGCTCGCCCCCTCGACGCCACCCGGCTGATCCCACGCGATCTGCGGCCCCTTGGTGTCGCCGGGCGTGTTGGGCCGGTTCTGGCGGCGCTCCGCCTTCTCCTTCGCTCGGTCCTTCAGCTTCATCTCGCGGTTGCGCTTCGAGAATGTTCCTCGTTGATTGGCCATGACGTCCTTGCTGATTCCCGACGTGATCGCCTTGGCGAGCTGGCGGCGTGCATCGCACGCCTCGTCGAGAATCCGGGCATATGAGTATCACGGTACCGGCGGCGAGGTACAGTCGCTCCGTGTTCACGGGCTGGACAGCGATCATGCTCGTGATCACGCTCATCGCGGGACATGCTGACGTTGGTTCCCCGCCGTCCCTTCTGCGGGGTCGGCACACAGCGGTCGGCGTCACGCTCGAAGCAACGAACAGCGCACTCGAGAGTGTACCCGCGCCGCTATCGCGCGCCGCCAAACGGGTAGGTGGCGAGCGAAGGGACACTCGCTCGACCGCGCGGCCGCCGGTGGTCTTGGCTCCTCTCGTTGCGGGGACCGAACGCACACGCACCTGGTATCTCGTCGCGACCGTGGTCGCGATCATCTTGCCCGACCTTCGCCACGCGCACGTCGCCGAATCGCGCGCACCTCCACGCGCCTGAGCTCGAAGTCCTGCCTCGATCTGGTCTGACTCGGTTCGGAGGAGCGAATGAACACGTTGTTTTCGCCGCTCGTCGCGCTTGGCGCCGGCGGCTCTGTATCACCTCTCGTCGCAGATCTCGGTCTGTGCCTCGTGGCCGCCGCTGTGCTCGCAATCGCGTTCGTCAAGCTGAAGATCCCGGCGATCGCCGCGCTGCTCGGTGCCGGGGTCGTGCTCGGGCCAGCCGGCCTCGAAGCGATCGGTGATCGCCAGAGCATCGACACGATCGCGAACCTCGGCCTGACGCTGCTGCTGTTCGTGATCGGTCTCGAGGTCAATCTCAAGGCGCTGCTCGCGAGCGGGCGCACCCTGATCGTGACCGGTGCCGTGCAGGTGCCGCTCACCCTCGCCGTCGGGTGCGGCGCGTTTCTGTTGATCGGGCTCACCGGGTGGTCGCTGCTGACTGGGTTCTACCCGGCGCTCTACCTCGGTGTTGCATGCGCCTTCTCGTCGACGCTGCTCGTCGTCAAGTATCTCCAGGAGCACCTGCGCCTCGACACCGTTGCGGGCCGGCTCGCGGTCGGCCTGCTGATCTTCCAGGACATCTGGGCGATCGTGTTCCTCGCGCTCCAGCCGAGCTTCGCGCATCCGTCGATCGCACCGATCGTGCTGACGTTCGTTGGCACCGTGCTACTCGCGACGATCGCGACGCTGACCGCGCGGTTCGTGCTGTCGCGTGCGTTCCACATCGTCGCGCGGTCGCCTGAGCTGGTCGTCACGCTCGCGCTCGGCTGGTGCTTCGGCGTCGGTCTGTTCGGCGCCAACCTCGGGACCGTCGCCCACCGCCTCGGCGCCTCGTTCGAGATCTCGGTCTCGATGGAGATGGGAGCGCTGATCGCCGGCGCCACGATCGCGACGTCGCCGTATGCCTACGAGGTGGTGTCGCGCGTCGTGCACCTGCGCGACTTCTTCGTCACGCTGTTCTTCGTCGGTCTCGGGATGAGCATCCCGGTGCCCGACAGCGCCGGTGTGATCGGCCTGTCTGCGATCGTCGCCGCGCTCGCGGTGCTGCTGCGCTACATGCTGTTTCTGCCGCTGCTCTACGTGACCGGCCTCGACCGCCGCAACTCGGTCTCGGTGTCCACCAAGCTCGCCCAGGTCTCCGAGTTCTGCCTCGTGATCGCGTATCTCGGCAGCCAGCTCGGCCACATCAGCGGCGCCCACGTCAGCGTCGTGATCTTCGCGTTCGTGCTCACCGCGCTGCTCACGCCGATCCTGTTCGCGACCTCGGACCGGCTGTACGCGCGGCTGCGGCCGGCGCTCGATGCCGCCGGGATTCGTTCGCGCGACGTGCGCCCGGAGGCGGAGAGTGCCGATGCGCCGCGGCTCGTGCTGCTCGGCTTTCACCGCACCGGCAGCGCGCTGCTCGCCGACCTCGAGCGGCTTCATCCGGATCTGGTGCCGCAGACCCTCGTCGTCGACATCAACACGACGATTCACGCCGACATCCAGCAGCGCGGCGCTCAGGTCCTCTACGGCGACATCGCGAGCATGGATGTGCTGCGTCACGCGGGTGTCGACAGTGCGGAGGTGATCGTCTCGACGGTGCCCGACGAGCTGCTCAAGGGCACCACCAACGAGCTGCTCGTGCGGCAGCTGCGCCAGCTCGCCCCGAAGGCCGTCATCGTCGCGAACTGCACGCGCGCGTCGGATGCAGCCGCGCTGCGCAACGCCGGTGCCGACCACGTGTTCCGGCCAGCGACCGAGGTTGCGCTTGGCATTCTGCCCGCGATCTATGCCGCACTGAATGCGAGCTTGCCGTCGTACCTCGAGGCTCGCACCGAAGATCACGGGAGCCTCGACCGGCGCCGCGAAGTGATCGACTAGAGTAGACTGGCGTCGCGCGTGGCTGTAGACGACGACAAGCCAGAGAGAACGACGGACATGCCGGAGAAGACGGCGGGTATGACCGGCGTCGGTGCCGAGCAGCGTCGAGCCGCCGCGAAAGAGTCGACCACGCAGCCGATCCCGCCGCCCGTCACGGGGCCCGGACGATCGAGTGACGCAACCGAGGTGTTGCCGCCGGGTGCCGGGGCGACCGCGGACAACGACTCCAGCGTGCTCGCGCGTCCACTGCACGCGGGCGTGTTTCACAGCGTCGACCTCCCGCTCGTCGAGCGCAGCAACTACGAGGTGCTCGGCGAGCACGCGCGCGGCGGGATCGGCCGGATCATGCGTGCACGGGATCAGCGGACCGGTCGCCTGGTGGCGCTCAAGGAGATGCTGTCGCCACACTCGCAGGCACTCAAGCGCTTCACGCGCGAGGCGCTGATCACGGCGAACCTCCAGCACCCGTCGATCATCCCGGTCTACGAGATCGGCTCGTGGAGCTCCGGCGAGCCATTCATCGCGATGAAGCTCGTCGCGGGCCGCTCGCTCGCGGAGGTGCTCAAGGGCGCCACGCTCGATGATCGCCTCGCGCGCTTGCCGGTGCTCCTATCGGTGGCCGAGGCGCTGGCGTACGCGCACCAGCGCCGCATCATTCACCGCGATCTCAAGCCGGCGAATGTGCTCGTCGGCGATCACGGCGAGACCGTGGTGATCGACTGGGGCCTCGCCAAGAGCGTCGACGAGATCGAGAGCACGGGCGAGGTCGAGCGCATCCCAGAGCCGCAGAATATCGATCCCACCGTCGCTGGCGTCGTGCTCGGCACGCCCGCATATATGTCGCCCGAGCAGTCGCGCGGCGAGCAGCTCGACGAACGATCGGACGTGTACTCGATCGGCACGATGCTCTACCACCTGATCTCGGGCCATCGGCCATACATCAACTCGGGCGCGAAGACGTCGCGCGAGATCGTCGACCTGGTCGCGACCAAGGCACCCGAGGCGCTCGCGATCCGCGAGCCCGCCGCACCCAAGGATCTGATCACGATCGCAAACAAGGCGATGGCTCGCGAGCCGGGCGAGCGGTACGCCGACGCCGGTCAGCTCGCCGACGACCTGCGGCGATTCCTCACCGGGCAGCTCGTCGCCGCTCATCACTACGCGCGACGCACGCTGTTCGCGCGCTGGGTCCGGCGCAATCGCGCGCCGGTGATCGTCGGCCTCGTGCTCGCGATCATGCTCGCCGTCGTCGGTGCACTCGGTGTGCGCGGCGTGCTGGTCGAGCGCGACCGCGTGACCGCGCAGCGTGACCTCGCCGTCGACGCGAACGCGCGAGCGGAGCGCCAGCTCGGCAACGCGCTGTACGAGAAGGGCAGGGTCGCCGAGAACGCGCAGGAGTGGCCAAAGGCCGCGATGTACTACGCGGCCTCGCGCCGGCATCACGACACCAAGGAAGCGGCGTGGGCCGCCGGTCTCGCCGACGCACGCGCGGTCGTACCCGTCGTTCGCTACAAGGAGCACTCGGCGTGGGTGCACGCCCTCGCGATCGCACCCGACGGCTTGACCGTGGCGACCGTCGACGATGCCGGCGAGGTGCGCCTGTGGTCGCCGGTCGACGGCCGCACGATCGCGCGCGTGAAGGCGGCGGGGACCGCGCTCTACGCGGTCGCATTCTCTCCCGATGGCAGCGAGATCGCGCTCGCCGGCGATGACGGCGTGATCCAGCGCCGCGGTCTCGACCTCTCGCCGCGCGGCACGCTGCCAGGGCACACCGGCCGCGTGTGGTCCCTGGTGTACTCGCCCGATGGCAGCCTGCTCGCGTCGGGCGGCGAGGACAGCAAGGTGAAGCTGTGGTCGCTGCGTACGGCGGATCCGCCGCGTGAGCTGAGTGGTCACATGCAGCGCGTGTACTCGGTCACGTTCTCGGCCGACGGCAAGCGGCTCGCGTCCGGCAGCGATGATCGTCACGTCTGGCTGTGGGATGTCGCGACCGGCAAGGGCGCATCGCGCGGCCATCACGACGCGGGGGGGATTCGCGTGGTGATGTTCGTCGGCGCCGACGTGATCACCACCGGATGGGATCACGAGATCCGGGTGTGGCGCGCCGATGGCAGCGCACCGTCGATCTGGTCCGACGTTCACATCGTCCACGGCGCGGCGCTCGACCCGAGCGGCGAGATCCTGGTCACCGGCGGCGAGACCAACGCGATCCACGCGTGGGACATCACGACCAAGCAGCGCATCACCGCGCTCGATGCGCCCGGCGGCCAGACCAGCGCGGTCGCATTCTCGCGCGATGGTCGCTGGCTCGTCACCGCTGGCAAGTCCGCGCCGATCGCATGGGATGCACGCCCGCTCGCGAGGCTGCATGGCGTCGGTCACAGCGGCGAGGTCAGCGCGCTGGCGATGAGCACGGATGGTCGCTGGTTCGCGTCGGGCTCGACCGATCGCACCATGCGCACGTGGGACCTCGCGACGGTGCGCCAGCAGCGGTTGCTCTCGCCTCGCGCCGCATGCGGTGACGGCATGGCGATCCTGCCGTCGGGCGATCTCGCGGCCTCCTGCGACGACAAGAAGCTGCGGCGCTGGGATGCCGCAGGCACCGAGCGTTCGCTCGCTCTGTCGACGTGGCTCCGCTACACGGCGACGTCGCCCGACGGCAAGACGCTCGCCGCCGGTCACGTCGACGGCATGGTGGGCATCGTCGATGTCGAGACCTGGCAGCTCGTCACGGAGCGGCGCCTGCACGACCATCACATCTACGGCGTGGCGTTCGCGCCCGATGGCCGGCTCGTGACCGCGAGCCTCGATGACCACATGCGCACGTGGCGCGGCCGCGAGCTCACCGCCGACCTCACCGTCAAGACCGAGTCCGATGATGGCGTCCTCTCAGCGGCGCTCGCGCCCGACGGCAGCCAGCTCGCGGGCGGTGGCCAGGATGGCGCGCTGCGGGTGTGGGACACGCGCAGCAGCAAGTGGCTCGCACACCGCAAGGACCTCTCGGCCGGCACGATCTGGAAGCTGCTCTACACGCCCGATGGCCATCACGCGGTCACCGCGCACGACGACGGCGTGCTCCGCGTGTGGAATCCGGCGAAGTGGGACGCGATGCCCGCGCTGCTCGATGCCGGTGAGGGGGCCGCGCTGTCGCTCGCGGTCACGCCCGACAGCAAGACAGTGGTGGCCGGCTACAAGTCAGGCGCGATCGGAATCTGGGATCTCGCGAGCGGCAAGCTGCGCTCTCGCATCGGCGGACAGCTGCGCGATCGCGGCTCGTGCGCCGACATCGCCCAGCAGACCTGGGTCGATCCCGACCACGCTGCGATCGTCACGGCCGCGTGTACGTCGTCGGCGGCCGACTACTTCGAGTCGCTGAAGAATCGATCACACCAGGAGCTCGACGACGAGGTCGACGTGCGCTGGCAGTGGCTTCCGGTCGCGGCGCGCCGTTAGCGGACGAGCTTCATGTTGAACAGCGGCGTCTTGAGCGCGCCGTAGAGCCGCACCCACAGCGGGAGCCACATTTCGGTCCCGCGCGCGTTCGTGATGTCGCCGAGGTCGACGACGTCGGTCCAGCCGAACCACTCGGTGAGCATGCGTGTGACCTCGGCCTTGGCGCCGGCATCGTTGCCGCAGATCACCATCGAGTGGTCGCCGTTCGCGACGAGCTTCGGCGCGACCATGAGCGGCGCGCTCACGGTGTTGAGCGCCTTGACGACTCTGGTGTTCGGCAGCGCGCGCTGGATCTGCTCGCCGAGCGAGTCGGTGTTGCACACGGTCAGCGACGGCGGAAACCCCTTCGAGAAGTCGAGCGGGTTACAGATGTCGACGAGGATCTTACCGGCGAGCGCTGCAGCTGCGCTCTCGATGCCGGGCACCGCGCCCTGACCCGACAGCGCGGCGAACACGATCTCGCCGTGCTTCGCGGCGTCGGCGTGGGTGGCGAGCGTGACCTTCGGTTGGCTCTCGAGCCACGCGCGCACCGGCGGGCCATCCCGCTCGGGCTCGCTGCGCGCGAGGGTCGCGTTCACGTCGCGCGTGCCGAGCTTGACCGTGTGGCCGAGCTCGCCGAGCTTGCCCGCGATCGTCTTGGCCACAATTCCCGTCCCCAGGACTCCGATGTTCATGGCCGGACGATACCAGCTCGGGCTAGCCGGCTACTCCAGTTGCCGCTGCTGCACGTTCGGGAGCTTGCGCCGGACCGGATCTTGCTGCCGATAACCCGCATGACACCGTCGGGCTACTCCAGTCGCCGCTGCGCGATCCTGTTTGCGGTCTGCCTTGGCGCTTGCGTCGGCGAGGATGGCATCGAGGATCTCGGCACGATCAGCGACGACAAGAGCGATACCGCGCTCCCGAAGACGGTGACCGTCGAGCTCGAGCCCGGTGAGACCAAGCGATTCCGGATCACGACGGCGACGTTCGTCGCGACGGTCGTGCAGGACGCCGATGTCGATGCCGAGCTGGCCGTGAAGCACTACGCGTTGTCATACGCGAGCGAGGTCTCTCGCGAACCGCATGTCACGGCGACCGGCGACGGTACCGTGCGTAACTGGACCCTCACCGTCTACAACCGCGGCATCGACACGCTCGACGCCCAGGTCGTGATCGACATCCCGAGTGATAGGAGCGAGATCGGAATCGTGTCCGACATCGACAAGACCGTGTTGCCGCCGGAGACCGCCGCGGGCTTGCCGCCGCCGTATCCGGGCATCGCGGCGCTACTGCGCACACTCGAGGGCGACGCGGCCGGCGATGTTCACTACGTGACGGCGCGCGACCCGTCGGGCGTCGTCGAGATTCCGGACTGGATGGCGATGCACGACGTGCCGGCCGGCCCCATCGATACCGGCATCGGCACCCAGCCGTGGGTCGCACAGCCCGAGAAGGTGCGAGACATCTCGCGGATCTTCGACACCCAGGCGCAGCAGAAGTTCGTGCTGTTCGGCGACACCTCGCATCGCGACCCCGAGGTCTACAAGGACGTCCGCACGGCGTACCCGATGCAGATCAGCGCGATCTTCATCCACAAGGTCAACGCGACGGTGGCGGCGACGCGCGTCGAGGGCATGCACCTCATCAACAACTACGCCGAGGCGGCCGCGATCTGCTTCGGCCAGGATCTGATCACCGAGGCCCAGGCGCGCGACGTGATGGAGACCGCGCAGGGCGAGGGTCTCGCGATCACGGCGGCCGAGATCGATGCACTGATCGACGCTGCCCGCTAGCGCCTACGGGTCGGCCAGGTCGACGGGGAACGCCTGGACCTCGCGCAGCCGGCGAGCGAGCGCGAGCGGCGACGTGGGCAGCCGGACGCAGTAGCGAAGAAAGCCGGGCAGCGTTGCGAACTGGCGCTCGGCCCGCGCGAACACTGGATCGGTGCGCAGGCTCTGCTCCTCGCGGATTGGCGGCGCACTGCTGCGGTCGCGCCGGTACGCGAGCACGTAGTCGAGCAGCCGTGCGTGATACGTCGGGTCCTCGACGATTGCAGCGATCGTGGCATGGCGCGGGTGCGTGCCGGCGATCATCGAACGCACCTGATCCTCGAGCGCGTCGAGACCGTCGTCGAAGGACTCGAGGAGCTGGAGATCGTAGACCGGATTGAGATGCACGACCTGCATGACGTGGCCGATGATCGTGTCGCGCGCGGACAGAAACCCCGTCGGATCGATCATCGAGACCGGATCGTCGAGGAAGCGCAGTACCTGGTGGAGCGTGAACGAGATGCCCTTGTGCGCGTAGTAGTCACGCGCGGCCGGTTCGATCACGAAGCGCAGCATGTCGAGCCCACCGAACGCGAGCTGGGCGCGCGTCGGCGTGCGCTCGACGTAACCGCGCGCGTGCAGGCGTGACAGGCGCGAGGGAATTTCGCCGGGGGATGCGTACAGCACCGCGGTCTGGGCGAAGCGCCGCAGCTTGTCGGCGACCTGGCGCGGGCCACCGAGGGCCGAGAGCAGCAGACGCGGCACCGGCGCCCGGAGGCGCAGGGGTACGTCGGGCTGCTCGGCCTGCATCAGTGCTGATGGCCGTCGAAGGCGACGACGCTGTCGCTCGACAGGTTCGCCGCGTTGGCCTCGTCGGTGTCGATGTGCATGTCGAGCTCGTACTCGGGATGCACCCGCACGAGCACGTCGCCCATCGACATCTCGCGGTCGCCCTCGACGCGGACCTTGATCATGTCCTTGTCCTTGACGCCGTAGTCCTTCGCTTGCTCCGGGCTCATGTGCACGTGGCGGAGCGCGAGGATCACGCCGGTTGGGATCGTGACGGTACCGGCGGGGCCGCGCAGCGAGATGCCGGGCGTGCCCTCGAGCTTGCCGCTCTCCCGGAGCGGCGGCGACACGCCGAGCGCGAACGCATCGGTGCGAGCGATCTCGACCTGTGTCTGCTTGCGCAGCGGGTTGATGATCGCGACCCCGCGGACCTCCCCCTTGGGACCGACGAGGTCGACGGTCTCGCGCGTGACGTACTGGCCCGGCTGTGTGACGTCGCGCTTCTTCGTGAGCTCGTAGCCCGGGCCGAACAAGGCATCGCAGTCACTGCGGCTGAGGTGGATGTGCCGCACGCTGACGCCGATCGGAATCGGCTTGGCGCGGACACTGCGCAGCGCGCCCGTGGCACCGACCACGTTTCGCATCGTCTCGCGCGCGATCATTCGCTCCTCGTCGGTGCGGACCACGAGGACGCGCGTTGGAGAGCGCGATCCGCTGATATCGACAATACCGCCGTGGTCGGAGGGCTTCTTGGTGCGGTTCGCTTCCTCGTCGAGGACCACGCCCATGTAGACGAGGCCTTCGCACACCCGCGTGCGGACGAGCGATGCGTTCTCGCCGATGCCGCCGGTGAACACGATCGCGTCGGCACCGCCGAGCACCGCGGCGTAGGCGCCGATGTACTTGCGGAGGCGATGCACGAAGACATCGATCGCGAGACGCGGGCGAGGCTCGCCGCGCTCGGCGGCCTCGAGGATGTCGCGGAAGTCAGCGCCGACACCGGACAGGCCGGCGAGGCCGGACTCGCGATTGAGGAGCTGATCGATCTTGTCGAATGACATCCCGTCGCGCGCGAGCTGGAGCGGAATCGCTGGATCGAGATCGCCGCAGCGGGTTCCCATCACGAGACCCTCGAGGGGCGTCATGCCCATCGAGGTATCGACGGAGATTCCGCCGTCGATCGCCGCCACGCTCGCGCCGCCACCGAGATGGCACGTGATGAGCTTGAGCCGCGACAGGTCCGTGCGCAGGTGCTCGGCGGCCGAGA
>JBBQFU010000249.1:0-12615 GCA_038322185.1 Haliangiales bacterium
CGATCGCCGAGTCGAGCGACTTCGGATCGTGGCGCAGCGCGATCGCGACACCGTAGGCCGCGGTCGCACCGATCAGCGGGGCGCCGCGAATGTGCATGTCGCGAATGGCGCGTGCGACATCACCGAGCTCGCCGAGCCGCATCCACTGGATCGCGTACGGCAGCGCCGCTTGATCGAGGACGTTGACCGAGACCTTGTCGTCAGCCAGCTCGATCGTGCGCCGCCAGCGACCCTCAACCTTCATCTTCGGTGAACCCACACAGTGCGTGGACCTTGAGCCCGCGCGTCTGGAGCCGGTCGCGACCCGGCAGGTCGAGCAGCTCGATGAGGAACGCGGTCTCGACGATCGTCGCGCCCATCTGCTCGACGAGCGAGACCGCCGCGAGCGCGGTGCCGCCGGTGGCGAGCAGATCGTCGACGATGACAACACGCTCACCCTTGGCGAGACCGTCGACGTGCGCCTCGACGCGGTTGGTGCCGTACTCGAGGCCGTAGTCCTGGCCGATCGTCTGCGACGGCAGCTTGCCGGGCTTGCGGATCGGAACGAAGCCCGCGCCGAGCTGATGCGCAATCGCCGCGCCGAAGATGAAGCCGCGCGCCTCGATGCCGACGACCTTGTCGACCTTGCCGGCGTAGCGATCGGCGAGGACGCTGATGACGTGGCGAAAGCCGGTGCCGCTCGCCAGCAGCGGCGTGATGTCGCGGAACATGATCCCCTGCTTGGGGAAGTGGGGGACGGTTCGGATCAGGCTCTTGAAGTTCACGCGGCACCTCCCTTGCGGAGCACACGCCCCGCCACAGCATCCAGCTTCTTCACCATCTCGGGGTCACGCGCCTCGGGCGCTGTCATCACGGCATATTCGAGCGCGCGGTCGCAGCCGTGCGCGCACGGTTCGTGATCGGCGCCGATGCGCGGGATCACGTTCGCGAGCAGCTTCTTCGCGTTGTCGCTGTTGTGGTGCATGACCTTGATGACGTCCGACACCTGCACGTGATCGTGATCGGGATGCCAGCAGTCGAAGTCGGTGACCATCGCGACGGTCGCGTAACAGATCTCGGCCTCACGGGCGAGCTTGGCCTCGGGCATGTTCGTCATGCCGATCACATCGGCGCGGAAGCTGCGATGCAGCTCGCTCTCCGCCATGCTCGAGAACTGCGGGCCCTCCATCACGACGTAGGTGCCGCCCTTGTGTGCGCCGAGGCCGAGGATGCCCGATGCATCGGCGAGGTGATCGATCAGGCGGCGGCACGTGGGATGTCCCATCGAGACGTGCGCGACGAGGCCGGTCCCGAAGAACGACTTGGGCTTGCGCAGCGTCCGATCGATGAGCTGGTCGATCAGCACGAACGTGCCCGGCGGTAGGTCCGCGCGCAGCGAGCCGACCGCGCTGATCGAGATGATCGACGTGACGCCGGTGCGCTTCATCGCGTCGATGTTCGCGGCGAAGTTGATCTCGTGCGGCGGGATGCGATGGCCACGCCCGTGGCGCGGCAGGAACACGACCCGCTGCTCGCCCAGGCGACCGGTCAGCAGGTCGTCGGACGGGGTGCCAAACGGCGACTCGACCTTGATCCACTTCTGATCCGCCAGGCCCTCCAGCGAGTAGAGGCCCGACCCACCTACGATCCCGATCACGGTCGAGGTCGACATATTCGCTGGCGTACCACGACATTCCGCGTGAACTCCACGTGAAGAGGCACCGACGGCGGCGGCCGCCGAGAAATACTGGGTTCGTGCAGATCGTGCAGATTATTGCTGAGTTGGTGGGGGCGGCAAATGCCGCCGCGGTGGGCGCTGCAGTCAGCACGCTCGGCCGCGAGCAGTTCGGGCTGACGGAATGCGGGTTGTCGTGGCAGCGCGTCGCAGCACCCGAAGGGGTGCCCCCGTGGTGGGTCCGCGAGCCCGAGCTGTTCGAGAGCATGTTCGAGGCGATGAAGCGCGACCACGCGCCCGTCGGGCTCGCGGAAAACGATGGCAGCTACCGGCTGTTGCTGCCGGTGATCGAGCCGGCGGGACTGCTCGGCGCGGTGTGCTGCCGCCACGGAACGCAGCTACCTTCCGAGATGCTGCGCGATCTGTCCACGCTTGCCGCGCACGTGTCGGTGCGCTTGGTTCAGCTCGGCGCGCGCGCCGCGAACGAGCACGCACTGGGGCGGCTGACGCGACGGCAGACCGATGTGGCGCTGCTCGCCGCGCAGGGCCGGCCCAACGCGGCGATCGCCACGACCTTGGGGCTGTCCGAGAACACGGTGAAGAAGCACCTCAAGGACATCTTCGACGAGCTCGGGGTCAGTAACCGCACCGAGCTCGCGATCCGTGTCGGTCAGGCCGACACTCAGGTGTTGCGGCTGGCGAGCGGCGATCGGTAGGCGGTGTCCTCGGCGCGGCGAGCACGCTCGCCGAGGGCGCGGCAGACCGACGACGCGAGGCCCGGGACATCATCGACCAGCTCCTCGAAGTCGACGCGCTCGAGCCGGATCGCGCGAACCGCGCGCACGACCTCGACGTCGGCGGGTGCCGGCAGCGGCGCGACGCACGCGAGCTCGTCCACGACCTCGCCCTTGACGATGCGGCGCTCGCCGATCGCGAGCTCGCCGTCGTCGACGATGATCAGGGCGTCGATCGGGTCGCCGGCAGTGACCAGCACCGTGCCCTCCTTCGCGGTGATCCAGCGTGCGCGCTCGGCGACATCGGCGAGCTGGCGCGTCGAGAGCGCGGCGAGCAGCGGAACGCGGCCGAGGACGATCAGGGTTTCTACGCGGCTCGGCATGTCGCTGGTTCCTTCTTCGACGGTAGTGTCGTCGATGGCCTCGGTTAATCGGCGAAGTAAATCGGGCGCGCTCGCGGCGAGTGCCTCGGCGTGCGCCGCCTGCGCGATGGTGTCGCGATGCGCGCTGCGGCCAGCGGCACCGAGCACGTGCAGCACGAGTGCGCGGGCGAGGCGATCGCGGCCCGCAAGCTCGACACGGGCGGCCGCATCGCGCGATGGCAGCGCCACGCCGGCGCGTGCGAGGGTCGCAGCGCGGTCGGCGGGCGTCACATCGTCGACGGCCTCGACGAGTCGCTTGACCAGGGCGCGCGGCAGCGTCGCTTCGATCACCGCGAGCGTGCGTGCGCGTTCGTGTGCGCCGCGCGCGTGACGCCACGCAACCGCGGCACTCGCGATCGCGCGCGAGCGCCGCTCGGCGGAGACCAGCAGCAGCACCGTGTATGCGATCTCGCGCAGGCGCTCCTCGAGGCGGCGCGAGACCAGCTCGTCGCCCGGCTCGCGCAGCACGGCAATCGAGATCGCGGTCTGCTCCATCGCGTCGAGCTCGGCATCGACGAGGCGATCGATCGTGGTCGCGGTGACCGGCAGGTTCGCGAGGAGCGCAGCCGCTCGGTCGCGAGCGCGGCGACGGCCCCATGCTGCGGTCGCGATCAGCTCGCCTGCCGCGGCAGGACCGAGCCGCTCGAGCGCATCCTCGGCGGCGGCGCGGACCTCATCGTCGGGCTCGCCGAGCGCGCGGGCAAGGCGGCGGAGGTCCTCGGGCTCAACGGTGTGGGCGCCCTCGAGGATGTCGCCATAGAGCCGAAGGGCCGCGGCGGTCTCGGCGGCATCGTCGCCGGCACTCGGGCCTTTGGTCCTGTGGACGAGCGAGACCAGCGCGGTGTCCGGTGCGACCTGGCTGGCGCCCTGCTCCACCCGCTCGCGGGCGAGCTCCAGCACGTCGGCGCGAAGTAGCGATAGCTCCGCGCTGCGGCGGTCACGCGTCCACGCGACGACGCGGGCGAGCGCGATGAATCCTGCAGTGCGACCCGCTGCATCACCGCGACCGCGACGCAATCCACGCACGAGGTGGCGTGCTGCGACGAGCGTGCGATCGCTGTCGCCAAGCGCGAGGCCGCGCTGGATCTCGAACGTGAGCTCTTCCACGGCAACGCGCGCAGCGACATCTGCTTCGCGCAGCGCGCTCGCCAGCTCGCTCGTGAGCGTCTCGGCATCCCCGGCGAGGCGGAGGTAGGCGACCTCGGCGGTCAACGCGACCGCTGGATCGCCGCGATGCGCTTCCGCGTCGCGCCATTGCTCGACGGCGTCCGCAGGTACGCCGCCGGCGAGACCGACGGCGCGAACGATCAGCTCGCGGGTGCGGCTGGTCGCGGCGCGTGCGGCTTCGAGGAGCGGGGGACCGTGCATCTCGGCGGGCAGATCGAGCACGCCGAGCGTGAGGCGCCACAGGATCGGCGAGTCGCGATCGATCGCTGCGCGCACGAGTGGTGCGACGACATCGGCGCGGCCCTGCTCGTGCAGACGCGCGAGGACCTCGGCGGCGCGCTCGGGGCGCGAACCTTCCAGCTCGCGCAGCAGTGCCTGGACCGATTGCTCGTCGACGACCGCATCGGCGCGGCTCTTCGCATCGGCTTCGGCGAGGTGCTCGATCGCGAGTGCGGGCAGCTCGCGCGCAATGCGGCTCGCGGCGAGGAGCCACAGCGCGGCGGCGATCGCGGTGACGGCGTAGAACGCGGCGGGGGCACCGCCGAGCAGCGCCGCGAGCACGCCGCCGAGCACGGCACCCGCACGCTTCGCGGTGCCGTCGAGGAAGCCGGCGACGCGACCGCGTACGAGCGTGGGGAGCAGCGTCTGCGCGAGCTTCTCGGCCGGTGTCTCGACGCTGGCGTCGAGCACGCGGGCGGAGATCTGGGTGGCGATCGCGACCGCGAGGATCGGCGCCACCACGAGCCCGAGGCCCGCGGCCAGCGCGACCGCGGGTGCGAGCAGCAGCGCCGCGCCAGTGCCCATGCGCGCGAGCAAGCGGGGCACGATGAACAGCTGGGCGAGCAGCGTGAGGATCTGGGCGCCGCCGCGCACGCCGCCGAGCAGCGCGGCGATGTCCCCGAGCGAGCCACCCTGTGCCGCGACCTCGACGCCGAGCGCGAAGTACGCGAGCGAGCCAAATACGCCCGCGGCACCGACGACGATCGCGAGCTGCGCCGCGAGCGGATGACGACCGACCGCGCGTGCACCGTCGCGCCACGATCGCGCGATCAGTGCGCTGATCGATGCTGGTGGTGCGGCGACTCGGCGGGTGGTGACGAGGCGCGTGGCGAGGATGCCTGCGCACGCGAGCAGCGCGGCCGCAACGACCAGCACGCCCCGCGCGCCGACCGCCCAGGCGATCGGCATCACGAGCACGGCGCCGGCCGCTGCGCCGATGCCACCGGTCGCGGCGAGCAGCGGCAGTAGTCGCTGGCTTCGGCGCGCATCGACTCGTTCGGCGATCACGACCCAGAATGCGAGGTCGGTCGCCGCGGCGAGCTGCTTGCCGCCGACGAGCGTGATCACCGCGGCAACCTTCGGCGTCACCGTGGCAAGCATCGCGAGGCCCGCGATCACGATCGCCGACACAATCCCAAGGCTCGCGAGCACGCGCCGGCGCTCGAGCCGATCGGAAAGCCCGCCGATCACGACGAGCACGATCGCGAGGAGCGCGCTCGACACGGCGACCGCATGTCCGAGATGTGCTGAGCCGATCGAGGACAAAAACATCGCGTCGGCCGCGGCGGCCGTCATCGCGGCACCTGCGCTCGCGAGGGCGAACACCATGCCTGCCGTGCCGACGAGCTCGCGTTCGTCTGCGCGGAGCATGCTGCCTCCGACGAGTCGCGTCGCGACCGAGGTCGCAGCCCCCATGAATCCCATCATATCCGAGGGATCCGCGGTGATCCTGCAACCGGGTGCCAGTTGACGTGTCATGCTCAGGCCGATGCGTGGGCTGATTCCGATTGCGGTGATCGCTGCCGCTGCTGCTGCTGCCAGCCTGGTGGTCGCGCAGTCCAGCCCGCCGCCGCGGCGTGTGGTGCACGAGGAGCTCCCCCTCCTCGCCCCCGACGCGACCAAGAGCGGCGCCATCATCCGCAAGGAATCGACGGGCGAGCCGACCGCGATGGTCGTCGGCGACAAGATCGTGCCGATGCCGCAGCTCGGCACGCAAAAGAAGCCCGACGAGGCGGTGCTCGGTGCGAAGCCCGGCGGCGGTATGGACCGCATGACCGAGTGGAAGCCCGACATGAACACCGGGCCCGACAGCACCCTTCACTACGCAGGCGTGTTCAACCCGGACGTCCTGCCGTTCAAGCGCTCCACCTCGTTCGACGCGGTGGGCGAGGACTACACGATGCGGGTAAGCCGCACGATCCTCACCGAGCTTCCCGTCGGCGGCACGCACGACGAGCGCACCCACGATCGCTTCGCCGGTGACGTGCGGATCAAGCTCACGCCCGGTGTCGACATCCCGCTGCCGTCGGTCGCGCCCGACATGCGGATCCTGCACTACAAGATTCACCCCAAGACCACCGTCAAGTTCCTCAAGGACGGTGCCGACAACTTCTACGTTCGCACCGAGGACAAGAACGCTTCGGGCGAGTATCAGCTGATCTTCACCGTCGATGCGGACAGCCGCTACTTCGCACCGTCGCTGCCCACCAGCAAGCGCTACACCGTCGACGAGGTCGCGCGCCGCGCGCCGCCCGAGTACATCCCCCAGATCCCGCCGCGCATTCTCGAGGAGGCGCGCAAGACCCTGTCGAAGGCGAAGATCGCCGTCGACCGCACCTATCCGCTCGACGTCGCGTTCAACCGCCTCGTCTCCTACTTCCGTGCCTTCGAGGCCGGCGAGATCAAAAACCCGTCGGGCGATGTCTACCGCGACCTGTGCGACAGCCAGGCTGGCGTGTGCCGTCACCGCGCATTCGCCTTCATGGTCACAGCCAACGCGCTCGGCATCCCGACGCGCTACGTGCAGAACGAAGCCCACGCCTTCGTCGAGGTCTGGTTTCCCGAGCGCGGCTGGCAGCGCATCGATCTCGGCGGTGCCGCGCTTCGCATGGACGTCACGAACATGGGCGACAAGGAGATCCATCGCCCGCGTGCCGCCGATCCGTTCGCCAAGCCTCCCGAGTACGCGAACGGCCAGTACACCAATCTCGAGGGCGACATCCGCGGCCTGTCTCAGAAGCAGATCGCCGACAAGAAGCGACCGCTCGATCAGGCTCCCTCCTCGGGCGCCGTCGCAACCGGTCCGCGCAAGGGCTCCGATGGTGGCGGCGGTGCCGGCCCCGGCAGTGGCGGCAAGACCAGCAGTGGCGGACAGACCGGCAGTGGCCAGCACCCCGATGCGATCGCCGACAACCCGTTCGGCACCGATCGCATCACGCCGGACCCCACTGCGCCGGTCAAAGAGCAAGATCCCAAGAAACCCACGCCCGAGCTCATCGTGACCACCGCCGACACCAGCGCCTTCCGCGGATCGTCGCTGCATGTCGAGGGCAGCGCGCGTACCGAGGGCAAGGGCATCCCGAACCATCGCGTCGACGTGTTCCTCTCGCCATCGGGTCTCGGCGGTCAGCGGTCGGTCCCGATTGGCTATGCCATTACCGCGGCCGACGGCTCGTTCAAAGTCGACCTGCAGGTGCCAAGTGGCGTCGACCTCGCCAAGTACGAGATCCGCCTGTCGACCTCCGACGACGCGACCTACAACCCCGCGCTCAGCGATTGATTTCGCGGCACTCGACCGCGAGATCCCCGCGAGGGGGCCGATGTCAGACCCACTCCGGATACTCGCGGTCCGATGCCGCGCGCCTACCGATCGCTCGCCGAAGCCCGCCAGGCGTTTGACGAGTACGCCGCGATCGAGCCGCGTCTCGAGTCCCTGTGGGAGCTGTGCCGCCTCGCCGCGCCTCCCGTGCGTGCGACGCCACCCGTCGACGATGTCTACGACTGCGATCCGTTCGAGGTGGATGTCTTTGCCGCCGACAAGCCCGACGACGGCTGGTGTGCCGAGGACTTCTACCACCAGCACGTGAAGTCGCGCCTCCTGCTCCTCGCGGGCGTGCAGCGGCCAGGCCCGAGCCACGCGCTGCAGACCTCCGAGGCCTACGACGCGATCTACGACCTGCTCGTCAACTGGGCGCTCAACCGGCCGTGTGCCTGCTGCGCCGATCACGGCGACGATCGTGCGCACCGCGATGCCGCGGTCGCGCAGCGGTAGCCGATGGCCGACCACGACCACGACAGCGCCGACGACACCGGCCCGCCCGCGCGTTCGCGTCTCGACCGCCCTCGTGCTCGTCCGTACCGCGAGCTCAAGCGATCGTTCGGCCGGCTCCCTACGCGGGACCGCAAGCAGCGTCCGATCGCCGAGCTGATGGGGCGCGCGATCGCGGCGCATGGTCTGACCGACGAGGTCCGCCAGCAAGCCGTCTGCCTCTACTGGTTCGAGATCGCGGGTGAGCGAATCGCGTCGAAGACATTTCCGATCGCGTTCACGGAAGGCGTCCTCCACATCTCGGCCACGAGCTCCGCGTGGGTCCACGAGATGCAGTTCTTCAAGAGCGGGCTGATCGCAAAGATCAACGCGTGGGTCGATACCCAGCGGACGTGGCTCGGCCCGCCGCCGCTCGTGCTCGATCTGCGCGTGGTCCTCGGGTCGCAGCGCCGCGAGGTGCTCGTCGATCCAGACTACGTTCGCCGCCTGCGAACGCGCACCTTGCAACGAATGCGTGCGCGCACGACCGAGCCGCCACAGGTCTCCGATACCGAGCGGCAAGCGATCATCGCGGACACGAGCGGCATCGAGGACGACGAGCTGCGCGCATTGATCGAGGGCGTCCGTACTCGCTGGAACCGGTAAGATATCGACCGTGACAGAGGTCGAGGATTCGGTCGTGCGCCTCCTGACGGAGCCGATGCCCGCAGGCAGTCACAAGGAGACAGGCGATGCGCGCGAGCAAAAGCTCGCAGCCTTGTTCATGACGCTGTCGGCGGTCGACGCGCTTCAGATCGAACGGCGTCTGCAGAAAGACCTGAGTAGCGATCCACTCGTCGTGGCGTTCCGCAGGTTGGTGATCGAGCGCCGTGAACGCCTTCGCGACGTGCTCACCCACCGCCGCAAGATGCTCTCTGCACTCAAATTGAAACCTTGAGCTACGGCTGCGCCAGGGCCAGGAGCTCGGCGGGCGCGAGGACACGGTTGTAGATGCGCAGGTCGTCGAGACTGGCGCCGACAAAGCGGCTCCAGGTCGTGTCGCTGAGGTCGCCACCGATCGCGAGCGGGTGCGAATCGAAGACCGTCGAAAATCCAGCGCTCGCGGCAACCTCGACGCCGTCGATGTAGATACGCACGGTGCTGTCCCACGTCGTCGCCACATGCACCCAGCTGCCGAGCGCGATGGTCCAGTTGACCTGGGCGTAGACACCGGAGGACGCATCGCCGCCGCTCTCGATGCGCGACGAGGTCGGAGTCTGCCCGAAGAAGTAGAGCTCCCAGCTGTTTTGCGATGCGGTCGAAAATGGTTTACCGACGAGGAAGGCGTATTCGCTCGCA
This sequence comes from Haliangiales bacterium, assembly GCA_038322185.1. GTDB lineage: Bacteria > Myxococcota_A > Polyangia > Haliangiales > Haliangiaceae > JABFXX01. The sequence goes on from JBBQFU010000249.1 coordinate 9,364, forward strand.
GGCGCGAGCGCTTCGAGGCGCATCCAGAACGCCACGGTTCCCGTCGTGATCTGGAAGCGCGCCTCATCGGGTGTGACCAGCGCGTTCGCGATGCCATCGAACTGGTAGGCGGTCCCGCGCGGGCCGGGCACGAGCACGGGACAGGTCGTCACACAGTTGGCGTTGACACCAACCGCATCGTCGACGGAGTCCGCCGGGTCGTCCTCGAACTGCAACCATGCAACGAGGTTGGGATCGAGGGGTGCGGCGTCAGGCTCGTCGATGGTGGCGAGACTGTCGGCGTCGGCGCCACCATCGAAGTGTGGACGCAGGTCGAAGTTCGCGCGGCCACATCCCATCGCGAGGCACATCGCCGCGACGACGCGCAGCATCAGCGGTTGACGGTCAGGTTGACGGGCAGGGTGACGAGCGTCGGCGATCCGGTCGCCGGGAACTTCATCGCCTTCACCGCACCCTGGACACATCCGAGCACGCCCTGCGAGAACATGTAGCGCGGTGCGTGCAAGCGCGAGCGCGCTACACGACCGTTGCCCTCCACGACCATCTTCACGGTGAAGCTGCCGCTGAGGTCGGTGTTGGCAGCGGTCTTCACCACGCACGCTTGCACCGGCCCCGACTGCGACGAGATCACGGACTGGATCTCGCTGTTCTCGAGCGAGCGCGCCTCGGCGCCGGTGCCCATGTCGAGCGTGGTCTTGCCGGGCGACGTGTCATCACCACGCCACTCGAGGCCGCGGTCGGCGGCGGTGAGCTGGACCAGGCGCGGCGGTTCGGTCTCCTCGCCACCGCCGGAGTTGGCCCAGTCCTCGTCCTCGCCACCCGCGAAGCTCCCGCCACCGCCGTTGGGGCGACGACCACCGCCACCACGCTTCTTCTTTTTCGCCTTGCCGACACCGGCATCACCGGTTGGTGCCTCGGCGACCTGATCAGCCTGGGCGGGCGCGGTATCGTTGGTCGCCCACGGTGGACGCAACGCGACATACATCCCACCGGCGCCGACGAGCAGGCCGATGACGAGCCCCATGCCGAGCGAGCCAGCCACTGGCCAACAGTTGTATCACGGCGAGACGGTTGCGCCCGTGACCGCTGTGAAGATGGTCGCCGCTGCAATTCTGGCCATCTACGCGGTGCAGATCACCGTGTTCAGTGCCGGCGTGATCGAGCTGGGCGCGGCAGCGGCCGGCTATGGCGCAGTGCTCGTCGGGCTCGTGGTGTGGGCGCGCCGCGGCGGCGCCAGCCGCGTCCAGCTCGGCCTGCGCTGGCCGCACGGGCGGTTCGTGATCGCGGCGGTGCTGATCGGTGTAAGCGCCTGGTACGTCAATGGCTGGATCGTCGCGCAGCTCGACCTGCCCGGCGACGCCGCGAAGCTACAAGCCATCGTCGAGCAGACGCCGCTGTTGCCCACGGTGCTCGTGCTCGCCCTGATGCCCGCGGTGAGCGAGGAGATCGTGTTTCGCGGCGTGTTCACGCGGTCCCTCGTGACGAAGTTCGCCGCGGTGCATGCGATCGGATTTTCGGCGGCGGTGTTCGGCCTGTTTCACCTGCTGCCGCCGCAGGTGGTGTCGACGTTCTGCCTTGGCATCGCGCTCGGATTTCTCACGCTGCGTGCGAGCTCGGCGGTTCCGGCAATGATCGCGCACCTGCTCAACAACGTGATCACGCTCGTCGTGTCGCGGCACGAGGTACCCGGCCTCACGCCGTGGATGGATGCGCATGCGGCGACGATGCTGATCGGCTCGTCGGTCGCGCTCGCGGGCGGCATCGCACTGGCCGCTCGAGGCCCCGCGTGAGCGATTCCGAGAGCAAGCTTCGGTTCGGCACGCTCGCGTATCGCCGCGTGCTTGGGTCGGAGTACGACGAGCTCGCGCCACTCGTGTTGCCGACGCTCACGTCCTACGGCAGCGAGGATCGAACGCGCACCGAGCTGTCCCTCGCACTCAGCGAAATTCCCGATGAGGGCAAGCCGGCCACGGTCGCACGGCTGCTGTTTCCCGATGGCGTGAGGCTCGAGCACATCGAGGTCGAGCTCGCGCGTACCGAGCTGACCGGTCGGCTCGGCCGCGCCCACAAGACGACGCTCACCGTGATCGTCGTGCCAGAGCTGCGCCCCGAGGGCGAGGTCGCCGGGCACTGGGTGTTCTTGCCGGTGCTAGATCACGCGATCTTCGTCGATCGCAAGGAAGACCTCGTCAAGCGCGTGCAAGCCGAGATGAAGGTGCTGCCATCGGCACTCGCCCTCGACCTCGACAGCTGGCGCCGGCTGATGACCTGGGTCCCATCGAGCCTCGAGCCGATCGAGGTCGAGCTCGCGACCACGCCACTCGCACAGGTGAAGGGCCGCAAGGCGCTCGCCGATGCCGAGCGCAAGCGCCAGGCCGAGGCGACGCTCGCGAGCGCGGGCCGACTGCTCGCAGCCGCGAGCCCACCGGCCCCCCTCGTGGGCCGCACCGAAACGCTCGGCGAGCTGAGTCGCGCCCTCGATCATCGCCAGCGCCGCAGCGTGCTGCTCGTCGGTGACGAGGCCGCTGGCAAGAGTGCGCTCGTCGAGGCGTGGGTCGCTGCGGCCGCCGTCGCGGCGAGGGCCGCCGGCAAGGAACGCGCGGTGTGGGCGACCAGCGCGAGCGAGCTCGTCGCTGGCGCCAGCGGGCTCGGCGAGTGGCAGGCCCGCGTCGCCGCCGTGCTCGCTGCGGCCGAGACGCTCGACGCGATTCTCTACTTCGATGACTTCGGCGCGCTGTTCGCCGACCGCCCGAGCGAAGGCGGCGTCGACATCGCGGCAGCGATTCGCCGGCATGTCGTCGATGGCCGCGTGCGCGTGATCGGCGAGCTCACCGCCGTCGCACTCGACCGCGCCGAGCGGCAAGACGTCTCGCTGATCGGCGCGATGCTGCGCGTGCAGGTGCCGGCACTCGATCCGGCGACCACGATCGAAGCGGGCCGAGCGTGGGCCGCCTACTGGGGCAAGACGCAGGAGAGCCGCCCGCAGATCGCGCCCGAGATGGTGCCGACGGCGGTCGACCTCGCGAAGCGCTACCTGCCCTACCGCGCCTTCCCCGGCAAAGCCGTCCGCCTGCTCGAGGAGCTGCGCGTCGCGCACGATGCCGATCGCGATCACAAGGGCGAGGGCAAGCGCCTCGGCGACAGCGATCTGTACACATCGTTCTCGTGGGCGACCGGCATTCCGATCGCGCTGCTCGACGACCAGCGCGCCATCTCTCCCGACGAGGTGATCGCGCAGCTGCGCCGCCGCAT
>JBBQFU010000250.1:0-12570 GCA_038322185.1 Haliangiales bacterium
GGCCAGGAGGCGCGGCTCGCATACTACGAGTGGATCCGCGCCAAGCTGCAGGTGCTGATCGCGCAGCGCCAGTTCCTCCAGGTCCAGGCAGTGCTCAAGCAGGTCCGCGCGCTCGCCGAGGCGCAACGCTTGTCGAAGGCAGATCTCATGCGTGTCGAGTCGCAGGAGGCGCAGGCCGAGCAGGTCGTCGCGCAGCTTCGCAACCTCGAGGCACTTCGCGAGGAGCAGCTGCGTCTGCTGATCGGCGCCACCGACGGTCAGCCGCTCGGCCCCGGCGAAGATGTTCGTACCGACATGGCGGCGCCAGGTCCGGCTCCGCTCGATCAGATGGTCACGCAGGCAACGTCGCGTCGCATGGAGCTGAGAGCCCTCGACCTCGGCATCGACGCCAAGACCAAGCAGCGCGACGCCGAGAACGCGAACAAGTTTCCGCGCCTCTCGGCGTTCGCGCAGGCCGACTACGCGAACCCGAACCAGCGCGTGTTCCCGCAGGTGCAGGAGTTCAACTTCACGTGGGCGGCGGGCGTGCAGCTCACGTGGACGCTCAACGAGACGCTGCTCGCGAAGGCCACGCTCCGGCGGATGGCCGCCGAGACTGACGAGCTGCGCGCCGATCGCGAGAGTCTTCTTCGCGGACTGCGTATCGAGATCCTCGCGGCACAGCAGTCAGTGATCCTCGCGCAGCAATCGCTCGCGACCTCGGCGAAGGGACTCGCCGCCGCCGAGGAAGGCTACCGAGTTCGCCGCGAGTTGCTCAACGCGGACCGCGCCACGGCCGTGGAGCTCGTCGACGCCGAGACGGATCTGACTCGCGCCCGTATCGCCGCTCTCAACGCGCGAGTCGACCTGCGCGTCGCCCTCGCGCAGCTCCAGCACGCCCTCGGCGACGACGCCCCGAAGCGCTAAGTCGTTTCACCCCTACCAAAGCCGACGACACTGTCGAAAAGGCTTACAGGCCGGGTGGCCTAACTGTTGATAGAGGCGGTGTACCGAGTGGCAGGAACCGTGCATCGTAGCCGCCACGATGCGCGTACTGGGGCTGGTTCTCCTCGCTGCGGTTGGATGCAACAAGCCCTCGGACGGGGGAGGTGCAGCCGCCAAGGCTCCGCCGGCACCGCCGGTCAAGGTCGCGACTGCGACTGCGGTGGATGCACCCACGCCCAACGTCATTGTCGTCACCGGCCGCGTCACCGCAGACCAGCGCTCCGACGTCACCGCCGACACGCAGGGCAAGGTCATCAACGTGATGATCGAACGCGGGCAGCGCGTGAAGATCGGCCAGCCGGTCGTCCAGCTCGACGTCCGCAGCGCTGCACTCGGTGCCCGCGAAGCGAACGCAAACCTTGCAGCGGCGAAGGCGCAGAAGGCGCTCGCCGACCAGGAGTGCGAGCGCACCAAGTCGTTGCTCGACAAGGGCGCGATCACCAGGTCCGAATACGACCGCCAGATGACCCAGTGCACCGCCGCCATCGAGCAGGTCGCCGCGGTCACCGCGCGCACGCAGATGATGGCGAAGTCGGTCGCCGACGGCATCGTCTACGCGCCGTTCGCCGGCATCGTGTCCGAGAGGATGGTGTCGCCCGGTGAGTGGGTGGCGCCGGGCAAGCCGCTGTTCACGCTCGTCGACGACGATCCGCTCAAGGTCGAGCTCTCGATCTCCGAGATCGCGGTGACCCACGTCAAGGCGAACCAGCGCGTCGAGCTCGTCTCGGTGGCGCACAAGGACAAGACCTATGGCGCGACGATCACCCGCCTCGGTGCCGAGATCGGTCGCACGCGGTCGCTGATCGTCGAAGCCATCATCGACAAGGGCAGCGATCTCGTTCCGGGCATGTTCGTCGAGGCGCACATCAAGATCGGCGAGGTCACGCGCCCGGTCGTTCCCGCCGATGCGGTGGTCAAGCGCGGCCGGCGCTGGCATGCGCTCGTGCTCAAGGGCAACGAGGTGCAGGACCGCTTGGTCCAGCTCGGCGCATCGCCGGGCCCGGGTCAGGTCTCGATCGTCGACGGCGTGGTCAAGGGCGAGAAGGTCGTGCTCAAGCCGACCGAAGCCATCGTCGATGGCTCCAAGGTCGTGGAGTAGACCGTGCAATGGTTAGCCAACATCAGCGTCAGGCGCCCGATCTTCGCGAGCGTTCTGATCGCCGTGTTTGTCGTCGTCGGTATCGTTGGTTACAACAGCCTCGGCGTCGATAAGTTCCCCAAGATCGACTTCCCGGTCATCACGATCATCACGCCGTATCCCGGTGCATCGCCGGGCGCGGTCGAGACCGACGTCACTCAGAAGATCGAAGAGGCGGTCAATACCGTCAGCGGCCTCGACATGCTGACGTCGATGTCGACCGAGGGCGTGTCGATGGTGATTGCCCAGTTCGATCTGGAGATCAATCCGAAGGACGCGTCGACGGACATCAGCGAGAAGATCGCGACCGTGTTGCGCGAGCTTCCGCCAGGAAGCCGACCCGAAGTGCGCCGCGCCGACCCCGATGCCGCACCCGTGATCGTGCTGTCCGTGAAGGGCCCGCCGACGGTCAAGACGACCGAGCTCACGCGGTTCGCCGAGAAGCAGGTCAAGCAGCGCATCGAGCGCCTCAAGGGCGTTGGCCAGATCGTGATCCTCGGCGGCCAGGAGCGCCAGATCGACATCAACCTCGACTCGATTCGCCTCGCCGCCAGTGGCGTGTCTGCGCTCGAGGTGCAGCGTGCGATCTCGACCTCGAACGTCAACGTCCCGGGTGGACAGATCGAGCTCGGTCCCCGCAACTCGACGCTGCGTATCGAGGGCAGGGCGCTCGACGCGAAGGGAATCGGCGACATCGTCGTTCGCCAGCAGGGTGACCTCGCGGTTCGCGTCAGCGACGTGGCCGATGTCGAGGACAGCGCCGAGGAAGCCGAGACCGCCGCCGTCCGCAACGGAACTGCCGCGATCGCGCTCTCGGTGCGTAAGCAGTCCGGCACCAACACCATCGCTGTCGTCGATGCGGTCAAGGAAGAGGTCGAGGAGCTCAAGTCGCAGCTTCCGGACGGCTTCAGCGTCGACGTCGTTCGCGACAACTCCGTTCAGATCCGGACCTCGGCGGACCAGGTGCTCGAGCACCTCGTGGTCGGTGCCGGTCTCGCAGCGCTCGTGGTGCTGCTGTTCCTCGGCAGCATTCGCTCGACGGTGATCGCTGCGGTCGCCATTCCGGTCTCCATCGTCTCGACGTTCGGTCTGATGATGGTCGCCGGTCTCACGCTCAACATGATGACGCTGCTCGCGCTCGCGCTCGCCGTCGGTATCGTGATCGATGACGCGATCGTCGTTCTCGAGAATATCTACCGCTTCATCGAAGAGAAGGGGGTGAAGCCGTTCCCTGCCGCGATCCACGCGACGAAGGAAATCGGCCTCGCCGTGCTCGCCACCACGCTGTCGCTGATGGCCGTGTTTCTCCCCGTCGCGTTCATGAGCGGCATCGTCGGTCGCTTCCTCTACAGCTTCGGCATCACGATGGCGTTCGCGATCGCGGTCTCGATGATCGTCGCATTCACGCTGACGCCGATGATGGCCGCGCGCATGCTGCCGGTTCCGCACAAGGAAGGCGACGAGCGCCGCACGTCGCTGTTCGGGCACATCGAAGGCGCGTTCCTCAAGCTCAGTAACTTCATCTATCGCCCGATTGCGCGCGTCTACTCCGGCCTGCTCGCATTCTGCCTGCGCCACCGCTGGGTCGTCGGCATCGCGATCATCGGGTCGTGCATGTCGACCGTCCCGATGGCCAAGAAGGTCGGCGGTGACTTCCTGCCGCCCAACGACGAGGCGCAGTTCGAGATCTACGTGCAGGCGCCCGAGGGCACCTCGATCGAGTCGACGACCCTGATCGCCGAGCGGCTCGCGCGTGGCACCCGCCAGATTCCCGAGATCGACAGCACGCTGGTCTCGGTCGCCTACAGTGATCTGCGCCAGCCGAACATCGCGAGCATTTATGTCCTCATGACCGACCCGGTGAAGCGCAGCCGCTCGCAGGCGGAGGTCATGGACGAGGTACGCAAGAACCTCCTGCCCGATGTCCCGGCCGGAACGCGCGTCGCCGTCCAGCAGGTCAACGACTTCTCGATGGGTGGCCAGAACGCCATCGTGTCGTACGTCATCTCGGGTCCCGACCTCGACAAGCTCGAGGTCTACGGCAAGGCCATTATTGCGAAGATGTCCAAGGTCCCGGGCGTCGTCGACCTCGACTCGAGCCTCCTCGATCCGATCGACGAGATTTCGCTCAAGCCGGACCTCGACCGTGCAGCCATGCTCGGCGTCGACCCGGGCGACATCATCATGACGCTCAACGTGCTGGTCGGTGGCGTCGAGGCCTCGACCTTCGAGGACCGTGGCGATCAGTACCCGGTGTTTCTGCGTGCCGCCGAGCGGTTCCGCAATGATCCGCAAGCGTTGGCCCTGATCGGTGTCCCGTCGCGCACCCTCAACACGGTGCCGCTCGCGGACGTCATCAAGAGCGACATCGGCAAGGCGACCTCGAAGATCACGCGTCAGAGCCGCGAGCGCGCCGTCACGCTCACGATGAACGTCGGCCCCGGCTTCAGCGAGACCGCGATCGTCGCAGAGCTCGAGAAGGCGGTCGCCGAGCTCGACCTGCCGCCTGGCTACGTTGCGCAACCGTTCGGCCGCTCCAAGGAGATGGCGAAGATGCAGAAGGCGTTCCTGTTCGCTATCATCCTCGCCATCGTCTTCATGTACCTGGTGCTCGCGGCCCAGTTCGAGTCGCTGCTCTATCCGTTCATCATCATGTTGTCGCTACCGCTGACCGTGCCGTTCGCGGTGCTGTCGCTCGTGATCACAGGTGGCAGTCTCAACATCTTCTCGATGCTCGGCATCATCGTGCTGTTCGCAATGGTGAAGAAGAACGCCATCCTCCAGGTCGATCACGCCAACGGTCTACGCAGACAGGGTCTGCCGCGAACGGAGGCGGTGCTCGCCGCGAGTCGCGATCGGCTGCGGCCGATTCTCATGACGACCTTCGCGTTCGTGGCCGGCATGTTGCCGCTCATCACGAGTCAAGGCGTTGGCTCGGGCTTCTCGAAGGCGATGGCGTCGGTCGTCGTCGGTGGCCAGACCTTCTCGCTGCTGCTGACCCTCGTGGCCGTCCCGGTCATCTACACCTGGTTCGACGATCTCGCGCTGGTTGTCCGGCGCGTCGTCCGCGGCAAAAACGGTGGACCGGTCGACCGCGGTGCACCAGAAATCGGGCTTGTCGACATCCACGCAGTCTCAAAAGCGCGCGAATAAAAAAGTCCTCGCTGCCGCAACATGTTGCAACGCTCCGGAGCACGACATTTGCGACTAATCGGGGTTCCGATCCCGATCGGGCTCTGGTATGACGCAAATCCCTCAAGCGTTCGTGCTCGTGAAAATGACGAAGACGACTCGTACCAACCGCTCCGGCCGAGACCTTCGCGCGCTGCTCTACGTTCCACAGCACGACCTTCAGGCCCAGGTGGCCAGTCGGCTCGAGCGCTTGGGATTCCCGGCGTTGCGTCCTGCCCACGTGCAGCTGCTCAGCGCAATCGGTCCGGACGGCGTACGTCTCGCGGATCTGGTCAGCGCGGTGTCGCTGCCCAAGCAGACCGTGGGCGACCTCATTGATGACCTGGAGACCATGCGGATGGTCGAGCGGTTCCCTGACCCCGATCACGGTGTGATCAAGCGCGTCCGCCTCGGCCCCAAGGGCAAGGTGTGGGCGGCCGAGGTCAAGCGTGTCGCTGTGGCGACCGAAGCCCGCTGGGCCACCCGGCTGGGTAGCAAGAAGATGAAGTCCCTGCGCGCGCTCCTCGAGGAGCTCGCGGCCAGTGTCGAAGAGACCCCGAGCGCCAAGGGCGTCAACGGCGTCCGACACTCCAACGGCGCCAAGCGCTGATTCGCTCGCCGGCGTCGCTATCGCGGCCGATTGACGCAGGCTGTTCGCGTTGAGCGCGCCGATGACACGGCGGGCTGCGCCGGATCCGGCAACTTCGGCGTAACGATGGCGCCGACGAACGTGTAGATGAAGGTCGCCTTCATCACCGTATCGAGCCGCGAGGCCTCGGGGCTGAAGCCCATCGCGAGGTTCTTCACGGCAAGCGGGCCAGGCCGGTGGTCGTAGCGCGCCTCGATGCTCGACTGGAACGCGAGGTTGAGCCCGATCTGGGCGGAGATACCGACCTTGACGTTGACGCGCGTATCCTCGAGCGGTCCGCCATCCTTGCCGGACGGCAGCGTGAGCGTGTTCATGTTCGTGAGCACCTCGTAGCTCGCATTGAGCTCGGTGCCCTCGGTCATCGTTGCCTTGTGCCCGACGAAGGCGCGGATCGAGTGGATCGAGAACGGCGCTGCGCTGATCAGATCCTCGCGCGAGTAGTCGTAACCAATCTCGGCGACGGTCACGGCGGTCTTGGACTTGTAGAGCGTGCGGCTGTAGCCAAGCTGGCCTCCGAACACGAACTGCTTACCTGCCGGCGTATCGCGGCTGGCGAGCGCAGCGACGTAGAGCGAGTTGAGACGCGTCAGGAACCGGTCGTAGCGCAGCTTGCTCGCGAGGGTTTCCGCCGTGATCGTCTCGACGCTCGTGATCTCGGTCTCGTCGTCGATCATCCCGTTGTCGTTACGGTCGATGAGGAAGCGAAGACCGGTGCGAGCGTAGGCAGCGGCCGCCTCGAGCTCGAGCTTGTTGTTCCCCGACTTGCGCGACGCGCGGATGCCGCCGTTGGCCGCGAGAGACTCCGAGCTACCCGTGGTGAACACCACGCCCGCCTCGGCCGTGGCCTTCCACTCGACCGTCTTGACGTCCTTGATGTCGTCGTACTTGCCGTACTCGAACTTCTGGGCAGACGCTGCTGTGGTCGCCGTGACGAGGAAGGCGATCGCGAGGGGGACTGTCCGCATCGTCGCGGACCGTAACGCGCTCAGCTCGGTTTCGGAATCGCCCGAAGGCGATAGCCGAAGCGATGGCGCGACTCGATCAGGTCGCCAATCTCGGACTTCATCAGGGCCCGGCGAACCCGGCGAACCAGCTGCTTGACGTGGTTCTCGCTCGGCTCACGCGTATCCCACGAGAGATCCGCGATCAGCTCCGACGAGCGCACGAACCCGCGCACGAGCTCGGGCTGGTGCGACTCGGAGGCCATGCGGCGGATCATTAGCGCCATCAGCTCGAACTGCGTGGTCGTGAGCTGCACTTGCTTGCCATCGACCTCGATGAGTCCACCACCACCGCCGGTCGGCTCGTGGAGACGGAAGCGCATCTCGGGCAGACCGACGTCGGTACGCTCCTCGACGAAGTCGTCAGAGGTCGGGTCCACGCCGGCATGGGGCGCGCGCACGAGCGGCAGGGCGCCAGGACGGATCGTGGTGGTCGTGGTGCGGCTCGTCTTGGGCGGTGGCAGACGCGCCATGTCCTCGACGAGATAGAACGCGATGTGGCCGAAGCGGAGCCGCTGGCCCGACAGCACGTGAGTCGGCGCCTCGATCAGCTTGTCCTCGACAAAGGTCCCGTTCGCCGACCCGAGGTCACGAATCATCCACTTGCCGTCCTCGTGGAGCAGCTCGGCGTGATTGCGCGAGACGCTCGGCTCGAGCACGGCAACGCCGCGCTCCTCGATCTGACGACCGATGCGCGAGTGCGCGTCGAGCTGGTGCGGGCGTCCCCACAGATCGAGCAAGGCCGCTGACGTCACCGCCTGGACGCGACCGAGGATCTGTTCCTGGCTGATCCGGATCGGACTCGAAAGATCGTCGCGGCACTCTTCGCAGAGGACTCCCACCTCCGCAGGCCGCTCGACACACACCGGACACTTCACGGCGGCCATCGTATCACTCACGCAATGCCTCGGCGGCGGCGCGCGCCACAGTCATCACCTCGCCTACAAGGTGCAATCTGCGCCACAAATTCGTAGACGCGTCCCGCGATGAACGCCGGTCGCCGGCCTCGATCACTCCCAGCTTGGATACGACCGGCCCTGGACCGGGGTCTCGATCCGCTGGGCCGTGACCGCGAACTGAAACGGAAACGACACCGCGTTGACCCCGTCGTCGGCCGCTGTGATCACCTGAAAGTGCAGGTGCGGCGTCGACGAGAATCCGGTATTTCCGGACAGCGCGAGCTCGTCGCCACGCTCGACGCGCTGCCCCATCGAGACTCGCACGCTGCTCGGCGCGAGGTGCATGTACTCGCCGAGCGTGCCGTCGTCGTGCTGCACGATCACGAAGTTGGTGCGCCGATAGTCGAGGAAGTCCGGGGTCGTGCCCGCTCCCTGGGCCCCCGCATTGGCTGCGACGATGGTCCCCGGCCGTGCTGCGAGAATGTTGGTCGCGACCGGGCAGTCGAAGTCGACCGCGTGCTCGTTGGATCCGCGGTGGGAGAACGCGCCGTGAAAGCCCTGCAGTACGCTGAAGGTTTTGCCCGCGCGGAACGGCAGCCGGTATGCGTAGGGCTCGGGCCGCGCGCTCGGATCGCCCCAGCGGTGGTGGGTTTCCATCTCACGGTGGAACGCCTGGTTCGGATCGAGGATGCGCATGCTCGTGAGCACGAGCGGCGGGCCGGGCTGGTTCGGCCGCGGTCCCGGCGGCAGGACGACCACCCCGGACAGCGGGCCGATCCCGCTCAGGTTCTCGAGCTGGTCGATCGACCACTTCATGACGACCGGTACGGCGTAGTAGTTGCGGACGACCTCGATCGCGCGGTCGCGGTCCCGGCGGATCTCGATCTCGACCCGGCCGCCGTCGAAGACGAAGTCGTTGACCCGATGGACCGCGGTCCCGGCCTGGGTCGGATCGTAGGCGGCCGACGCCAGCTCCGGGGTCGGCGAGTGGGCGGTGTAATGGGGAACCGCGGGCTCGGGAGGTGGGCCGCACCCGAGCGCGAGTCCAGCGACAAACAGCCACCGCATGCAGCTCCATCGTAGCACCTAGATCTCCACGCCGCGTTCGCATACCTTCCTCGCCAATGTCCGCGCCGGATCGCAGCTGGACGATCGCACCGACGTTGCTGTCGTTCGCGGTGTTCACGGTCGTCGCGCTCCGCATCGATGACGGCACCTTCTCGGCGCTCGCAGATCGGCTAACGCATCCACGCGACGGCGCGGCCACGACCGTCGGCGCGGGCCCGCTCCAGGCAAACGCCGGCACGCGAACGACCGATGACGACGTTGCGACGCCGCCACCAGCAATACCGGTCGTGCCAGGCAGCCGTGACATCGGTTCGCTCGACGACGTCTGCCTCGACGGCACCGACGCGGCGTGCAAGCGCTGGGCGATGGATGGGTTCTACGCATCGGTGAAACAGTCCCGGGCTGGGACACTCGGTCGCGCGCTGCGCGTGTCGTGGTACGGAGACTCGGTTGTCGCCAGCGATGCGCTGCCCGGCAATCTGCGCTCGCGCATGCAAGCCGAGCTCGGCGACGGTGGCCCTGGCTTCGTGTACGCCGTGGCGCCGCATCGATTCTGCGGTCACGCGCAGGTCACCCGCAGCGGCGGCGATAACTGGCTCACCTACGCGATCTCGACGGTGCACACCGGCGATGGCTTCTACGGCCCGGGCGGCTCGACGGCCGAGACCAACAGCGGCACCTCGTCGTTCAAGCTCAGCTCGGTGGTCACGACCGCGGAGCTCTACTACCTCGCGCAGCCCGGCGGCGGTAACGCGATCCTGCGCGCGGATGGCGCCGAGCTGCTGCGCCAGAGCACCGCGGCGACGACGAAGTCCGCGGGCTGGATCACCGGCACAGCACCGAAGGCCACGAAGAAGTTCGAGCTCAAGGGCGAGGGCAAGACGCGCGTGTTCGGCATCGCGTTCGAGAACCTCACCGGCGCAACCGTCGACAACTTTGGCATCGTCAACGTCAACGCGAAGACGTTCACCACGCACAATCAGGCCGCGTACCTCACGCAGTTGCAGCACCGCAGCGCTGACTTGATCATCATGATGATCGGCGCGAACGAAGCGCAGTGGCTCAAGGTCGGCGAGAAGTCGATGAAGGACTATCAGGCGCAGTACGAGAAGGTGCTCGGACCGCTGCGCCAGGCGCGCCCCGATGCGACCTGCCTCGTGATGTCGCCGACCGACGAGGCCGAGCCCAAGGACAGCGGCTGGCAGTCACGCCCGATCATCGCCGCGATCGTCGAGGCGCAGCGCAAGGCAGCGCACGCGCAAGGCTGTGCGTTCTACTCGAGCTTCCACTGGATGGGCGGCACAGGCTCGGCGCAGAAGTGGTTCAAGAAGCGCCTCATCGGCGGCGACATGATCCACCTGACCACCGCCGGCGCACAGAAGATGTCCGGCGGCCTGTTCGACGCGCTGATGGCTGGATCGAAGCAGTATGCGGGCAACTGACTGCCTGCTGACGATTCCGGTCGCGCTCGCACTGCTCGGTTGTCAGGTTGGCTGCGACGGCGAGCGCGCGTCGCATAAGCCGGTCCCACCGCGGACGCCCGCGCTCGACGATGCCGGCGTCGCGGCCGTGGTCGATGACGGCGGCACGCGCGTCGGTGAGCCGCAGACCTCGCAATATCTCGACGCGCCGCCGGGCTCACTCGACATGTTCTTCACCGGACTCGCCGCCGTCGAGCGCGGTGAGACGGGGTCGCGCGTGCTGATCAGTCAGTTCGGCGATTCGCACACCGCGGGCGACTACATGACGCGCCGGGTTCGCCGCACGCTGCAGGCGAAGTTTGGCGACGCGGGTCGCGGCCTCGTCGCCGCCGGTAAGCCGCCGGTGAATCACTACTACCAGAAGGATGTCGTCTACGGCCGCAGCGGCGTGTGGACCGGCGTCGTCGGCGGCAAGCGTAACGACGAGGAGCCGTTCGGCCTCCTCGGTATTCGCGTCTCGGGCCAGCGCAAGGGCGCGCAGCTGTGGGTCGAGACCTGCGGCAGCTGCGGCGCGGGCACGAGGGCTTCGCAGTTCGAGATCCTCTATTACGTCGCGCCCGATCGCGGATCGATTCGTTACCGCGTCGACGAAGGCGCGTGGCAAAAGCTCGACACACGCACGACGGCGATCGAGCCGCCGCATCCGGCGCGTCATGTGATCGCGGTGCCGGACGGACCGCACAAGCTGACGATGGAGCACACCGGTGGTGGACGCGTCGATCTGTTCGGGGTCGTGCTCGAGCGGATGCAGCCGGGCGTGATCGTCGACAACTACGGCATCGTCGGTCGCCGCCTCGGCCAGCTGCGCTCGTGGGACTGGGCGATCATCGGCGAGCAGCTCGCCACGCGCGATCCGCGCCTCGTCGTGTTGCAGTACGGCACCAACGAGGCTGACGACAAGACCGTGGTGCTCGAGGATATCGCGCGCTACTACGACGAGACGATCGTCCGCATTCGCGCGGCGGCACCGACCGCCTCGATCGTGATCCTCGGGCCTCCCGACATGGGCGTGCGCGAGGCGGGCAAGGCGTGCGATCGCATGAAGCCGCCGAAGGCCGGCATCGACGCCGGCGTGATTCCCGAGTGTGAGTGGCACACGCCCGGCATCCTGCGCGACATCATCTCGGTGCAGCACGCGGCTGCGGTGCGCAACAAGGTCGCCTTCTTCGACACGTTCGCCGCGATGGGCGGCGCCGATCAGATGCACGTGTTCAACACGTCCAATCCGCGGATCGCGTTCGGTGATCACATTCACCTCACCGAGGCGGGATACGAGCGCTGGGCCGACGCACTGGTCGGTGCGCTGCTCGACAGCTACGCGCGCTACAAGCGAACGCCTCCGCAGGCCCCCTAGATGCTGTTCTCGAATCCCGACTACCCGATCTTCCTGATCGCGGTGTTCTTCCTCTACGCGCTGTCGCGTGGAGCCGGGCGCGTCGGGACGTGGGGGCGGGCGGCGCTGACGCTGCTGCTCGGCGATCTGGTCTATCTGCTGATCGCGAAGGATCCGGACGCGCTGTGGGATCCGCTCGGCGGTCGCCTCTACCGGCTGCTCGCCGGCCAGCCGATCACGTCGCTCGACTTCCTGTGGAAGTGGCCGATCGGCGTGGCCGTGCTGTTCCTCGGCATCCTGCTCGGGCGACGCGGGCCGGCGCGGATCTCGCCGCGGTACGTCGGGTACGTGTTCGTCGTCGTGCTGGCCATGCTCGGCGGGGCGCTGCTCTACGCGGCGCACATGGACGTGGTCGACGAGATGACGGCGCAGATCGTGGCGCACGGCCACCTCGTGTTCCTGCTGATTCTCGGGATCGCGATCGGCGCGTCGCAGACCGCGTCATACAAGCCGCTCGGCCGGGTCGTCGTGCTGTTCGTCGTGTCGTGTCTCTTCTATCACGCGTGGGCGGCGGCGATGCCGGGGCTGTATCGCTACCTGCTCGCGCTGCTCATGGGCACGATCGTCCTCGATTACTACCTCGGCATCTGGATCGAGGCGGCGACGAGCCCGTTCGCGCGCAAGCTGCTCGTGATCGCGAGCGTGGTGTCGAACCTGGGCATCCTGTTCTTCTTCAAGTACGCCGACTTCGTCACCCAGGATGTGATGCAACTCGACGTGGAGCGGCTCGATCTGATCTTGCCGGCCGGCATCTCGTTTCACACGTTCCAGTCACTGTCCTACACG
>JBBQFU010000251.1:0-12563 GCA_038322185.1 Haliangiales bacterium
ACGGCGCTGCATTTTGTACGGTGCCGTATTCGTGGTTGCCCGGCGCCGGGAAGAACGGGAGCGAGCGGAACAGCTCGGCGTACACACCGAACACGTTTTGCTCGAACTGCGTGATCGTGCCGTCGTCATACGCGAGGTCGCCGGTGTGAAGGATCAGGTCGTAGGGCACCGTGTACATCTGCTCCATCAGAGCGTACTGATCAGGACCGCCGCCGCCCGAGTCGCCGAACGCGAGAAAGCGTACGGGCGCCGTGCTTCCGGGAGCAGGTGCCGTGCGGAAGCCAGCCCGCGAAGTCATCGGCAGCGTACCGCCGATGCCGTAGCAGTACACGGTGCTCGGCTCCAGTCCCGACGCAGTCGACCACATCTGATTCTCGTCGGCCGCAGCGCGGGTGGCACCACGGTCGACTACAGCGCTCGTCTCCATCACAGGGGTCTGGTCGGGAAGCGTGAACACGACAGGCGACGGTTCGGTCGAGGTCGTGACCCAGCCGACGACCGCGGAGCGATCGGTCACTTGCTGCAGGTAAGCCTGGCGTGCGATCCCGTGACCAGTCGCGGCGAGGTCACCATCGCCACATGCCGCATTGAGCTCATCGATCGGAGAGCCGCGAGTCGCAGGATGCGAGGTGTCTCCACCTTGGCTGGCCTCGTGATTGCCCATGGCGTTATCGCTGACGCCACCGCCGCAAGCGGCCAAAGCCACCAAGCCTGTTGCAAACAATCGCTGTGACATTTGAGCTCCCAAGAACCGAGTGAAACGACGATGCGTCGCTGCCTGGTCGTACAAAGTGGTCAGCTTTCGCGGAGTGCGCAATGAGGCACGTCTAGTCTTCATCAAGACTTCATCTGTGGCTGGCTCGTCGGCCGCTAATCTCCGCGGTGCGATGTTGGCGAAAACTGAAGTATTCGTACTTTGCTCTTGGTCGCGGCGTCGGCGCGCGGGTGACGCCTTGAAAGCATTCGCGGTCGCGCTTGTGATCCTGTTGGGCGCTGGAACGGTGCACGCCGAGAAGGACTACGTACCTTGGTATCGCGGCAAGTACGGTCGGAACCGAATCCTTCATATGTCCGTCACCGCAGGCCTCGGCGGCGTCTGGCTGGCTCAGGGCACCGTGCTCAAGGACCGGTTCACAGCGGCGGACTGCCGCTGGTGCGAGCCGCCGGGGTTCGATCGGTCCGCGCGCAACGCGCTGGTATGGAATGACGTCAAGCGCGCCGGGTTTCTCAGCGATCTGACCGCCTACGCTATCGCGCCCACCGTCGGCCTCACGCTGCTGATCATCGCGGATCGCGATGCGAGCTGGAGCCGGCTGATCGACGACATTATTCCGGTCGCGGAGGCGGTAGCCGTCAGCCAGGTGTTGGTGCAGATGGTGAAGTTCCTGACGGGGCGGCAGCGCCCATATCGCCACTTCAACAACCCCAAGTACAAGAGCGGCAGCGAGGACCTCCTCTCGTTTCCCTCGGGTCACTCGTCGCTCGGTTTTGCGATCACGGCTAGCGCCGCCTTGATCTGCCATTGGCGCCACTACTGGACCGAGCCCTACGTGTGGGGCACCGGCATCGCCCTGTCGCTGACCACCGAGTATCTGCGCATCGGCGCTGATCGCCACTGGCTCTCCGATGTCGTCGTCGGCGGCGCCGTCGGAATTGCCAGCGGTCTGTTGATTCCGCGCCTCATGCGACGCGACCTCGTGATCGCTCCCGTTCCCGGCGGCGCAGCCGTCGTCGGGCAATTCTGACGTTCACATCCGAGGCGATCGTGCACACTGGTCAGGTGACCATTCTAGTCGTGGAAGACGAGCCGCGACTCGCGAGTATCCTGGTCAAAGGGCTAACGGAAGAGGGCTTCGTTGCGGACGCCGTGGGAACGTGCGAAGCGGCGTTGGCACGGCTCGCAGCGGGCGGGCTGCGAGCAATGGTTCTAGACCTCGGCCTGCCAGATGGCGACGCTCAGATGATCATCCCGACGCTGCGCCGTCAGAGTCAGATCCCGATCATCGTGCTGACAGCGCGGGACGCAGTCGGCGAACGGGTTCAAGCGCTGGACAGCGGCGCTGACGACTACCTAGTAAAGCCGTTCGCATTCGAAGAGCTGCTCGCTCGACTACGCGCAACGTTGCGTCGAGCGGAACCGCGACAGGGGCGCGCACTGCGAGTCGCAGACCTCGAACTCCTGCCTGACGAGCCCGGCGTCAGGGTCGGGGAGCGGCTGGTCCTTCTCTCTCCGCGAGAGCATGCGCTCGTCGAGCTCCTTGTGACACGCGTGGGTGAGGTCGTTCCCCGACGTGACATTCTGAAGGACGCATTCGGTTACGAGTTCGACCCGGGCACCAATATCGTGGAGGTACACATGGGACATGTGCGGCGAAAGCTCGCGGATGCGCGTGTGAAGATCGAGACCGTTCGAGGGTTCGGCTATCGGCTGCGGGAGGTGACGTAGTGGCGCGCAGTTCGATCCGTCGTCGATTCACGCTGGCGGCAACAACGAGCAGCGTTGTCACCACCGTGATATTCGCACTCGCAGCCGTCGCCTTCATCTACATCGACGATGTCGACATGGTGATGGACGACGGCGACTCCTTCCGCGACGAAGCCTTGGAGCTTGTCGGTGAGGCCACGCTGGTGGTCGCTCCAGTCGTGTTGCTCGCCGCATTCGTGGCTTCAACCGTGCTCGCGCGCCGTGCAGCCCGTCCTATCGAAGACGCCATCAAAGCGGCGAGGGAAACGTCCGCGCTCAATCTGGGGCGGAGTCTGCCGATCCCGGCGCAAGAGGGGGAATTGCGAGACCTGATCGTCTCGCTGAACGATTTGTTCGTCCGACTCGGCGATGGGTTTGGTGCTCTCGCTAGTTTCACAGCGGATGCCTCACATGAGCTTCGTACACCGCTCGCCGTGATGGCTACTGAACTCGAGGTGGCTTTGCGTCACCCTCGATCCGTTCCCGAATGGGAGACGACCGCGCGAACCACGCTCGACGAGCTGCGGCGTATGTCGGCGCTCGTCGACGGCTTGCTCGCGTTTGCGAGGGCGGGCGCGGACTCTCCGGCAGAGCGCACAGATGTCGATATCGTCGAATGCATCGATCTCGTGATCGCACAGCTGGCTGCGACGGCCGAGATGCGCGGCGTGCGTCTCGCTGGTCCGAGTGGCGACGTCTCTGGCCGGGTGAACGCGAATCCGGTCCTGCTGGAGGTCGCGATTCGCAATCTCGTGAGCAACGCGATCGCAGCGACGAAGGTCGCCGGGACCGTGGCGGTGGGAGTCGAGGCTGACGCGGCAATGGTGACTGTCACCGTCGACGACGATGGGCCCGGTCTCGGACCGACGCCGGAAGCATTGTTCGTTCCGTTTCGGCGGGGCGCTCCATCGAAGGCGGACTCGGTGGTGCGCGGCGCTGGCGTGGGACTCGGCCTCGCGATCGCGAGACGCGTCGCTGTCGCGCATGGAGGGACGCTTGCCCCTGGCGTCTCGGCGTCAGGCGGTGCCCGCCTGCGGCTTTCTCTTCCGCCCTCCGGCTGACGATGTCGTCGCATCACGCAACGGATTCACTCGCGTCAGAAACCAGCGCGGCAGCCCATTCGCACCGCGCAGCGGAAACTCCATCTCGAACGGCTCGCCGGTCTGCAGGGAATGGCGCCAGCGCTCGGTGACACTGGGGAGCATTTCCGGGTCGTGCACCTTGCTCCAACCCCAGCCTTGCATGTCTTCGAACGTCGTCCCCGTGTACTCGTACCAGCGACGATTGTAGAAATCGATGTAGCCATCCGGCCGGGCCATCCACGCGAGCCCTGGCAGATTGTCGATGAAGATGCGAAAGGACTGCTCGCTGGCTTCGGCACGTGCCCGCGCCGAAGACTCGTTCTCGAACAGGCGTGCATTGTCGACGGCGATTGCGGCCAGTCGCGCGAACTCGGCCGCGAACGGCAGATCCTCGCTTTCGTAGTGTCGCGCCGACTCGGCGTAGACAAGCGTGAGCGCGCCGAGGACGCGATCCTTCGCGGTGAGCGGCACGATCATGTACGAACAAAGCCCGAGGCGCCGAATGATGGCGAGATGGTCGGCATCTTGCGCCGCCTTCACGAGGAGCTCGTCGGAAATGTCGGCGGCCAGTTCCGGATTCCCGGTCCTGATCACGTTCGGTACACCGATGAGCGCAGAGGGGTCAGGCGGGTACCGCTCGGACAAATCGTGCGCGAGCGCGATCATTGCGGGATCGGGATGCGCCACGGCAAGCCGCGCAAAGCTGCCATCGTCGCGAACCATGTCGACCGCGCACCAGTCGCCGAGTGCAGGTACAGCGAACTCGGCGAGCCGCTGGAGCGTGGCGTGATAGTCCAGCGACGAGAGAAGGGTTCGCCCCGCTTTCGCCAGGGGTCCTTCTCGAGCTCGCCCGCTGCCACGACCAAGTCCGGGATCTCGCGCCGATGGTTCTCCGCCACGTGGACGTAGATCATCGTCTCGTCGATCCGCTTGTGGCCCATCCACGACTGCAGCCGCCACGGGTTCACGCCGAACAGCGCCGCATGGGTGCCGAACGTGTGAGGAGCGTGTGTCATCGGTCTTCGCCGTGCCGTCGAGGTTGCGGACCACGAAGCCATTGGTTAGCTACTTGCTCGAGCACGGCGCCGATCCGAACGGCGATGCATCCCCTGAGGAC
Source organism: Haliangiales bacterium (assembly GCA_038322185.1). Taxonomy (GTDB): domain Bacteria; phylum Myxococcota_A; class Polyangia; order Haliangiales; family Haliangiaceae; genus JABFXX01. The sequence continues at coordinate 4,664 of JBBQFU010000251.1, forward strand.
TGGCATCAGTGGATCAGTGACGTCGCATGGTGGCGTGTCGCTGCGTGAACATTGCGTGAACGAACGAGGGCCATAGGGTAGCGGAGCTATCATATGAACCATGCGGCATTCGTGGATGGTCGTAGGCGCTGCGCTGGCGGGGTGCTTGCGCGGGCCAGACCCGCTGTTGCCCGAATCAACTCTCGAGTTACCGGCGCAGCTCGTCTCGACGTACCAGAACGCTCAGAGCCCAGTCGTCGCTAACCGTGACCGGCTCGTGGTGCTGACCCAGGGCGAAGAGGTCGAGCTCGCCGCTGGTGGCAGCGCGCTACCTGCCAGCGTGGAAGGCGCCTACATGGTCGACGCGAGCGAGAGCTGGATCGCTGTCATTGGCCGGAACAGTTCGGGCACTCTGCTGGCGCGGATCGGTCCGAACGGGACAGAGACGATGCAGTTCGGTACTAGCCTGACCAGCTTCGCCGCGTCCCCGACCGTAGCGAGTCTCACCCACGCCGGGCGGTCAGCAGAGCGCTCGACGAGCGCCGGGATTTCGACAGCAGGCGGCGACGTCGAGGGCGGTCGTCCGCATTTCGGCGTGCGCGTCGGCGAAAAAACGACTGCCGGAATCGCACGCAGCCGTGCGTCCTACATCTGACGCCGAGAGATCTCGCTCCTCCACCAGAAATCTCCGGGCAGAGTTTCCCGAGAGGGCGTGAAGACCGAAGTCACGTCGACGACCAATCCCAAGCAACATCTCGACCGTCTTCGCGATCTCTTCTCGAACTCCCGCGTGCTACGGCGCAGGCGCAAGCCTCAGCCACAGCCACAGCTTCGACGCGACCTGCTGGCTAGCGACGGCGTCGACGCTCGCTCGTGGAAATACGCCAGCAACGGGGCCAAAGCCGAGCCGCTCCAACTCCTGCGCGTTGGAGGTCGACGACTCGTCCAGTGTCGGTGCTGTGGAGAGCACGATCGCATGCAGTGCCACGTCGCGCGCCTGGGCCGCACGTTGGGTAGCGTGCACGTCGTGGAGCACGCCGAGTCGATCAGGCGCGACAAGCAGCACGATCGCCGGCATCAAAGATCGCACCAGATCGATATTGGTCATCGAGTCGCTGAGCGGGGTGAAGAGTCCACCCGCCCCCTCGACGAACAAGAGGTCTACGTCGGCTGCCATATCGTCAGCGCGCTTCCGAATCACGTCGAGGTCGATCGCGGGACCTTCTTCGCGCGCGGCCAGATGCGGAGACACCGGCCGATGGTACGCAAACGTCGGATGCGCATAGGGAGCCTCGCCGGCCTTGGCGTGCCGCTCTGCGTCCTCGCATCGATTCGTAACGCCGGTCGCGATGGGCTTGTACGCCCGCGCACGAACCCCGCGCGAACGCGCATGCTCCAAGAGGCACTCGGTCACGTGAGTCTTCCCGATCTCTGTCCCTGTTCCGACGACGATGACGCGCATCACTGACCTGCTGTGTCGATCGCGTGGAGGACGCGCATCGCGGCGCACGCGGCGCCGTATCCGTTATCGATGTTCAACACCGCAAGACCAGGGGAGCAGCTTGCGAGCACGGCGCGAAGCGCGCTCTCTCCACCCGCCGCGACGCCGTACCCGTTCGAGGTCGGCACTGCAAAGACGACGCTGCCAACGAGCCCACCGACGACCGTCGGCAGCGCCGCGTCCATGCCGGCGACGACGATGACGACCGGGTGTTGGCCGATCGATTCGATGCGCTCCATCACGCGCCACAAGCCCGCCAGCCCGACATCGATGAAGGACGACGCGGACTCGCCCGCGTAGCGAAGCGTTCGCACGATCTCACGCGTCACGAAGGCGTCCGATGTGCCAGCTGCGACCACGGCGACCCGCGGCGGGCGCGCGGGCTCCTGGAGGTTGCGAAAGCCGAAGTAGGCCGTGCGTGAGAGCGGCTCGTAGTCGAGCTCTTCGCGATGCTCGGGGCGCAGGGAGGCGACCTGGTCCGCGCTCATGCGAGTGAGGAGCAGCGTCGCGGTTCTCGCCGCCGCCTGATTGAGGATGGCTTCAAGATGCTCCGAGGTCTTCCCCGGGCAGAGAATTGCCTCCTCGAATCCGATGCGTTCCTTCCGCTGGAAATCCAGTTTCAGCTCGTCATGCGTTTTCACGATGCCCCTCCATTCTGTACTCGGTGCTCGTGTGGCAACTCATCGCGACCTCCGCGGGCCCGAGAGGCCGGACTTCGGGTCGTCGACGAGCCAGGTGTCGCCGATCAGGCCAGTGAAACGCGCGCGAAGCTCTGCGAGTGTCTCTTCGATCGACTCGATGTCTTGCGCGCCATCGACGACCGGGAGGAAGACGCCGAGGTCGCCCCTCGTCGAGCTCCCGGACGTCGCGCTCGACAGCATGTCGACGACTCGGCAGCGGCGTTCTTTCGTGCTCTGGCAGGCCGACACGAGCGTGCCGTCGATCCAGCACATGCTCCAGATTCCGGACAGCGAGAACGACTCGCGGACGCCCAATCCATCGGCTCGGTCCAGCGTCGACGTCGCAGGGTCGAGCGGCCACATCGGGAGGTCCGCGTCGAGCTCGCGTCGGAGCCAGAGGCCGAGGACCTCGTCTCGGTTGTCGGAGGCGCCTCGACGCCGGTAGCCCATGAACTGGTTTACTCCTGCAATGGCCGACGCCAGGTCGTCCGCGTTTCGGACGACGAGGAGCATGCTCGCAACCTGCGCGACGTGGGTCGTCACGGATTGCACTCGTTGCACCACTGCGGGTCCGCCAAGCACGCGCTGTCCAGGTCGCGAACTTCAGCGTGATCGCCCGCCACGCACGCCCATCGCTCGGCACGCGCTTCGTTCGTCGGCGAGTCACAGTCACGGCACGGACGCCCCGCGATGCGCTCCACGACCCAGAACCCTGGAGATTGGCAGTGCGGGCACACGCTCTTCACGCGCCGGATCAAGTCCTGGGTCGCCTGACCGATGAGCGCCATGCGCGTGGGATTCATGTGCGCGCGCAGATCGCTCTCAACAAATACCTTGCCCGTGCTCGATCGCGTCAGGGCCTCCGCGAAGGCCGCTCCCAGCGCCGCGCGGTCCTCGAGTCCCTTCCAGATGTTCGGACCGTCCGGACCGTCGGCGCGGACTACGAGGCCGTGCTCCGGGAACCCGGCCCGCTCGGCAAGCGCCTCGAGCTCCTCCGGTGTCGCGACGTGATCGTGCAGATGGCGTCCCGGGCCTTGTGCCCTTCCGATCACCTCGATGCCGCGCACGCTGTCGATCAGAATCACAGCCTCCACATCCCACGGGATCAATCCGTACGGATCCGGTCCGAACGCGCCCTCGCTCGCGATCCCGTAAGAGGAGCCAAGGATTTCCATGCCCTTCCGGGCCTTCTTGCGTGCAGCGTCGAGCTGGCTTCCGGGCCGGGCGACCTCGCGGGTGAACGTACCCAGCGTGTCTGTATCGAACCCCGAGGCGAGTTCGACCTCGACGCCGAGGGACTCGCGAAGCAGCGGCCCGATGACGCGCTCCTTGCCGTGCTGGGTGAGCAGCGAGAACCGTCTCCCTACGTAGTCGCCTCCGACCGGTGTTGCACTGATCGCGGTATGGCCGGGTTCGGTTTGCTCCGACACGCGGTGTCAGTCTTCGCCCTGAGCACGCGTGTATCCCGCTTGGCCGTCGAGATCTTCCAGTTTCTCCACGTGCATCCAGCGGTACTTCGTGGCGACCCGGTTCAGGAGGTCGATCAAGTTCGAGTCCTCCGCGCGCGTGGTGCCCTCGCGTAGCACGAACCGGCAGCGCCAATGGTCCACGCAGTCGGTCATCCCACCCGTCGTCGGGTAGACCTTTGTTCCACGATTCGAGATCATCTTGAGGCGGAGCACGCTCCCTTCGACGAGTGACTCGAGGCTCTTGCCGATCTCCTCGGGGGCGAGCTCGGATTCCACGAACACGTCCGCTCCCACCGTGTTCCGGGTCTTCGGCCGGACGTAGTCGCGGGCGGCAGCGAGAGGCTTCACGTGCAGTGGCTTGTGATCCCGCATCCTCCAGCGCTCCGAACGTTTGCCGAGGTTCCGGATGATCTGGTCGGTGAACGCGGTCGTCGAGACGCTGCCGCTCGGCGAGACATCGCGGGTGTAGACACCCTGTTCGAGCGTCACCATCAGCGCGCTCTCGATAGCCTGCGCCGCGCCGAATTCGTCGAGATGGCGCAGCATCATCGTGCCGGAGAGCAGCACCGCCGAAGGATTGATGACGTCCTTGCCGGCGTACTTCGGCGCGCTGCCGTGCACGGCCTCGAAGATGGCGACCTCGTCGCCGAGGTTTGCACCGGGCGCGAAGCCGAGCCCACCGATGAGCCCAGAGGTGAGGTCTGAGAGGATGTCGCCGTTCATGTTCGACGTCACGATGACGTCGAACTGCTCGGGAGCGCGGACGACCTGGTGGGCGCAGTTGTCGATGATGATGTGGTTCGCCTCGATCTGCGGGTACTCCTTCGCGACCTCTTCGAAGGTGCGCTTCATCAGGCCCTCGGTGAGCTTCATGATGTTCGCCTTCGTCGCACAGTGGATCTTCTTGCGGCCCTCCGAGACGGCAAGCTCGAACGCGAGCCGGACGATGCGCTCGCAGCCCTTCTTCGACATCAACTTCAGACACTGGGCGACGCCCGGGGTCTGCATGTGCTCGATCCCCGCGTAGAGGTCCTCGACGTTCTCGCGCACGACGACGAGGTCGATTCCGCGACCCGTGAAGGGAGTCTTCACGCCGGGCATCTCACGCACGGGCCGCACGTTCGCGTAGGTCTCGAACAGCTTGCGCAGCGTGACGTTCGCGCTCTTCTCACCGAAGCCAACCGGCGTCTCGAGGGGGCCCTTGAGGGCCACCCGCGTGTCGCGGATCGAAGCGATCGTTTCTGGCGGAACACCGCTCGGGAGTCCGCGTTTGAAGACCTCGGCTCCGGCCTCGCGATCTTCCCACGCGATCTGAACTCCTGCCGCTTCGATGATGCGCCGGGTGGCGTTGGCGACCTCGGGGCCGATCCCGTCGCCAGCGATGAGGGTGACGCGTTTTCGGCCATTGGAATCGAGCTGGTATCGCATTGGGGGTCTCCTGGCAGAGCTGAGCGACCGTTGTGGCCGCCGAAGCTGTTCCCTGTTCGCCCAGATCGATAGCTCACTCGGCAGTTGCCAGAAATGTCTTAATATTGAAGGTAACGTTCGATTTTGGAGAACTACATGAGCGCCACCCATCTGAACTACCACCACCTGCAATACTTCTGGAGCGTCGCCAAAGATGGGAAGCTCACACGCACGGCGGAGCGGCTTCGGCTTTCGCCGTCGGCGCTGTCGACCCAGATTCGCCAGCTCGAAGATGCGCTGGGAGAGCGGCTCTTCGACCGCAAAGGGCGAACGCTGAAGCTGACCGAGGCGGGCCGCATGGTGATGGGCTACGCGGAGAACATCTTCACGACCGGCGACGATCTCCTCGCGACCCTGCGTAACGGTCGCCTGCGCGAGCAGCCCTTCCGGGTCGGCGCGGTGGCGACGCTGTCTCGGAACTTCCAGGAGTCCTTCGTCAAACCGTTGCTGAATGAGAGGGGCGTGAGGATGTGCCTCGTGGCGGGAGCCATCGACGACCTGCTCGGACGGCTCGCCGGTCACTCGCTCGACGTGGTGCTCTCCAACCAGCCCGTGACCGGGGACGAAGCGCATGCATTTCGGTGCCGCCGCGTCGCACGGCAGAAGGTGAGCCTGGTCGCCCATCCGCGTCGCAAGGCATTTCGCTTCCCGAGGGACATCGCCGACGTCCCGTTTCTGCTTCCCGGGCCGCACAATGCAATCCGCATCGCCTTCAACGCGATCTGCGAGAGGCTAAACGTATCGGTCCGCATTCTCGCCGAGATCGATGACATGGCCATGATTCGCCTGCTGGCGCGCGATACCGACGCCGTCGCCCTGCTCCCAGCGGTGGTTGTTCGCGACGAATTGAATAGTCGCGTTCTTCGCGAGTGCGGTGTCGTTCCCGGGCTCTACGAGGAGTTCTACGCGATCACCGTCGAACGTCGGTATGCGCACCCGCTGCTCAAGGGTCTGTTGTCCAGAACGGTCGATGAGCTCTTGGGCGACCGCACACCGTGACCACGGGCGTCACGCCGCAGTGGGTTGGAGCCATCGATCTCGATCAACTCCAGGATACGTGGAAATAGATCGGCCTCGATGTCGTCGTCGCCACGAGCGCACAGGCCGAGATCCTCAGCGTGCAGCCGAAGGCGTGGAGGTCAACGTGCCTCCGATCGTCGTGATCCGGTAGCTCTTGACCACGCGCCATGGGTGTCGTCGTCTCAGCTTCGTGACGGTCCCAGGATGCCCAGCGGGATCAGCATTGCGCTTCTGGACGTGCTTATGATCCGTTCGTGATTCTTACACCCCTCGCGTGTCCGTCGTGCGGCGACCCGAATGCTCCGATGGATAGGGGAAAATACGGTACCGCGCGCATCGCTCGCGGCAGCACCAGTTTGACCTCAACAAGTTGTTTGTCGATGAAGGAGCCCACCGTGCTCGGCGAGGATCTTCAGCGTGACCTCGCCGCGGGCGTGGCCAACGGCTTTGGTTTCGAACGTACGTCTGGTGGCCGGCGCTTCGGCTGGTCTTGAGAAGTTCCGCTGGCGTGAGGAAAGAAAGTCAGTTACCTAAGATGGTATCTTCGCGGCCAAGATCGACGATTGATCGTCCCCGCCGCCCTGGCGGATAGCTAACAGCTGGAAACCACTCGTTCGCCTCCCGAACGCATGAAGTCCCGTCGGGGTCGCCACATTCGGTGCTGAGGCAGCACCACCGGTCACCGAATCAAGTCGCGCTGCGGGTCCATCATCCGTGGGTACAGAGGTACCTGCTCGCGACCCTCGATCGGTTCCGGGCTGGCGTACAGCACGCATCGGGCGGTGCCGTTTGTCGGAACCCTCGAGCCGAGCCGGTGATTCCTGAGGGCGTGGACGTGATCGTCATGGGCTCGTACGCCCTCGCGAACTACGCGCGGGCGTGGGGCTTGCGTCCTGGTGCGTTCACCGAAAACCTCGACTTCGAGACCCAGCGCGCACACTAGCGCGACCGCGGCGGCCGGCGTCAGGTTCTCATCGAGTAGAAGCTTCACGGACACGTGGCCGCCCGACGCGAGGATACGCGGTCACGTACTGCTTCGCGAACTCAACGTCGTGCTCGTCGATGTACGGATAGTCTTCGACGATCTCCTTCACGGGCGCCCCGCGCCGCGCCATCTCGCCGATCTGCCGCACCGCGAGCCGGCTTTTGGGGAAGACCGGCTCGCCACCCAGAATGTCGTCTCGGGTGACGAGCTTCTTCTTCCACTTCGCGAACCGCTCGATCCGATCCTCGACCTCGTGCACGGCCGTGGCGAGCTTTACCTGAAAGTAGCCTCCAAGCTCGATGCCGTCGGGCAGCTTGCGCTCGTCCAGCGCTATCGCGATCAGCCGGTACAGTTTCTTGCGATCCTCGACCCCGAGCTCGAGGCCGAGCCCTGCCACGGCGAACAGGTACACGACCTCGGCGAGAGCGAACCGCGGCGGGCCTTTCTGCCGATCGAAGACGCCGTACTCGACGTCCTTCCGGACGCGGCGCTCGTCGATCCCGAAAAGCGCGACGACTTCCGAAGGGGTGAGGTCCTGCATGAAATGACTCCCTGTCCAGGGACCAGTATACACCTCCACCGCGCCGGGACCAGGGAAGTCCTCGAACGACTCTGCCCATGAATGCTCGCTGGCGGCCGTGGAATCCTGCTGCTGCCACGTGGCTGCCACGCACGTCGAGAACAACGAGGAGCAAGGAGGACGAACCGGAACGGCGACCTTCAGCAAGCCTGCGTGGTCATTGCAGGAACGCGAGATGGTTGAGGATCTCGGCTTGCTTCGGTCGGGTTCGATCCCCCT
>JBBQFU010000252.1:0-12494 GCA_038322185.1 Haliangiales bacterium
GGCCTGGGCTGCGAAAAACCAGTCGTTGCGCGCGAAGGTCTGCTCGATCCGGGCGATCGCGATCTCGATATCGAGCTTGGCGGTCGCCAGGGCAGGGGCCTGCTGGATCGCGAACTGGAGCAGCTCGGGCAGCGAGGTCGCGCGAGCGGGCCCTGCCCACGATAAGAGATTGTTGGTGGTGGCGATGGGGGCGGCCCGGTCGAGCGCCTGCGCAAGCAAGTCGGCGCGCGCGACGGCGGGCATCGACAGCGCGGAACACAGCACGAACGCGCGAAGCCGCATGGGCGCGCGCATCATGGCACGCACCTGGAACCTGCGCATCGTGCGACCGGATGCGACCGGATGCGACGCTCCCCGGGAACTTCGCGGCCCCATCCGTGGATTTGCAAAACGAGCCCGTGCTAGCGTGCCTTCCCTAAGGATGGCCACGGTACTTCGTACGTACTGTTTCCTCGACGCGCTTCAGCCTCAGCAAGCGACGTTCGTCGGAAAAACCGCGCGCGGCTTCTTGCCGGTGCCCTACCAGGCATCGCTGTGGGTCGAGATCGCGCCGGGTATTGCGATCAACCAGGTGACCGACGCCGCTCTCAAGGCGACCAACGTCCAGCCGGCCGTGCAGGTCGTCGAGCGCGCCTACGGCCTGCTCGAGGTGCACCACACCGACAAGGGCGAGGTCCTCCAGGCCGGTGCGACGATCCTCAAGCATCTCGGGGTCGAGGAGAACCAGCGGCTCAAGCCGCGCGTCCTCACCAACCAGATCATCCGGGGCGTCGAGGCCTACCAGACCCAGATCATCAATCGCAGCTCGGCAGGCATGATGGTGCTGCCCGGCCAGTCGCTGTTCATCTTCGAGTGCGAGCCCGCCGGCTACGTCGTGCTCGCAGCGAACGAGGCCGAGAAGGCCGCGCAGGTGAACCTCGTCAACGTCACGCCGTACGGCGCTTTCGGGCGTCTGTACATGGCAGGCCCCGAAGCGGAGATCGATGCCGCCGCGGCTGCTGCGACCGCAGCTCTGAATGCGGTCACAGGCAAGGAACCGGAGAAGTTCGTCGACCGCTAGGTCGGCGTCTGAGGAGAATGAACAATGGCTGATGCGCTCGGAATGATCGAAGTGAAGGGCTTTGTCGGCATGGTCGAAGCCGCCGACGCGATGGTCAAGGCCGCGAAGGTCGAGCTCGTCGGGTTCGAGAAGACCGGCGGTGGCTACGTGACTGCGGTCGTCCGCGGTGACGTCGCCGCGGTGAAGGCCGCGACGGAAGCCGGTCAGCGCGCTGCAGAGCGCGTCGGCGAGGTCGTCTCGGTGCACGTGATTCCGCGCCCGCACGCGAACGTCGACGCGGTTCTGCCGCTCGGCCGCGCGGGCGCCGGTAACGGCAACACCAACAAGTAGGCATGGTCCTCGGCAAGATCATCGGCACGCTGGTCGCGAGCCGCAAGGAGCCGACGCTCGAGGGGTTGAAGCTCCTCGTCGTTCGCGCCTGCGACGTCGACGGCAATCCTACCGGCGCGATCGCAGTTGCGGTCGATGCGGTGGGAGCTGGTATCGGCGAGGTCGTGCTGTACTGCTCTGGTAGCTCCGCGCGCCAGACTCAAGTCACGCAGAACCGTCCTGTCGACGCGACGATCATGGCGATCGTCGATTCGGTCGCGGTCGACGGTGAGCAGCGCTACGTGAAGTGAAGGGCTAGCCCATGGCTATCGGAGGCATCGACGAGCGCAAGATCGAGGAGATCGTCGCGAAGGTGCTCGAGCGCCTGGGCGGTAGCGGAGCGGCGCCTGCGCCTGCGCGCAGTGGCGGCACGGGCGACGCGCCGAAGTCCAAGGCGAACATCCCGCGCGGAACGAACGGCGTCTATCAAGATGCCGACGAGGCCGCGAAGGCTGCGCGTCGCGCATTCGAGCAGAACGAGCGCACGCCCAACGCCATCCGCGTGAAGATGGTCGAGAACATGCGGCGGGCGGTGCTGTCGAACAACGACGCGCTGTCTCGCTACGCCGTCGAGGAGACGGGACTCGGCCGCTACGAGGACAAGCTCAACAAGAACGCGCTCGTCGCGAACAAGACGCCGGGCTGCGAAGTCCTGCGTACAGTCGCGTTCACCGGCGACGACGGTCTGATGCTCACCGAGCGCGCGCCTTACGGCGTGATGCTCGCGATCACACCGACCACGAATCCGACCGAGACGATCCTGAACAACGCGATCGGTATGGTCGCGGCTGGCAACGCCGTCGTGTTCAACGTTCACCCGTCGGCGGCACAGACGTGCAACTGGTGCGTGCATCTGCTCAACGAGGCGATCCAGGCCGCCGGCGGTCCGCGCGACGTGATCACCAGCATCGAGCGCCCGACGATCGAGAGCGCGAACACGCTGATGAAGCACCCGCTGGTGCGCATCGTCGTGGTGACGGGTGGTCCCGCCGTGGTGAAGCAGGCGATGAACTCGGGCAAGAAGGCGATCTGCGCCGGCCCGGGGAACCCGCCCGCCGTCGTCGACGAGACGGCGAATCTCGAGAAGGCCGCCGACGCGATCGTCCGCGGTGCCTCGCTCGACAACAACATTGTCTGCATCGCCGAGAAGGAAGTGATTGCGGTCGACTCGATCGCCGACAAGCTGATCGAACAGCTCAAGCGACAGAAGGTCCTGTGGCTCGATCAGCGCCACGTCAAGGAGCTCGAGAAGGTCGTGCTCGAAGGCGACCACGTCAACAAGAACTGGGTTGGCAAGGACGCGGGCGTGATCGCGAAGCAGATCGGCATCGGCGGTCACGGACACGATCTGCGCCTGATCATGTGCGAGGTCGACGAGAAGCATCCGTTCGTCCAGCACGAGCTGCTGATGCCGGTGATTCCGCTGTTCCGCACGCGTGACGCGGCCGATGCGATCGCGGCGGCGCTGCGCGTCGAGCATGGCTTCCATCACACGGCCACGATGCACTCGACGAACATCGACAACATGTCGGCGATGGCGCGGCTGTGCAATTGCTCGATCTTCGTGAAGAACGATGCGTCGTACGCGGGCCTCGCGCTTGGCGGCGAAGGCTACACGTCGTTCACGATCGCCTCGCCCACGGGCGAAGGCCTCACCACTGCTCTGCACTTCACGCGCGAGCGGCGCTGCACGTTGAAAGAATCGTTCAGGTTCGTGTGAACCAGCGCGGTCCCGCACTCGGCGTGCTCGAGGTCGGCACGATCGCGCGCGGTGTCGTGACGGCGGATGCGGGGCTCAAGCGTGCGCCCGCGATCCTGTTGCACTCGCGTGCGGTGTCCGGCGGCAAGCACCTCGTGTTCTTCGAAGGTGGAGTTGCGGAGGTCGAGGAAGCGATGGGGGCGGCGTGTCGCGTTGCGGGTGATCTGCTCCTCGACAAGGTCGAGCTTCCTGCCGCCGATGACCAGGTGTGGGAGATGCTCGGTGCGCCACTTACTCCGGTCGACTGGTCAGCGGATCCTGCAGCGGAGGCCGTCGCGATCATCGAGACTCGCACCGTGTGCGCCGCGATCGCAGCGGCCGATGCCGCATGCAAGGTCGCCGAAGTTGTCGTGCGAGATACGAGGTTTGCGATCGATCTGGCGGGCAAAGCGTACTTCACGCTGACCGGCTCGCTCGACTCGATCGAGGCTGCGGCCGCGGCTGCGAGCGCGGCGGCGGGCGATCGCATCGTCGGTCTCGAGGTGATCGCTCAGCCTGCTCCCGAGCTGCGCGGCCGGCTGTTTCGCTAAGACGTAACGTCGTCAGGGCAAGCTGAGCGCGCGATGGAATCCCCGGGCAGCTGGGCAGCGTTGAACGAGTTTGGCATCGCGCCTCCCGAGTCGGCCTAGTAAGCTCGGCTCGTGGCCCGCGATCAACGCACCCGCCTCAACGCCGAGCTGGCGCACCAGTACAACGCGTCGCGCAAGAAGGGCGCTGCTGTGCAGCCCGGCCGCAACTCGCTGACCGGAGAGCTCGTCGAGACGCAGGAGACTGCGCCCGATGGTGCCGAGGTCGAGGCGCAGGAGCTCGAGGGCGAGGAGCAAGAGGTCGTCGAGCGCGAGCCGAAGAAGTCGCTGTTCGAGCTGCCCCGCAAGGAGCCCTCGCGCCAGCCGCTGCTGTCCTCGCCGTTCGGCGCCCAGCCGGCCGCACCGGCCGCATCCCCGGCGGGGCCCGACTCGAATCAACCTAAGACGCCTCGTCGAGGCTGAGCTCGCGCAGCGAGTCCTGCAGCTTGTTGCGCGCGGTCGCGAGCGCCTCGCTGGCGATGCCGAGCTGCTTGGCCTGCGCGTCGGACTCGGTCGTCAGCTGCGCGAGGCTGGCGAGCAGCTTCTTGCGAACGTCGTCGGCGCCGCGGACCGTCGCGAGGGCCTTGAGGTTCTCGCGGACCTCGTCGGCGCGCTGCGCGATATCAGACAGCCGCGTGCGGGCCGCCTCGATGGTCTCCTCGTACGAACCCATCTCCTTGCGAAGTGCGGTTGCCTCGCGCAGCCGCTCGAGCACCGAAGCGGGCAGGTGGCTGCCCTCGACGTAGAGCCCGATCTCGGTCGCGCCGGCATCGAGCAGCTGGAGCGTGTGGCGGCGCGGCTGGCGTTCCTCGACGGTAAGCACGCTGGTCTTGCCCGGCTGCAGGGGTAGCGGGACGAGATACGAGTCGCCGCGATCCAGCGTGCCGGGCGGCAGGTCCTTCGTGGTGTAGCCGGGGGCCTTGTCATGACGGACGTAGATCTGCTTCGCAGGCTCGCGGCCCGTGGCGATCGAGTACTTGGTGACGCGCACGCCAGCATTCTCGACGGTGAGAACGCCGCGCTGGATCGCGACGATCCGGATCGGCCGCTCGTTGTCGTCGCGCGCGACGGTCACCTCGGTCGCGCCGTCGAGCGCGTAGGGAATCCACGCGGTCTCGCCGAGCGCGAGCCGGCCAACCATGCTGTCGCCGACGAACGAGCCACGCGCGAAGATCGCGATCGGTCCGGGCTCGAGCATGAAGCCCGAATCGTTGACAAGGCGCACGGCGCGGAACGGGTGACGCGCGCTCCCCGGCGCGTTGGCGTCAGGGCGGAACAGATATACGTCGTGCGCGCCGATCGACTTGTTGAGGATCGAGACCATCGACGACGAGCTCTTGCGAATCGTCACCGGCTCCGACAGCACATAGCGCACGGTGCCCGCGACCTCGGCCGGGCGCGTCGTGGTCTTGACCGACGCCTGCGCGGTCTTGGTGTCGATCTTCGTCGGTGCACGCCGCGGGTGCACGTGGCGCCCGGTGTCCTCGCGCCGCTGCGCGATCAGGAAGTCGACGCGGCGGTTTCGCGCGCGGCTGGTATCGGTGTCCGTCGTGGCAATCGGTCGTGTCGCACCGTACGGCACGAGCACGAGCCGGCCGGCATCGATGCCGCGCTGTACGAGCGCCTGCCGCACGGCCGCTGCGCGGCGCGACGACAATCCCCACGCCTCGCCCTCGTCGACGCTCGCGTGGCCGCCGATCTCGATCTTCACGATGCTGGGATTGCCGGCCAGCGTTGCCGCGATCGCGTCGACCACGGAGCGCGAGACTGGCTGCACGTCATCGCTCGCCTTGGCGAAGTACACCTGGTCGAGCACCTCGATCGAGGTGTCCGTCACCACGACGCGTCCGCGGTCGGGGCACCCGTCGTCGTCTTCGTATCCGTTGTACAGCTCGGGCTCGTTCGGACACTTGTCGTCGCGATCGAGGATTCGATCGTGGTCATTGTCGCCGTCGGGGCAGCCGTCCTCGTCCTCGAACGAGTCGCGGTCCTCGCGGGTGTCGGGACACAGATCGTCCATATCGAGGATCCCGTCGGCGTCGCTGTCGCCCGCGACGCTCTTCTCCATGTCGATGGGCCCGAGCGCGGGCGCGATCAGGTTGCCGTGCACGTCCGGTCGCTTCACGTATTGCGGGGTGTGGAGGTCGTGCACGAACGACATCGGCGCGCCGGTCGCGAGCGTCAGCTGCACGCCATTCCAGTCCTCCTGCGAGGCGTTGTTCACCATCGCCCAGCCCTGGAGCAGGCTCGGCGCGTCGCGAGCGCCGTCGTCCATCACGATCCGATACGCCGCCTTCCACGTCGGCGTCGGCACCGCGTAGCTCACGCGGAGATCGTGGGCGCGGCCAGCGCTCATTCGAACGCCGAGGCGGATCGTCTTGTCGTTCTCGCCCATGTTCGGCACGTCGACGGTCGCGACGCCCGCGCCGAGGCGATCGATCACCGTCAGCGTCTTGAGCACGTCGTCGAGCTCGCCGCGGGCGAAGTCGAGGCGCAGCGTCTCGCCGTTCATGTGCCCGGCGCGCTCGAAGTGGCCGATGCCATTCTGATAAAGCACGACGCGCTGCAGCGTCATCGGTCGCCGAGGCGCCGCGGCACCGCAGCCGGATACCAGCGATCCGGCACACACACACGCAATGGCTCGCATACCGCCACTGTGGCGCCCGGAGCGACGGCGGTTACAAAGGCGGTTAGCCCTTCGTGATCGTGATGTTCGTGATCGTGACGGGCGTGGTCGGCTTGTCAGCCTCGGCCGGCACGCTCGAGATCTTCTTGATCAGATCGAGCTCCGCGCACTTACCGAACACGGTGTGCTTCCTGTCGAGATCCTCGCGGCGGCCTTCCATCACGAAGAACTGGCTGCCGTTGGTGCCCTTGCCACCGCGCACGCCAGCGTTCGCCATCGCGAGCACGCCGGGGACGATCTGCTGGCCGTCCCAGATCTCGTCGTCGAAGTTGTACCCCGGGCCGCCGTGACCGGCCGCCAGCGGATCACCGCCCTGGATCATGAAGCCAGGAATCACGCGGTGAAACGTGATGCCGTTGAAGTACGGCGTGCCGCGCTCGACCTTGCCGAGCTTCGGGTTCATCCACGGCTTCTTGCCGAGCGCGAGACCGACGAAGTTCGCCACGGTCGCCGGCGCCTTGTCGCCGTAGAGCTCGCAGTTGAACGTACCCATCGACGTCTCCATCTTCATCATCAGCTTGCTGCCGCTGCCGGGGATGTCCTTGGTGTACTGGACGAGATCCGCTGCCGTGGGCGGACGGATGTCGGCCGCCGGCGTCGGATCGGGGCTCGGCTGCGTGGGCAGCGGCGGGGTGCCCGGGTCCTTGCCGACCGGCTCGGGCTTCATGTCGTCGCCCGCAGGCTTGGCTGCAGAGCCCGGCGTGGTGGCGCTCTCCTTCGGCTTGGCCTTGTTGTCACAGCCCGTGGCGGCGACGGCGAATGCGAACAGAACGGCGGCGAAACGATACGTTTGCATGACGCCAGGGAACATGGCGCAAACCCCGAGTCGCTGCAACCGCTACGGCTGCAGGGACAGCGTGCCCCCGCAGGCGATGCCGGTCACCCGGGTCGCGAGGGCGGTGCAGACCGCGGCGTAGTCCGCACCTGCCGGTGTCAGCTTCGGGCGCGCGCCGCCGCGTCCGGCCATGCCTTGCAGCAGGAACTGCGGTGTACCGACGAGGGCACCGCACAGCTGGCGCGCGGCCGCGATGGTCACCGCACTCGCGGGCGCGTCGAGCTCGGCACCGAGCAGCACGCCGAGCGCATCCTGCTCTTCGGCCGTGAACACTTCGGGCTCGCCGATCAAGCGATCCTTGAGCGCGGCGATCACGTCACCGGCCGTCGCAGATGGATCCGCTGCACCCGCTGCGACCAGTGAATCGATGAAGTCCTTGGTGACCCAGCGCGGCTTGCTGCATGCACCGTAGCGATCCTCCCATGCGAGCCGTGCCTGAAAATCGAGCCCGCGGAAGCCGGCCTCGCTGTTGCGCAGGAACACGCCGATGGCCCGCTCGAACGGCACCTGGTGCCTTGGCTCGACGCCCTTCATCTCGCACGACGCGGCGTGCGTCCGGCAGCAGTTGTCGTAGCGCGAGCACGTGCTCTGCAGCTCGTCGCAATCCAGGTTCTCGCAGCCGGTGTCGCCGTAGCTGGGGAACCGCGACGCGGCGGGAGGCGCAGGCCATTCGAGTGCTGCTGCCGTGGCGCTCACGAGCGTGCGTGCATCGACCGCTGTGATCGCGTCGCCGGGACCGTTCTTGCGCCGCTCGCGAAGACGGTCGCTGGTGACCCACGGATCGAACACCGCCGGATACGTGTAGGGGATGTGACCGCACGCGAGCTCGGCGGGCTGGCGGTTGAAGTAGTCGCTCGACACGATCGCAGCGAGCAGCGCCTTGACCGAATAGCCGCTCTCGGTGAAGCGCGCCGCGAACGTGTACAGCAGGTCGCTCGACGCCTGGTTGCGCGGGAAGTAGTTCGCGATCGTGAGCGGCGTGCCGGTCACACGCTTGAACACGTCCTCGGTGATCTTGAGCGTGACGAGCCAGGCGAGCGCGGTGTCCGGATCGCTGATCGTGTTGGTGTCACCGATCGGCGGCAGCTTTCCGCGCAGCGCGGCGAACCCGCGCATCATCGCTTGCTCGAGCTGATACACCGATGCCTGCTTGCCGGTGACGCTCGCGAGCTTGGTGTCGACGCCGGTCAGCGTGTCCTCGGGCGGGGTCGGGTCGAACGAGCCGCAATTGCCCATCCAACCCCACGGGCGGTCGGTCCCGGCCCGCACGACGTCCTCGACGCGAAACGCACCATGCGCGCGATCGGGCGCGACGCCATTGGCCGCGCCGTAGATGGCCGCCTCGGGCCGACCGGGCACCGGCCAGTGACGATCGGCGCCGGGCTTGTCGCTATCGGTCACCGAGCTCTCGCTCGTGTGGCAGCCGAGGCAGACGACATCGCGATGGAGATACGCCGCATCGAATCGCTCGCCGAAGTCAGCGCGCCGCGCGAGCTCCTTCTCGCGGTCCGGCACGTTCGCCGCCGGTATGAAGTGCTGCATCATCGAGAACAGCTGCGCGCGATACAGCGGGGTCACGTCGTCGAGCGCGATCGCGGACCGGGCGAGGTCCACCATCGTCCACGCACCCTTGCCGTCGCCGCTGCCAGTGGCCGCACCGTCGCGCACGCCGAGGGCGAGGCCGCCGTCGACCGTCGCGCGCATCGTGGAGTCCCAGCAGTTCTCTTCGTTCTGCACGTCGAGCCGCTGGACGCGCATCGCATCCATGAACGTCTCGATCCAGCGCTCGGAGAACTCGGGGCGCGACATGATCGCGCGTGCGACCGCATCCTTCGGATCGGAACCCGCGGTCTCGGTCGCGGCGTACAGGTCGACATAGACGTCGACCTCGGCCTGGCTGCGCGGGCGCTGGCCGAGCAGTGCGAGGAACGACTGCCGTACGAACGAAGCCGGATCGCCGCCGCACTCCGTGAATGGCACCACGTCACCCGCGGACGTGGGTGGACGCAGGTCGTTGCCGCACGCCGCGACGATCGCGACGAGCGCGAGTGCGCGCTTCACGCCGTCCTCCCCAGGAACGCCTGCATCGATGCCGCGGCGGCCTCGATCTCGGTGCCGGCACCTGCCACATCGGAGACCGCGAAGCCCTCGTGCGCGAACGGCCAGATGCCCATCGCGAGCAGCGCCGCGATCCGGTTCTGCGCCGGCGTCGCGAACGTCGTGGCGATGCCATCCTCGCCGATCGCACCGGAGATGCCCGGCGTGGTCGGTCCGCCGATGAACGCGGTCACATAGCCGTGCGGGTGATGGTTGCGACCGCTGCTGTCCGCGTCCTGCTTCCACGGGGTGCGGCCGAACTCGGTGTTGAGGATGATCAGCGTGTCGTCGAGGCTGATCTTGAAAACATCGATCGGCTCGTCCGGCTTCTGGATGATGCCGAGCAGCGCGGTCATCATGTTGTTGAAGTTCACGGCGGTGTCGCGTGCGTTGTTCGAGTGCGTGTCGTAACCGCCGCCGCCCGACGCCTCGTACAGGCCGATGTCGCTCACGCACACGTACGACGCGGGCTCGTCCTTATGCGTGAGCAGCTTCGCCGCAGCGGTCAGCGCCATCTTCGGAATGTTCTGGCCTTCGCTCCGGCCACACGAGGTCCCACTTTGTGTGGCGAGCTCGGGGAGCACGTCGCGGATCGCATCGGCGCGCTTCGTCGTCTCGAACGAGATCTTGAAGTCATCGGTCTTGGCCGAGCGCACGCGGCCGCGGCCGGGCCACTCGAGGCGCTTGTCGTATTGCGCCGTGTACGCGGCGACGAGCGCATCGTGTGAGGCACGCGCGGTCCCGACGGTCGGGCGACCGAGCAGCTCGGCGAGGCGCTCGGTATTATCGGTCTTGATGAGCAGCGGCCGCGCGGAACCCGGGTGCGAGCCGGCGGCAGCGGCAGCCGCGATGTTGTCGCTCGAGATGCCGCCGGTCGCGAACACGTACGAGTGCGGCGATGCGCGGTGCGATGGTGTGAGCTCGATCCGTGCGCGCTGGATGTGAGCGCCGAGTCCGGCGGCGCTCGGCTGACCGACCGGTCGGCCGGTGAGCGCCTGCGGAACCGCGGCCTCGTGCGGCTCGAGGTTGTGACGCTGCACGGCGAGGCGCATGCGCGAGACGACATCCTGCCGCGCCCACAGCTGATGCGCGAACGGGCCGAGCTCGACGTTCGCGCCCGCCGCGTCGACGCCGATCCTGCGGGTATCGATGCTGTTGCTCCCACACGCCGTGATCATCGACGTGTTGTCGAACACCGTGTTCATGGCGCGGCCGGGGACGGAGTAGAGCGTCTCCCACTGCGAGAGCCCGCCGTAGAGAAAGATCTCGAGCACGCGCTTGGCGCGCACGCCGACGGGCAGCATCACCATGCCGGCGTTCGACGGGAACTCGCCAAACGCGGCGTGAGCGCGCCGCATCACCATCGGTGCGACGACGGTCGCAGCGGTGGCTCCACCCACCATCCCCATGAAGGTTCGGCGCCTCATGGGCCGGAGCGTGCACCGGGGCCCAGCGATTGGGACGCCAAGGGCCCTGAGACCCGATTGCACCCTTGATGCGCCCGGGTCGCGGTTCTATCGTGCCGCCACCATTGCGGGGCTCAGTGCCAGAACCCGACGGACAGCCCGCCGTTCGCGTAGCGGTTCGCGACATCACTCGTGATCGTGATGCGGCCGCGGCGCGGCTTGCCGAGCAAATGAAACTGAAACACGCGAACCTCGACGCCGAGCGTTCCGTGCAGCCGGCCCGGCACGCCGACGAACCGGCCGGGCTCCCAGTAGCTCCCCGCGCGCAGGCGCAGGCGCCCCGGTAGCCACTCCCACTCGACGCCCACGCGGGTCGAGATGTTCGTGTGCCGGCCCGAGCGCTGGAGCACCTGGTTGCCGAATGACTCGAGCCCGTAGCCGTTGTCCGCCGGACCGGTGATCACCAGATCGCTCGCGACGGTGACCGACCTCTCGTCGCGAAAATGGCCGCCGACGAGCTGATTCCAGTCGGTGCCTGCGAAGCGATACGCGACGCCGGTCGCCAGCCGGAACGCCGACACGACGCCCTCGGGCAGGATCCAGCCGGCGCACGCGACCGGGTCGTCGCACGGCTCGAAGTTGCCGCCCTTGATCGGCGATGACGCTGCGGCGCCGACGCGGACGCTGTGCTCGCGAGGAATCCAGGTGGCACCCACCTCGATGCCACCACCACTGACCGAGAACAGGGTGGTCGGGCAATCGCCGGTGTCTTCGATGCAGTCGCCGACCAGCGAGAACATGCCACTCTTGAGCGTCACGCCGATCGCGGTGTCGAGACGCTGTACCCAGCGCGCGACGCCGAGCTGGAACCGGTACGTCGTGGCCTGCAGATCGGCCTCCATCGGATCGGGCGTGACGATCGGCCGGTCTTGCCAGGTGCCGGTGGCCGCGATTGCCCACTCCCCGTAGCGAGCGCCGATGCCGAGTGTACCGACGACGTTTTGAGCGTAGGTCGACGTGAAGCCATTGTTGTCGTAGTCGGTCGAGCTGCCGGCGATCGCGTCGATGTGATAGTCCCAGCTCCAGTAGTCGGTGTCGGTCGTCGGCTTGACCGCGGCGGCCGATGGATTGAACAAGGTCCCCGACGTGCCGATTGCCAGGGCAACCGTGGCGCCGCCCATGCCGACCACTGCCGCATTGCCATACGCGACACCGTCGTAGAGCTCGATGGCGTAGTTGCTGTCGGTGATCGGCGAGGTGGGCGGCTCGGCGGCAGCGACCGACGCCGTGCACAGAACCCCGATGGCCACGCTCCGCACCCCACCATCATAGACGTAACTGCACTATTCTCGGTGGATGCCGGGAACGGGCGATCCGAAGGACGCAAACGAGAGCGCAGCCGCGCTGTCGTCGCTTGCCGTCGTCCCGTTCAAGCGCCGGTTCGTGGTGCCGGGCCTGGTGCTCGCGTTTCTGGAGCTGCTCGCGATCGGCTATCCGGTGTGGGTCGCGTTCGACCTCGACGAGCTCGGGGCCGACACGCTGCTTCGCACTGCGCTGCCCGTGTGTATCGGCGCGATCCTCGTGTGGGTCGGCGCGATCACGATGTGGCTGCTGCCGCTGTGGGGCGCGGTCTCGGCGCGGCGACGCGGCGAGAAGGTCAGCAAGGATCTCGCTGGTCGTGCCTACAAGATCACCCTCAACGGGCCGACCCGTGTG
>JBBQFU010000253.1:0-12445 GCA_038322185.1 Haliangiales bacterium
AGATAGTACTTGTCGGGCCGCGTGTGCAGCTCGATCGAGACGTAGTGCCGCGCGAGGCGCGAGCTCACGTTGAACTCCGAGCGCAGGCCGACGTAGGCCTTGAGGCCGAACAGCGTGCCGAGGAACTGGCCGGCGTCCTGCGTGATCGCCTCGACGTTGTCGGCGATCGCCGGGTCGTTGACGAGCTTGCCGAGCGTGCCCTTGTCGTCGTTGATCTTCGCGGTGATCGACTCGGTGTTGCTGATCACGCCGTCGAGCTTGTCGAGCTTGCCGCGCACGGAGTCGCCTGTCGCCTTGAGCTCGTCCTTCGCGGTCGACACCAGCGCGCGTGCCTCGGCGGATGCCGCCTCGAGCTCGGACAGGATCTTCTCGATCTTGGGATCGGCGCCCTTGGTGATGTTGCGGACGTCGGCAGTGAGACCCTCGACGGCAGCGACGGTGCGCTCGGCGCGCTCGATGATGCGTGCGATGGTGCCAGCCTCGTTCTGGACCAACGTATCGACGCGATCGGCGACGCGCTGCATCGGCCCGTTCACGATGCGACGCACGTCCTCCGAGAGGTCGCGCACGGACTCGAGCACGCGGTCGACGTTGGGCAGCGTCTCCTCGATGCGGTGAATCAACTGATCCGGCGTGACGGACTCGACGACATTGACGATGCGCCGGCAGGCCTCGCGCTTCTGGCGGTCCGACGAGTTGTAGTCGGCACACTTGTGCTCGCCCGACAGGCCGAGCGGCGTGGCGGCGATCGTGGTGCCGTCGGCCTTCTGGGTCACGGGCTCGCCCGGATCGACCTCGAGGTAGTTCTCGCCGAGGAGCGAGCTGGCCTTCTTGGACAAGGTCGCGTTCGACCAGACCTTGATGTCCGACGACAGGGTGAAGTAGATGCGTGCGTAGCGACCGTCGACCTCGAGCCGCGCGACGCCGCCCTTCTTGAGACCGGCGACCACGACCTTGCTGCCGCGCGGCAGACCCGAGGCGTCCTTGATGCGAACGAACAGCTCCTGGCCGGACTCCGTGTCGTCGCCGCCGAGGTTCTTCCACACCACGTACGCACCGACGGCGAGCAGCACGAACAGGATGCCAACGCGGACGCCTGCGGATACGCCTTTCATCCCTGGCTCCCTGCAAGCTTGCCGATGGCAGACACGCCCGACGCCCGCAGGAACTCGTAGATGTACGGGTCGCGACTCGCCGCGATCACCTGGGCCGGCCCGGCCTCGAGGATCCGCTTGTTGTGCAGCATGGCAATTCGGTCCGCGATACGGAACACGCTTGCCATGTCGTGCGAGATGACCACCGAGGTCACTTTATATCGTTCCCCGGCTTCAAGAATCATTTCGTCGACGTTCCGCGTGGCCAGGGGGTCCAGGCCCGTTGTCGGTTCGTCATACATGAGGATCTCGGGCTCGAGCACCAGGGCACGGGCCAGGCCCACGCGCTTGCGCATACCACCGGACAGCTCGCCGGGGAACTTCTTCTGGGTGTTGGCCAGGCCCAGGGCGCCGAGGCGGTCCGCGACGATGTCGAGGATCTCCTTCTTGCTCTTCTTGGTGTGCTCGCGCAGCGGGAAGGCGCAGTTGTCCTCGACGTTGAGCGAGTCGAACAGGGCCGAGAACTGGAACACGAGGCCGAACTTGCGCCGGAATTGCCCCAGATCCTGGGTGTTGAGCGCGAAGACGTCGGTGCCGTCGACGAACAGCGAGCCGCTGTCGGGACGTAGCAGACACATGAAGTGCTTGATGAGCACGCTCTTACCAGCGCCCGACGCGCCGAGGATCACGTTGACCTTGCCGCGCTCGAGGTCGAGGTTGACGCCGTCGAGCACGAGGTTGGGGCCGAACGACTTGCGCAGCTTACGGACACGGATGTGCCAGCGCGGGTCCTTCCCCTCGACGGGCGAGGACCCGATGATCTCGGAGGTCTGCTCGACGTCCATCGTCACCATTCACCCCGTGCTGACGGCATCAGGTGGAACAGGATGTCGGTGAGGAAGTAGTCGAGGACGAGCGTCATGACCGACGCGTACACGACGGCGCGCGCCGTACCGATACCCACGCCGCGGCCACCGCCGGTGGCGTTGAAGCCCTGGTAGCAGCCGATCAGCGAGATCATGAAACCGAAGACGATCGACTTGAGACAGCCTTGGATGACGTCTCTCGTCTCGACGATCTCGCGCATGTTCGCGACCCACGGGCCTTGCGGCACTCCCTCCACGAGGACGGCTACCACGTATGCACCGCCCATCCCGACGACGAAGAAGATGAGTGTGAGGATCGGCGTGACGAGGATCCCGGCGATCAGGCGCGGCAGGATCAAGTACTGGTAGGGATTGACGGCCATCGATTCGAGCGCGTCGATCTGCTCGGTGATCCGCATCGTGCCGAGCTCGGTCGCGATGCCGGTCGCTACGCGGCCTGCGAGCATCAGCGACGTAAGCACCGGGCCGAGCTCGACGGCGAGCGCCTTGCCGGTAGCGCCGCCCGCGAACGACTCGAAGCCGAACGTGCGGAACGCGTTGACCGACTGCAGCGACGTGACGGCACCGGTGAACAGACCGACGAGCAAGATGATCGGCAGGCTGCCAAAGCCGATGTACTCCATCGCTTCGAGCTGGATCTGCCCGCGATACGGACGGCGCGGCAGCCACACGAATGCACGCCCGACCATGATCAGGTGCTGGCCGATCTGGTCGATGAAGCCGTACACCGGCATGCCGGCGTCCTTCACGCCGGTCCACACCGCGCCAGCGACCGAGACCTTGGGCTCCGACGGTGGCGGCGGCGGCGATGCACCCGGCGGTCCGGTGACCACCGGCGCTTGCGGGCCGGCGGCAGCGGGCGGGCCCGACGTGCCAGGCGCAGCGGGTGGTGCCGCCACGTTGGTCGGCTCGTCCTCGGTGCTCACCGCGCCTCCACGTAGGTGCGTGGCACGCGCTTGGACATGCCGCACGTCACCTCGTACTCGGACAGGCTCGACCACTCGCCGTACTCGGCCGCGCTGATGCTCGCGCCGCCACTGGCCTTGCCGAGCAGCACGGCGGCATCTCCGACGGCAGCGTCGGATACGTCGGTCACGTCGGCGATCGCGATGTCCATCGAGATGCGGCCGATCAGCGGAACGCGGCGCCCGCGAATCGCGGCCTGTGCGTGGCCGGTCGCGCTCCGCGGCAATCCGTCGGCATAGCCACACGGCAGCACCGCCACGCGGCTATCGCGCTCGGCCCGCCACAGCGCGCCGTAGCCGACCGAGGCGCCGGCGGCAACGCTGCGCAGCTGCGCGATCGCGGTGACCAGGCGCATCGCCGGCTGCACCGCGGGGGGTGGCGGCGTCGCACGACTCGCGGGATACGACGACGAGAACGAGCCGCTCGCGGCCCACCGCCCGTTGCCATAGAGCGCGATGCCGACGCGCACCAGATCGAAGCGCGCCTCGGGGAACACCAGGGCGCCGCTGCTGTTCGCGGCGTGGCGCACGCGGATCTTCGCGCCGGCCTGGGTGACCAGGCGATCCGCGTCGGTGAAGCGCTGCAGCTGTGCGCGCGTGAGCGCGGTGCCGTCGCCGGGCTCGTCGGTATCGGCGTTCGCGAAGTGCGTCATCAGGCCGACGATCTGGATCCCGCTGTGGCTGGCTTCGACCACGAGCTCCGCCGCTCGCTCGACGCTGACACCGAGGCGGCCCATGCCGGTATCGATCTTGAGGTGCGCCTCGACGGCCTCGGTCCGGCCGCGTGCGACATGCGCCAGTGCGTGCAGCTCCTCGGGGCTCGAGATCACGGGCGTGAGCCGCGCCTCGACCATCTCGTCCTCGCCGCCGACCTGGCTCGGCCCCATGACGAGGATCGGGACCTGGATGCCCGCCTCGCGCAGCGCGACGCCCTCCTCGACCAGGCTCACGCAGAAGCCGCTCGCCGCTCGCGCCTCGGTCAGTGCCGTCGCGACGGCGATCGCGCCGTGGCCGTAGGCGTCGGCCTTCACGACCGCGTACAGCTGCGTGCCGGTGACTTGCTGGACCGTACGCGCGTTGCTGACGATCGCGTGCAAGTCGATCTCGACTCGCGTCCGGCGGATCATCGTGCCCTCGACCACTTACGGGTGATTTGGCGCCCCGTCGGCGACGGTGTCAAGGCAGGCACCCGTGTGCCGAATCAGCACGCGATCTGGGGCCCGAAACCGAAAAAAACGTCGCCGGTGAGTGCGACGTTGAGCGAACTAGTTATTAGGGGAAGCCAGGGGGGACCTGGCAAGGGGAACCGGTTACGCGGCCTTCTTCTTCTCGCAGCGCTCGATCAGCGCGGGGGTCACGACCAGCGAGCGACCGCGCGGGATGATGAGTCCATCGCGAGCGAGCTGGTTGAATGCGCGCGAGATGGTCTCGCGGCAGCTACCAATCATGTTCGCGAGCTCCTGCTGCGTCGGGCGGCGGCGCACGACCAGGCCGTCGGGGCCCGCGGCACCTTCCTCGCGGCCGAGGGCGACGAGGCGGTGGACGAGGCGCTCGTTGACGTCACACAGCGCGAGCTGCGCGATCGTCTCGTCGGCGCGACGGAGGCGGCGAGCCATCTCCGACACCAGGTTGATCGCAGTGCGCGGGTGCGCCTGCATGTGCTTCATCAAGTCGTCACGCGACAGGACGAGTAGCGTGGTCGGCTCGATCGCCAGGCAGTGTGCCGAGCGCGGGCCTTGATCGAACAGCGACATCTCGCCGAACGAGTCACCAGGGCGGAGAATCGAGAGCGTGACCTCGCGGCCGCTCTCGCCAAACATCACGACCTTGATCCGGCCGGACATGATCACGAACATGGAGTCGCCGGGTTCGTCTTGCGTGACCACCGACGAGCCGACTGCCACCTTGCGCACCGAAACGCGCGCGGTGAGATCCTCGATCGCGCTGATCGGCAGCTGCGCAAACAAGGGTGCTCGCGCGATCGTCGCGCGAATGCGAGCCGGATCTTCTCCGGCGGGAACCTGCATGGAGGTCGGATGACCCATCATCGACGTTGTCGTCGGTCGAGCAGGCATCATGGGCGATAGCGGACGAGCGATTCCGAGAGACATAAGGAAGCTCCTCAGTGGGCCGATGGACGGGCGCCCAGCGAATGGTCCTATCTGCTAGCGCCGCGCCAGGACCCGGGATCAGCGTCGGAATACGTAGTTCCGGACTGTTACCCCCGGATCCCACCCCTGCGACCGTGACCAATGCTCCACAATTTCGTTGGCACCCCGGACACCGATGTCGTGGTCGGTATGCGCGCCATCACACCCCTCCGGCTTCGGCCGCTCGCGTCATTGACTTTGCAGCGTGCTAGCTTCTGCGCCGATGTCCGAGAACATCGACGTCGTCATCAACGGTGAGACTCGTAGCGTCCCACAAGGTATGACCGTCGCGACGCTGATCGGGGAGCTGGGGTTCGGGGAGCGTCGCGTAGCGGTCGAACGTAACCGTGAGGTTGTCCCTCGCGCCCAGCACGGAAGTACGGTGCTCGCCGCCGGCGATCGGCTCGAGCTCGTGACCTTCGTCGGTGGAGGCTGAAATGTCCGAAGATCTATGGAAGCTCGGTGACCGGTCCTTCCGGTCGCGCATCATTGTTGGCACCGGCAAGTACGCCTCGAACGACGAGACGCGGGCGGCGCTCGAGGCCAGCGGTGCCGAAATCGTGACCGTCGCGCTCCGGCGTGTCGATCTGTCCTCCAAGGAGCCGACCGTCCTCGATGCGATCGATCGCAAGAAGTACATCCTCTTGCCGAACACGGCCGGCTGTTACACGGCCGACGAGGCGATCCGGACCCTCCACCTCGCGCGCGAGCTCGGCATGGACGAGCTGGTCAAGCTCGAGGTCATCGGCGATCCCAAGACGCTGTTCCCGGACAACACGGCGACCGTCGAGGCCGCACGGCGCCTGGTCAAGGAGGGCTTCAAGGTCCTCCCCTATTGCTCCGACGACCTCATCACGTGCAAGCGTCTCGAGGATGCCGGCTGCCTCGCCGTCATGCCGCTCGCCGCGCCGATCGGCTCGGGCCTCGGCATTCGCAACCCGCACAACATTCGGCTCATCCTCGAGAACGTGAACGTCCCGGTCATCGTCGATGCAGGCGTGGGCTGCGCGAGTGATGCCGCGCTCGCGATGGAGCTCGGCTGCGCCGCGGTACTCATGAACACCGGCATCGCGGGCGCCAAGAAGCCGGTGCTGATGGCCGAGGCGATGCGCCTGGGTGTCGATGCCGGTCGCAAGTCCTACCTCGCCGGCCGCATGCCGAAGCGCGACTACGCGAATGCCTCGTCGCCCAACGCCGGCTTGATCGAATAGTGACCTTCAAGGTCATCGTGCTCACCGATCGGCGCCTGGTGTCGATCGAGGCCCTGCCCGCTCGCATCGCCGAGATCCTCGCTGCCGTGCCGCGTGGCTCCGTCGCGATCCAGATCCGCGAGAAGGATCTCGACGGTGGGCCGCTGCTCTTGCTCACGCGGGCAATCCTCGCCGTCACCCGTCCGCTCGGTGCACCCACGTGGGTCAACAATCGTCTCGATGTCGCGCTCGCCGCGAATGCCGACGGCGTGCACCTGCCCGAGCACGGCCTGCCCCTCGATCTCGCGCGAACTCTCGCCGCCTCGCGGCTCGCGATCGGCTGCTCGCGCCACTCGCCGGCCGCGTGTCTTGCAGCGGCGGCCGCGGGTGCCGACCTCGTGCAGCTCGGCCCAATTCACGCCGTCCCCGACAAGGGCCCAGCGCTTGGCCCCGCCGCACTCGCGATCGCGCGTGACCTCCCTGCGGGCACGCGCCTCGTCGCCGTCGGTGGCATCGACTCTCCGGCGCGTGCGGCCGAAGCGGCGAGCGCGGGCGCACATGCCGTCGCCGTGATCCGCGCTGCCTGGCAATCCGAGGGCGCTCCCGCGCTGATCGCATCGATCGTGCAATCGATGAAATAACCGGCGTGTCTGGTACGTCGTGAGCCAGATGCGTCGCGCATGCGCACTTTTGCTCCTCGCTGCGTGCCACGATCCGATCCCCTCGACGCGCGCGTCTTCCACCTACTCGCGGTCCGAGGCCCCGACCGTCCTCGACTTCGCGTCCTCGCCGTCGCCCGCACCGACCTCGCCGTGCCCCTCCACGCCGCAGCGTCTCGGTGAAGGCCTCACCGCCGAGCGTCACCCGCTCGACGCGACGCCCGCTCTCGATCTCGAGCCGTGCTTCGACATCGTGCGTGCCGATGCCGCGCGCTATCACCTCGTGCTGCTGACCAAGGCGCACGATGGAACCTCGCAGCCCGCGACCGGCTGGCGCGAGCGTTACCGGCTGACCGCGGTCACCAACGCGGGCATGTTCCACGCGAACGGCAATCCGGTCGGCATGCTCGTCGACGACGGTACGCAGGTCGCCAAGGACAACTCGAAGTTCGGTGGCTACATCGCTTTCGATCCGCGCTCGCCGAACGACGCGCCGCTCGCCATCACCGGCCGTGATTGTGCGAGCTTCGATCTCGCAGCGCTGCAACGTCGCTACAAGTCGATCCTCCAGGCGAACCGCTTGCTCGGATGCTCGGGCGAAGCGCTGCCCTGGAAAGATCCGAAGCAGTACTCGGCCTCCGCGATCGGCATCGATCGTCACGGCAACCCGGTCTTCATCCACGCGCGTGCCGCGGTCACGATGACCGAGCTCGCCCGTGCGGTGGCTGCGCTCGATCTCTCCGGTGCCCTGTTCCTCGAAGGTGGTCCCGAAGCCTCGCTCGTCGTGCGTGGCTCCGAGGGCGAGCTCACGCGCGTCGGCAGCTACGAGTCCGGCTTCGTCGAGAACGACGAGAACAAGACCTTCTGGTGGTTGCCGAACGTGCTCGCGCTCGAGCCGAACTGACCCGCGACGCGTCTACTCTCCGGCGCATGCCTGCCGCCGCTTCGGGAAAGTTCACGCTCATCGGGTCGCCGCACTGGACCTCGGGCCCGCTCGCGATCATTCCTGTCGACCTGCACAAGAAGTGGGGCGCCGAGCTGACCGAGTCCGACAGCATTGCGATGGGCAGGATGAGCGAGCGCGTCGTCACCAGTGAGACCCAGGGCGTCTTCTTCCCGCTGCTCGGCGAGGCCGGCCTGTTCCAGCAGGGATCGATGGTCACGCTCGTCGATGCCGTCGATCTCGATGGCCGCCGACCGGTCTTCCCCAAGCTCGTGCTCGAAGCGGCCGCGCAGGTCGAGGTGGAGGACAACGCGTGGAAGCTGGTCGACCACAAGACATTCAACGGTCCGCACGTGATGTGGAATGCATGGGCGAAGAATCTCCAGGGCGAAGCCATCCGCGAGCGCCAGGGCGGCCTGGCTCTGCACCTCGGGGCCGAGGACTACGTGATCGAAGAGATCCGCGGCGTGCCGTTCGCGGTGAAGCCGATGCCGAACAAGAAGCCGATCCAGGTCAAATACAACTTTACGCGTCTGCGCCCCGCCAACGTGGTGCCCGTTGCTGTGAAGCCCGCAAAGGCGGCGCTGCCTCCCATCGTCTCCGTGCTCGTCGCCGCGCCTGACACGATCAAGGCCGGCAAGAAGCTCGAGTTCGTCGACAGCGATCAGACCTGCATCGTCGTTCTGCCGCGCGCCGCGCTGCCAAGTTGGGGCGGCGTCGATGGCAAGTCGACCGAGAACGCCGACTACGATCGTGCGTGTGCCGTGAGCGGCGCCGGCTTGATCCCCGTCGCCGGCAAGCGCAAGGCACTCGTGATCGGCATGGACTCCCCCATGGCGTTTCATCCGACCAAGACGGGTGGCCTGATCCTGATCTGGGTCGGTGCCGATTCCGCGACCGGTGTCCTCGCGCTCGCGCTCTCGATTCCCGACAAGCAGTGGAAGAAAACCAAGCTCACGTGGGACGTCGGTGATGGCAAGCTCGTGATGATCGGTGCGCTCAGCGTCGGCCGGAAGGCGGGCCGCCAGCGTGTCGACATCGCACTCGCGTCCGGCAAGTACCGTGTCGAGGAGTGCTGGGGCTTCGCCGGTGACGTTCGCGTCGGCAAGAAGACCGAGGAGGTCGGCATCTCGGCGCTGCGGCTCGTGCGCATGTAGCTCCGCAAATGCTGGGAACCTCAGCGGTGATCCAGCAAATCCGAGCCAGGTTGCCGCGTGAGGGCTTGCAACAAAGCCGTGTCTCGGGTACCAGTTAGCCCCTACCAATCGCCGATGTAGCTCAGTGGTAGAGCAACGGTTTCGTAAACCGTAGGTCCCCGGATCATACCCGGGCATCGGCTCCAGATTCCTCGGGAATTCGAGACCCCTCGGAACCCAATCTCGAACGTGGCCATCACGTGGCCAGCGGCTCGGCGAGAAGTACGACGAGCGGGACGTCGTTCGCCTTTGCGACCTGGCGTAACGTTGTCACCACCTTCCGGATCGTCGATGCAGGGCCTAGTCCGCGCCTTGCTCGCACAGCGGAATCGCAAGTAGCGCCGTCGTGCGCTGACCAGCGTCAGCGATCTCATGCGCACGCTTCAGCCGCGCACTTCGCTGCTGGAGGCATTCATCCCGAGAGAGCTCGGGGGCGGCCGGCGTCTTGGGGGTGGGCCGGTCGTCGTTTACGCCCATGCTGATGAGCCCGCTGACACCGAGCACCACCCCGACGGAGATCACGGGGAGCAAGACCGCGATAGGGAGAAGCTCAGATTCACTAAGCTTCGTGTCGGAGGACAAGATTACTGCCAGCGCGGCAATGCCCACGAGCGTCGTAACGCCGCCGACCGTCGCGACGCGTCTCGAGCCGCGGTAGTTCCAGCACCCGCTGAGCAGTGCGACCACGATCAGCCCTGCCCACGCCCGCTTCATGCGATCAGACTCGCACGTGCTGCGACCGGGCGAATGCCCGATCACGCGTAGCTCACGCCCCGTAGTGAGCGCATCACGCACCGTCTCGAACGTGTGCCGCTGCCTCGGATATCTCTTCGAGACCTTCACGAGCCTGGCAAACCCTCGCGCGATCATCGCCCACGGCTCTCGGACGATCTCGCCGAGTTGCTTGAGGACTGGCGGGCGAAGCAAGCCGCCCGAGCCTGCGATCTACTTTCCGGATACTCCGCAGCGACCGGCCTGGATTTCAGCACCAGCGCCGCCTTCGGTCACATCGGGTTTGGCTTCGTCGCGTTGTTCGGCGACATGGCTCCTACCGCGGGCAGTCCCGATCGCCCGGGTCCTGCATCCAAGCGCGACAATCGTGGCCTCGAGCGTCCCGTGGCTGCGCGCTTCGATCGTGATGGCAAGGCGCTCCACATCGTGGACTTCGGAATCATTCAGGTGTCCGAGAAGGGCGCCAAGCCCATCGAGGGAACCGGACGTCTGTGGCGGATCACCAAGGAGGCGACCCATGCAGCGCGCTAGCTCGTTGTTGGTCGCGCTCGCGGTCGTTGCGTGCGGCAAGACGCAACGCGGAGAACCGAATGCACCCGAGCTGCGCCCTGCGACGGTCGAGGTTTCCAAGGGCCACCCCAACGGCGCTGGTGGCCTGGGACCGGCGATGAACGACAAGCTGCCCGAGGTCGCGATCCGCCTCCGGATCCGCAGTGGGATCGGGACGATGCCCAAGTTTGGCGAGGAGTGGCTCAGCGACGACGACGTCGCAGCCATCGCGGAGTACCTCCAGGCGCTGCGCGGTGCGAAGAAGAGTCGGCCCAAGACCGCGAGCTACGGCGCGCCGGCCGAGATGAAGTAGTTCCGCACGATCGTCGTCTCGAGGTTGAGATCGCCCAGCGCGGTCTTGCCCTCGCCCGCCTTGATGGCGGCATCGAGCTTCGTCACACACTGCGGACACGGCAGCTTCGCAATCTTGGGCAGCGCGAGCAGCACGGCCAGCCGGATCTGGCGGTCGTCGCTCGAGGCCGCTGCGAGCAGCGTGTCGGTGTGCGCGCTCGCCGCCGGGCCCAGCTTGCCGAGCTCGAGCATGGCGCGATCGATCGCTGCCGTGACCAGGCCCCGCTTCTCGTCGTCGGACCAGCTCGCGAGATCCTTGATGTAGCGGCTGAGTTTGCTGGCGGCCTCGTCGGGCGTCGCCTCGAGACTCGCCACCAGGCAACCGGGATCCGACTTGCAGCGCAGACCGAGATCGATGCGAGCGATGTGCGTCTGGAACATGCGCGCGTAGCCGAGGTAGGCCTTCGCTGCGCCGTTGGCCATCTTGAACGGCGCGGTCTCGTCGCGATGCTTCTTCTTCGCCAACTTGAAGTCGTCTTCGGACTTCTGCGCCGCCTGCGTCGCGGTCTTGATGTCGGCGATGGACTTCGTGTCGTCGCGGGTGATCGCGATCAGGTCGGCCTTCATCTTTTCGTGCGCCTGACGCGCGGCATCGAGGGTCCGGTCGGCATCGGCTGCGCGCTTCTGAAACTTCCTCGCCTCCATGTCTTTCTTCTTGCTCGCGTCGATGTACTTCGCAGCAAGCGTGTCGAGTTGCTTGATGTCGTTGGCGTCCACGCTGAGCCGCGCGAAGGCGGTCGCCGCCTCCATGCGCAGGCCGTCATCGGCGGCGTTGTCTGCTGCGATCTTGGCGAGCGCCGCGGCATCGGCCGCATCACGCGACACGAACGGCTGGGTCGAAGCAGCGAGGATCCGGCTAATGAGATCGAGCTTCGACTTACCGGGCGCCCACGCGGCCCGCACCGGGGCCGCAGCGGACGGCGAACCGATCTTGCGAAGGGCATCGAACACGGCGTTGTACTGCGTGTTCGGCGACGGCTGGTCGTCCATGAAGTAGACCGGCGCCGCCGGCTTCTTCAAGACCGCGAGGAGATCGGGCACCACCGCGTCGTCGTGGAAATCTCCGAGCACGACGGCGGGATAGAAGTGCAGCGCCGAGACGCGCACGCACGGCTGATCGCCGCGATCGCCACAGTACTCGCCGAGCTTGTGCTTCTTGAACAGCGCGTTGACCTCGGCGTGCTCACCACGCAGCGCCTTGCGGAGCTCGGCCTTGGCCGTGGGACCGGTCGCGACGAGCGCACGCCGCACCTGCATGAACAGCTCGGGCGTCCGGTACATCGCGAGCACGAGTGGCGTTGCAGCCGCCGGGGTGCGCAGCTCACCGATCGCGTTGATCGACGCGCCGGCGGCTGCGAGGTAGAGCCCGAAGCTCACTTCGAGCTCGCGCCGTTGATCTGGCGCGGCCACTGCGCGCGGATGGGTGGGCCGCGCGCGGTTGATGATCGCGATGAGGCCCTTCGCAGCCTTCGGATCACCGGCGAACGAGCCGAGCGCGCGGATCGCCGCGATCTGCGCGGAGATGAGCTTCTTCGTCGGCGGGCGCATTGAGATCTCGACGAGCGCGCCGCCACCGAGCTTCGCGTCGCCGAGGGCCGTGGCTGCTTTCGTCGCGCTGTCGACCGACCGCGGGTTTAATTCGTCGACCTCGGCCACGGCACGCAGCAGGAACGGCATCGCCTTGTCCCAGCTGGCCGGTCGGCCCGTCTTCTCGAAGTCGACGACGAAG
>JBBQFU010000254.1:0-12368 GCA_038322185.1 Haliangiales bacterium
GGTCACGCCATCGCCGAACGTGCAGCCGCTCGGGCAACCAAGCCCGAATGCGCCCTTCGCGTTCTGCCAGTTGATCGCGACCTTGCCGAGCTTGCTCTTCTCCATCGGAAGGTTCAGCGACACGTCGAAGTCGATCTTGCCGGTCATCGGCAAACCGAGCACCGACTTCATCGGCAGCGAGTCGCCGGGCAAACGCGAGCCTACGAAGCTCGCGCGAACGTCGCCCTTGCCAAACTTGTCGACCTCGACCCAGCCCTCGAGCGTGCCCGCACCGATCTGCGCGGCGAGGTTCATCCTCAGCGTGCCGCCGATGAGCGGCAAGATGCCGGCGTCGAGCTCGAGCTTCTTGATGAAGAACGTGGTGACGCTCTCGTCAGCCTTGGTCGCCCGCGTGCGGAGCGTTACCGCGTTGAACGACACGCGGCCCGGCATGAAGCCGCGCTCGACGCTGCCGATGGTGACCTCGTACTTGTCGGCCAACGCATCGACCAGCTTGTCCTTGACGCGATCGTACGGGAACGTCATCTGCAGCGCGAACACGAACACGACGATCGCGAAGATCGTCAGCAAGAAGTAGCGCAGGATCCGGCGCGTGCGCGGACCGAGCTGAGGGACGCGAAACGGAAGCTTCACTGCCACGGATCACGTCCCCTTCTTCGCGGAGCCATCGGCCGCTTCGGTCTCGGTATTCGCCGGTGGTTCCTTCGAGTAGGTCGACACCTCGAGGCTCACATCGACCTTGTCCTTGTTGCGGAAGTCCTTGCGCAGATCGATGTGCGTGATGGCGACGACCTTGCTGCCCATCTCGACCTCCATGAGGAACGTCTTGAGCTGGTCGATGGTGAGATCGTCGAGCGTGCACGACACCGAGTTCGTGACGAAGCCATCGCGGGTCGCCGGGGATTGCGGCGCGGTGGACTTCAGGGTGAACTGCGCCTTCTTCGCGGCGTTGTCCAGGTAGGTCGGTAGGCTGAGCGGCTCGGTGCCCATCATCGCCACCGCGTCATCGGTCGCCGGCTTGCCGGTCTCGCCGCGCGCGCGCAGATCGGCGAGCACGGACAGCGCCTTGCGGGTCTTGTTGTTGCGCGCCTCCATGTCGACGAGGCCGTCGCGGATCGACAGGCCGAGCCAGATCGCGATCACGATCGGAGCCGCGACACCCAGCAGCAGCACCAGCCGGCGTTCGCGCGGCGAGATGCGATCCCAGAACTCTCGAGCTTTTTCAGTGATGGCCGACATGGTTCGTCCTCACTTGCACGTCGTTGGAATGGTGAGCTTGAACTTCTTGACCCCGCCCTCGCCCGTCTCCGTCGCGCCGCGCTGAATTTCCTTGAAGCACTTGATGCCCTTCAGCTCGGTGACGAGCAGGTCGATCTCCTCGGCGGTCTTCGCGGTGCCCGACATCTCGACCTTCTGCTCGTCGATGTCGAGCTTGTCGATGTCGAGCGTGATCTTCTCCTTGGGAGGAATCCTGGAGTTGATCTCGAGCAGCACGTCGTACGCCGTCATTTTCGGCAGCGGCGACCGGGTCGAGGCGCCCCCGGGCCCCGAGGTCGATAGCACCTCGGACGCCGTCTTCTGAGCGCCGTACATCTCGGTGGTCTCGTTCGCGAGGCGTGTGGCGAGGATCTTCTCCGCCTTGCGCAGGCGATAGAGGTCCGCGTACGCACTACCCGCGGCAAATGCGGCGACCGCGAGGACAGCGACGCCCATCTGCACCGCCTTCGCGCGCAGGAACGACAGGTCGACCTTCGACGACATCGAACCCGACAACAAGTTGAACGTCGGGCGGCCACCGGCGGCGTCGTACGCCATACCAACGGTCATCGCGGCAGTGTCGATCGGCAGCGACAGCGCCGCCTGTGCACCGATGCGGGGACCGGCGAGCGCGACGATGTCGTCCTGGTTGAAGCGCCACGACGGGACCGCGAGCTGCTCGGTCAGGAATGACGCGATGCCGCGGAGGCGAGAGCCGCCACCGACGAGGATCGTGGCGATCGGCATGAGGCCCGTGCGAGCGCGGCAGGCGGCCAGCGTCTGGCGCAGGTCGCGTGCGAACGGTGCGAGCTCGGCGATCACGACGCCGGAGATGCGCGCCCACGCATCGGACTGCGGCGGCTCGGCCTGCGATGCGACGAAGCCATCGGCGTGCTTGGCCTGCTCGGCCTTGTCGAACGGCAGCTTCCAGTTCTTGGCGATCGCCTCGGTCACCTGCTTGCCGGCGCGCGCGATCGAGCGGCTGAACACCGCCTTGTTCTGATGGACGACCACGACGTCGGTGCGGTCGTGGCCGATGTCGATCACGGCGACCGGGCCATCGGCGCGGACCTTCGCGAGTGACGGCGTGTGCGCAACGAGCTTGGCGGCGGCGCCACCACATGCGAGCACGCCACGCGGCTGGAACCCGGCGTTCTGGCCGATATCGATGATGTGCTCGGCGCGGTCACGGCGCATCGCGTAGGTGAGCACGCGCATGCCCTCAGCCGGCGGTGCGACGCGACCACGCTGCTGCGACGGGTCGACCACGTTCGCCGGATCGGTCGGCACTGTGACGTTCGGAATCGGCTCGAACGCGTAGACCATGTCCTCGAGATCAACGGGCGTGGTGCCCTCGAGCTCACCGCCGACAGCCTTCTCGAGCTCGGCGCGGCGCAGGTTCTTGAAGCCGAACTCGATCACCTGGGTGAACACCTGGTCGCCGTACACGCCGATGTAGCCGGTGTCCTCGCGGAGCCCGAGCTCGTTGATCATCGCCGCGAGCGTCTGCCGGATGCGCAATTCGACGGGTTCGTCGCCTTGCGGCACCATGCGCTCGACGACGTTGAGCAGCGTCGCGCCGCGAATTCCCGGCGTCGCGATCGCGAGCTTCACGCTCCACGCGCCGAGATCGACTGTAAACATCCGAGTCGCCATGGTCAGTCTTCCCTCAGGAATTGCCACGCGCCCTTGTGGGTCTGCGGCCTCCTGACATTCGAAGGAACAACCTTCGTGTTCCACACGCCCGTGATGGTCCTGCGAATCACCGGCCACACCGGCGAGCCATCTGCATTCTTCTGCTTGCGATCGATCTCGCCGTAGGCCTCGACGCGATAGGTGCGGCGCGCCTCGAACGTGACGATCTGGTTGAGCAGCTTCTCGTCGAGCTCCATGCCGACCTTCTCGCCCGGCGGCACGAGACCCTGGGTCAACGCCGCGCCGGCAGCGCTGCCGGCCATGCCGCCGGTGCTCGCGAGCGCGGTGAGCGAGGCCATCGGGTCCTTCACGAACGCGATGAACTCCTTGGCCTCGGTGAACGACTCGCCCATCTGCTTTGCCTTTGCGACGACGCCGGCGAGCACGAACAGCCTGCGGGGATCCATGAGCGTCGGGTCGTTCTGGTTCTTGGCCGACAGCATCAACACCGCGGCGATCAGCTGCGGGTTGTTGACCGCGCCGAGGTTGATCTTGCAGTCGCCGTACACGGTGAACGCATCGCCAAACACGTTCCAGAACCGGTCGTCGACGCCGCGCGCCTGCTTCACCTCGCCGAGCGTGTCGATGTAGTTGTTCTTGGCCTCGTAGCGATCCTTGAGGCTCTCGTAGCCGTAGTCCTCGGCCGCGCCGGCCTGGTTCGCGGCGACACCACGCGTGGTGTCACGGTCGATGTAGTCGATGATCGCGGTGACCTGGGTCGCGCGGTCACGGCGCCAGCCCTCGGCATCGGACTCCTCGAAGATCGGGTCGTACGCCTGGAAGTAGAGCAGCGCGTCGAGCGCCGTCTTGATCATCGTGGCGGTGCCGCCCGGGACGTTCGCGCAGTTGAGGTTGATCTTGTTGTCCTCGGTCTCGAACGGGCCATTGAAGCCGCACGTGCCGATCTCGGCGCCGAGGCCCGGCACGTCATCCGTCAACATCCCGATCGCGTCCTGCACCTGCTCGCGGTCGCCACAGAACGGCAGGATCATCATGTCGGCGTAGTCGGTGATCTGGACCGGACCGATCTGCTTGCGGGCCTTGTCGACCTGCATCTGCACCTGGATCACGAGCTCGGCGAGGTTCTGCGCCGAGCGGGCCAGGAAGTGGGCGCGCATCTCGTCGCGATAGTTCGCCGCGGCGATCATGTCGCTGTTCGTGGACGTGCCGAACTCATTGGTCATCACGAGCGTGATCGCGATCGCGATCAGCACGGTGACCAGCGCGAGGCCGCGCTGTTTGGTTCGGGTCCGCTTCTTCATAGGGTGGCCGGCGAGTAGTTCAACGGTTCCTGCATCAGGATCCGTGCCTGCGTGGTCAGCTTGACGTCGCGGTCCTGGGCACCCTTGGTCGTGACGGTGATCCGGACCCGGCTGGGCAGCATTCCCCGCTGGCCATCGGACTGGGTCGTGTCCCAGGTGTCCTGCCAGTCGAGGTTCCTCCAGTTCCAGAATTCGAGCTCTAGTTTCACGATGTTGCGCACGAGCACGTCGTACTCGGCCGGTACTTCCTCGGGCGGCAGGTTCGACGTGCGGCGATACTCCGCGCGCACCCAATCGGTCGTGCCCGGCGTGTCGCGGCTGGCGACGGCGAGGTACTGGATGACCGTCTGCTCTGACTCGTTGGCATCGGCCCACAGGACGCGGTGACCAAGTGTCGAAAACCGGATCTCCGGGACCTTCGAGCCGGACTTGCTGATCATCATCGTGCGCGGGTGCGAGGCGTTCGCATCCTCGTTGCGCGACAGGTAGGCGGCCTCGAAGTCCGCGACCGCGCGGCCGAGCGCCATGCGCAGCTCGTGGTTGCGCTCCTGGTACTTGCCGGTGCCGCGGCGCGCGTCGCTGGTGTTCCCGATCGTGCGCCAGGCGAGCGCCATCATGATCACCATGACCGTGCTCGCGATCATGACCTCCATGAGGGTCATCCCCGATTGCATGTTGCGCTTCACGGGCGACCTCGCGGGGGACGTGTCGGGGTGGGCGTAGCGCTGCCGCTTCCGCTGCCACTGCCGCCGCCCGATGCCTCGAGCGCGTTGGTCATGCCGCCGAGAATCGTTTTGTTCATCGCGCTCGGGTCGGTGTAGAACGCGACGACCTTCATCTCGCGGTCGCTGCCGAGCACCTTCCACTTGAGCGTCAACGTCACCTTGCGAACGGAGACCTTGAGGACCTCCTGAAACATCGAGTACTGGCCCTGGATCATCGCGCCACCGGCGGCGGCGTCGATGTCCTGGCTACCGCCGAACATGCCGACCATGCCGAGCATGCCGCCGAGCGCGCTGTTCTGCAGACCACCGCCCGAGCCCATCGCGGCAATGTCGCCGGCCGAGCCCGCACCGGATCCGGCGGAACCCGCCATGGTCTCTGCCTTGCCCGCCGCCATCGTCGACAGCTCGTCGAAGCTCGGCAGCTTCGGCTCCTCGACCTTGAACGAGTAGCAGATGTTCGGCCAGCCCTCGTCGGTGAAGCACTCCTCGGACTCGTTCGACTGATCGGTGTCGCTGAAGCCGTCCTTGAGCAACACCTCTTCGATGTCGTACATCTTGCCGCGCCCGAGGTCGGTGACGACGCCCATCATGTGCGCCTCCTCGGAGTTGAAGATGCTGCCCGCCGCGCTCTTGATGAGCACGGTGAGACCGAGGCCGAGCAGCGCGAGGCCGATCATGACCTCGAGCAACGTAAAACCCGATGTGAGGCGACGCTTCATTCCTTCGCGCCCTCCCCGTCTCGTTCCTTGTCCTTGTCGCCCATCACGTTGCGCAGCATGTGGTCGTTGACGTCGCGCAGGACGCCGTCCTTGAGCTGCACGCGGCCCGTGAGGCCGTGGAGCAGGATCGTGAACGTCTCGCTATCGTCGGTGAGCTCGACGACCGCTTTCTCCGCCGAGCCCGTCGGGAAGAAGTAGACCGCGATCTGTCCCTTGGTGGTGCTGTCGTCCTTGTGCTGGACCCAGATCTCCTTGAACTTGATCCCCTTCTCGACTTTGAGCGCACGGACCCACTCCTGCTTGGTCTGCGCGTTCTTGGCGCCGAGCAGGCCGACCATGCCGCTGGACTCGTTGTCGCCAACGGGTGCGCACATCTTGTCGGCCACGTGGTGACCGGCGATCGCCATCGCGTGCTTGGTCGCCTGTTCGGCATCCGCAGCAACCGCTTGCACCGGCACACCGCGCAGCCGGTCGTTGCCCTTCTCGAGCGCACGTTTGGTGCCTTCCTCGTCGGGACGGACCGCCTCGTTGCGCTGGATGCCACGCGCGCCCTGACAGACCTCGATCGCGTACACGTGCTTGTCGAGATCGAACAGGACGCGATGCATCTCGCCCTTCTCGACCGCGAGCTGGCTCGTACGCTTCATCATCGCCGTGAGCTCGGTGGCGCTCTCGACGAGGTCCGCCTTGGTGAGCATGCGAAAGCCCGAGCGCACGAGCACGACCCCGCCACCGAGGATCGCCAGAACGATCATCAGCTCGAGGACGCTCATTCCCCGGAGGGAACGACGATATGCGCGCGGGCCGTGCATGGACTACCAGGACTTGACGTCGTCGGCAGTGCCCTCTTTGCTGTCCTCGCCGAGCGACATCACGGCGAGACCCTTGGCACCCGCCGGGAGGTTGGCTCCGCAGTACATCTTGTAGTCGTTGCCCCACGGATCCTTGATGTCCTTGTTGTTCATGTACTCGTTGAGCGCCTCGAGCTTCTCGGGGCACGACTTGTCGGGGTGCGCCTGCGACCACGACGGGTACGCCTCGTAGGCGTACTTCTTGACGGTCGCGCCTGCGATGTCGCCCTTGCTCGACGCGAACATCTTCATGACGCGAGGACCGACGACGAGACCCATGACGAGCGCGAGAATCGCGAGCACGATCATGATCTCGAGCAGGGTCATACCTGTTTGAGCGTTACGGGGACGGCGGCGGTGGGTTGCGCACAGGATGTTCTTGAGGCGGTTCATGACGTTCTCCTTCACTTCGGGCCGGACAGCTGAC
The DNA here is from genome assembly GCA_038322185.1 of Haliangiales bacterium. GTDB lineage: Bacteria > Myxococcota_A > Polyangia > Haliangiales > Haliangiaceae > JABFXX01. The sequence continues at coordinate 6,937 of JBBQFU010000254.1, forward strand.
CAAGGTCCATGATGGGTTGCAGGATCGAAAACACGATAAATGTGACAGCACCGCCCATGACGACAAGCATCATTGGCTCGAGCAGTGCGGTGAAGCGCGACAGCTTCGTATCGACTTCGGATTCGTAGGTGATCGCGACGCGCTCGAGCATCTGCTCGAGCTTGCCCGCCTCTTCGCCGACCGCGACCATGTCGATCATCGTCGTCGGGAATTCACCGCTCTTCTTGAGTGTCGTCGCCAACGAGACACCCTCGGTGACCTGGGTCTTGGCATCCTCGATCGCTTGCTTGATGATCACGTTGCCGACGATCTGCTTGCCGGTGTCGAGGGATCGCAACATCGGCACGCCCGCCTGCAGCATGGTGCCCAGCGTTCGCGCAAATCGCCCGACGTTGATCGTGCGGATGAGCTCGCCGAGCACTGGCAGCTTGAGCAGGAAGCGATGCCACACCGGCCTGCCACCCTTGCTGCGAGTCCAGCGGGAGAACAGGATTCCGAGGCCGATCATCGCGAAGAAGAGCCACAGCCAGTAGTTGCCGAGGAACCGAGAGGACGCGATCAAGAACCGCGTGTTGAGCGGCAGTGTCTTGCCCTGCTGCGAGAACATCGAGGTGATCTCGGGAATCACCTTGATCATGAGCACCGCCATGATGCCGCCACCGACGACGACCATGACGGCCGGGTAGATCATCGCGCCCTGAATCTTGGACTTGAGCTTCTGCGAGCTCTCCAGGAAGTCCGCCAGGCGCACGAGTACCTCGTCGAGGTTACCGGCGAGCTCGCCGGCGCGAACCATCGAGATGAACAGCTCATCGAACAGCTTGGGATGCTTGGCCAGCGCGTCCGCGAGCGGCATGCCTTCGTTGACCGCCGCTCTCACCTCGGAGAGCGGGGTCTTCAGGCGCATGTTCTTGACCTGCTCGGTCAGCGTGCCGAGCGCGCGCGCGAGCGGGATGCCGGCGTGAAGGAGCGTGGACAGCTGGCGCGTGAACGACGCGATCTCGATCTTGCTGACACCGCCCAGCAGCCCGCCGAGGTCGACATCCTTGTTCAGCCCGCCCTTCTTGGCGTTCTGCTCCTTGGATGCCTTGCCGCCCTTGGACAGCTCGAACGTCGTGACGAGCACGCCATCCTTACGCAGCAGCTGGCGCAGCGCCTTCGGCGACTCCGCATCGCGGACGCCGTTGACGGACTTGCCGCTATTCGCGACACCTTTGTACGCGTACATCGGCATCAGTCAGTGCTCTCCGCGGTCATCAGCATGACCTCCTCGGGCGTCGTCATTCCTTGCACGACCTTGCGCGCGCCGTCGAAGCGCAGCGTGACCATGCCGGATGCGACGGCAGCGTCGCGAATCTGGCTCGCGTCGGCCTTCTCGAGCGCGAGCTTGCGGACCGGTTCGTTGATGACGAGCATCTCGTAGATGCCCGTACGGCTCTTGTAGCCGAGCTCGTTGCAGGACGGGCAACCGACCGGTTCGTACACGGTGCCGACGGGCAGCTGCTTCATGCCCTTCACGTCGGGGAACTTGTAGCCACCCGCGAAGAACGTGGCCGGCTCGAGCCCGAGCTCGCGGAGCACTTCCTCTGACGGGCGCACCGGCCGCGCGCACTGGTAGCACGGGCGGCGGACGAGGCGCTGGGCAAGCAGACCCACGAGCGAGCTGGTCACGAGGAACGGCTCGATCCCCATGTCGATGAGACGCGTGATGCCACCGGCGGCGTCGTTGGTGTGAACGGTCGAGAGCACGAGGTGACCGGTGAGTGATGCGGTGATCGCGACATCCGCGGTCTCGCGATCACGAATTTCGCCGACCATGATGACGTCGGGATCCTGGCGCAAGAACGAGCGCAGGCCCGACGCGAAGGTCAGGTCGATCTTGGAGTTGACCTGCGTTTGCGAGATGCCCTCGAGCTGGTACTCGACCGGATCCTCGACGGTGAGGATGTTGATATCGGGGGAGTTGATCTCGGACAGACACGCGTAGAGCGTGGTCGTCTTACCGGAGCCGGTCGGGCCGGTGACCAGCAAGATGCCGTGCGGCCGCTTGATGACGGCGCGGATGAGCTCGAGATGATCGGTGGCAAAGCCGATGTCGGCCAGACCGAGCAGCACGCTGCCACGATCGAGCAGACGGATCGTGACGCTCTCGCCACCGGCGGTGGGCGCGGTCTCGACACGCATGTCGACATCGCGACCGGCCATCTTGCGGCGAATGCGACCGCTCTGCGGCAGGCGCTTCTCGGCGATGTTGAGGCCGGCCATGATCTTGACGCGCGCGATGATCGACGCGTGGAACTTCTTCGGGGCGCTCTTCACTCGGCTGAGCACGCCATCGATCCGGTTGCGGACCGTGATCTCGTTCTCGCCGGGGCGAATGTGGATATCCGACGCGCCCTGCTTGGCCGCCTCGAACATCAGCGCGTTGACCCACGCGATGATCGGCGCCTCGTCGTTGGCGTCGAGCATGTCGACGAGCTCTTCAGCCTTGCTGAACTCGCCGTCGTCCTCGTCCTTCTTGACCGACTCCTCGAGCTCGGCGCCACCGCGCAGGCGTGAGTAGGTCTTGTTGATGTGATCGGTGATCTTGGTGCGCGACGCGATGACCGGCTCCACCGGTTCGCCGAGCAGCACGCTGACCGCATCGATGACTTCCACCGCGTGCGGATCGGCGATCGCGACGATCACGCGACCGTTGCCATCGCGGCCGAGCGGCAGCACGAGGCGCTGGCGGGCGAAGTTGATCGGCAGCTTGTCGATCAGGTCCGCCGAGATCTCTTCCGACTTCGGCAGGTCGCGCAGGTACGCCATGTCGAGCTGGAGCGCGAGCGCGAGCGCGAGCTGATCCTCGTCGATCAGACGCAGGCGCACGAGCACCTCACCGAGCAGCCCACCCTCTTCGCGTTGCTTGGTCAGCGCACGATCGACCGAGTCCTGCGCGACGCCGCAGCGACGCACGAGGATCTCGCCGATCCGCTCGGGACCGTAGGGCGAGGTCTCGGGACCTCCCGGGAAGACGTAGCTGTTCGGCGTGGCCATGGTTACGGCGTTCCTGCCTTCGGGGCGGCCTTCGGGGCGGGCGCCTTCTTCGCTGGCGAAGGTTGACCCGGCTTCGGCTGGGTGTCGATGTCCGGCGCCGGCGGTGGCGGCGGGTTCTCGTCGGGTGCGTCGATTCCCGAGGGCGCGTACTCGACGGCGCCTTCGTTCACCGTGCGGCGCTGGCCGGCTGCGTCGAGCAGCGCGCGATCGTCCGCGACCGACAGCAGCACGCGGTTGATCTCCTCGATCAGGCCGCGCTTGCGGCGGTAGTCCATCTTCGGCTCGTACTTGCGGTCGTTGAGATACGCGAACGACGCGGCGAACTCCCGGTACTCGCGGAGCTTGCGCTCCTTGATCGTGGCGAGGTCGAGCTGATCCTTGATGATGTACGGCGTGAGCAGGATGAGGAGGTTGGTCTTCTTCTTCTGCTTGGTGGAGTACTTGAACAGGTAGCCGAGCAGCGGGATGTCGCCGAGGAGGGGCACCTTGGTGACGTTGTAGATCTCGCGCTCCTGGATGAGGCCGCCGATCACGACGCTCTCCTGGTCGTGCACGACGACCTGGGTCTTGAGCTTGCGCTCGGCCCACGTCGGACCGAGCTCGGGATCCGAGCCGCCGAGGTCCTTGGTCTCCTGCTCGATCTCGAGGCGAACGCTGTCGTTGCTCGAGATGTGCGGCGTGACGTTGAGCGTCAGGTTCAGCTTCTCGCGCTGGATGTTCTGCCCCACCGAGCCAAGCGGGTTCTGGGCACCACCGACACCGGGCAGACCACCGAACGTCAGGCCGGCCTTGTACGGGATGTTGTTACCGACGGAGAACTCGGCCTTCTCGTTGTCGATCGCGATGATGTGCGGGGCCGACAGGATGTTCGAGTTGTCCTGGTTCGCGAGTGCCTGGAACAGCACCGCGTACGACGGGATGCTCGTGCCGAGGAAGCTCTGCGAGTTCGTGAGCGGCGAGCCGATGAGGCCGCCGATAAGGCCCGTGAGCGACGCGAGCGACGACGGGTTGATCGACTTGAGCGTCGACGTCTGCACGCCGCCGAGGACGACCGCGTTGCCGTCGTTGACCGGCAGACCGCCGTGCGAGCTGGTGCCGAGGTCGAGGCCCTTGGACAGCTGGACCTCGAGGATCAGCGCCTCGATGAAGATCTGGCGGCGCGGCTGGTCGAGCCGGCGAATCACGTCGCGCACGGCGATGAAGTCGCGACCGCTCGACATGATGATGAGCGAGTTGGTCGGCTTGTCGCCGATCACGCGGACCTGGCCCTCGAGCGAGCTGCCGAGGTCACCGACCGGCGCGCGCACCGGCTGCGGAACATTCGCGTTCTGCCCAGCACCACGGCCGCCTGCCTGCGGCGCTGCCTGGCCCGACAGCGCGGTCGTCATCGTGGCGGCGAGCTCCTCGGCGAGCGCGTTCTCGAGCGGGTACACACGAATCGCGCTGCCGCCCTCGGTATCGAGCAGCACGTCGAGGCGCTCGACGAGCGCCTTCACGCGCATATAACCGGATTCGCTCGACACGACGATCAGCGTGTTCGTACGCTCGTCGACGAGGATCTTCGACGGCACCGCGCCGCCACCGTCATCGGGAAACTGAGCGCCGCCCGCCGCCGGTGCAGCGCCGGCACGATTGCCACCGCGTGCTCCACCACCGCCGCCACCGCCGCCGCCGCCTTGGGCCTGCGCGGCGACGCCGAGGATCTCGTTGATCTTCGTCGCGAGCGCCTGCGCGTCAGAGTTCTTCACGGGGATCGTGTAGATGCCCTCGTTGTTGCCCGGGATGTCGAGCTGCTTCGCGATCGTCAGCATGTCGCGGACCTGGCTCGAGTAGTCCGTGATGAGGATCAGGTTTCCGGCCGTCGTCACGCTGCCGCTCGGCGAGCGAATGCCATCGAGCGCCGCGCGTAGCGTCTCGGTCTGCGTGTGCGTCGGGCGCAGGATGTAGCGGACCATCTGGTCGTTGTTCGCCGGGACGCCCTTGGTCTTGATCGGCAGCGTCTCGCTCTTCGCCGTGCCCGAGTCGACGATGCGGAGCATGTTGCCCTTGGGCACCACGGTCAGGCCCATCGTCGCGAGCGACGCGAGGAACAGGTTGTACGCCTCGGCGGCCGACATCTTGTTCGGCGCGATGACGGTGACCTTCTTGCCCGTCGACACGATGCGCGGGTCGAACGTGAAGTTCTTGCACGTGAAGCCCATCACCCACGTGATGAGGTCCTTGAGCTCGGTCTCCGGCTTGAACGTCACGGACACCAGGCCCGTGCGCTTCTTGCAGCTGTAGAGCGGATCGTCCTGCGGCGTGGTCGCGTCGCCAACCGGCCTGGCGGCATCGCCCGCCGGCGGGGTCTGCGCGAGCACGGGCGACGCGAGGGACGCGAGGAGGAGCAGAGC
>JBBQFU010000255.1:0-12364 GCA_038322185.1 Haliangiales bacterium
GCCGGCTCAGGTCCGCGCGCTGATCGCCAGCGAGCTGAACCCGGCCAACGAGGTGATCGTGGTCCTCGGATCCAAGGCGCACCTCGACAAGGCGTTTGCCGATGCGGGCATCAAGGACGTGAAGCTCGTCGAGCCCGATTATAAGTGAGGCGTGAGTTGGTTGACCTGCTGCACTGGCAGCGGGTCGACTAGGCTGCGCGCATGGCCTTCGAGGTACGCGCAGCGGGCGAAGGGGATCGGGGCGAGGTCACCGAGCTCATCCGGGAGATGATCCCGGGTGTCGCGGCCGACAAGCGGCTGCGATGGCTCTACGAGACCAACCCCGCCGGCCGTGCGCTGACCTGGATCGCGAGCGAGGCCGGTGAGGTCGCGGGCTGTACCTCGTACTTCCCGTGGCGCCTGCAGCTCGACGGTGCGCCGGTGCTGTGCGCGCTCGGTGGTGACGGCTACGTGCGGCCCAAGTTTCGTCGTCGCGGTCTCGGCGGGATCATGCACGAGGCCGCGCGCGCCGACATGAATCGCAACCGCATCGGCTGCATGTACGGCGCTCCCGGCGCGATGAACGTGACGCCGCTCAAGCACGGCGGCTCGCGCGAGATCGGCCATGTCACGCGGTGGGCTCGGCCCCTCGGTGGTGCGGCGCTTGGTGTGTCGTCGCAGCCGCTGGACCGCGTGCTTCGCACCGTGATGCGGCCGCGCATGGGCACGCCAACGCTCGAGCCGATGTCGCGTGCCGATTCGCGCGTCGACGAGATCTGGGCTGCATTCGCGCCGACGGTGCCGCTCACCGCCGTTCGTGATGCAGCGTTCTATTCGTGGCGCTTCCTCGATGCGCCGGCGCAGACGCAGCCGTCGTTCGTGATCACCAGTCGCGGCCGGCCGATCGGTGCGTGTGCGGTCGAGGTCATGGATGGCGGGCGTGCGCTGCGCATCGTCGATCTGATGGCCGCGCCGAGTTGCTGGCTGCCGTGTCTCAACGCGATCTCGCAGTGGGCCGCGGACAACACGGATGCGCGTCACGTGGACATCAAGCTGATGGCGCTCGACGGCCGGCGCCGCGCACTGTGGCGGGCAGGCTTCACGGAGCGTGATAGCAAGCCGTTCCTTGTCGTGATTCCCGTCGACGGAGATCGCCGGTTCGTCGATCCTACGCGCTGGTTCTACTGTGGCGCCGACTCGGATCTCGATTCGCTCGAGCATCCGAGTGTGACCTAGAGAAGATCGACCCAGAGCTCGTCGCCGACGACCGTGATCGGATAGCGGCGCAGCGTGAGCGATTTGTCGTGGACGCAGGCGCCGGTGCGCATGTCGAGCTCGTATGAGTGTCCCGGGCAGGTAACGACGCTGCCTTCCAGGTCGCCGTCGACGAGCTCGACATCCTCGTGCGGGCACACGCCGGCGGTCGCCAGGATCTCGCCATCGACGCGGGTGACCAGCACGGGCCACGTGACGCCCTTGACCTTGAACGCGCGCAGCTGTGCGTCGACGATCTCGGTGAGCTTGCACACGCGGACGCGCAGCGCCACTAGCCCCTCCCCCGCTGGCGCGGATCGAAGCGATCGCGTAGGCCGTCGGCGAGGAGGTTCGCGCCAAGCACGACCCACGTGATCGCGATGCCGGGGATCAGCGCGTAGTGCGTGAAGTCTTCACGCCACAGGAACGTGGTGCCCTGCTCGAGCATCGCGCCCCACGTGTAATCGACGTTGGGCCCGAGCCCGAGGAACGACAGTGTAGCTTCGATCAGGATCACGCTGCCGAAGCCAAACGAGATCTGGACGAGCGCCGGCCCGAGCAGATTCGGGATCAAGTAGCGCAACATCACGCGCGTATTGCCGGCCCCCACCGCGATCGCCGCGAGCACGTAGTCGCGCTCGCGTAACCCGAGCGTCTCGCCGCGAGCCACGCGCGCATAGCCGACCCAGCCGTTGAGACACAGCGCGATGATCATCACCCCGATGCCAGGCTGCGCCATCGTCGCAACCACCGCGATGTTGAGCAGGATGCCCGGAAACGCCATCAGAACATCGACGATGCGCATCAGCACCTCGTCGGTGGCGCCGCGATACCAGCCCGCGTACGTGCCGATCGTGATGCCGGTGGTGGCCGTGATCGCGACGACGGCCGCACTGATCTTCAGCGCGGAGCGGGCCCCGTAGAGCAACTGCGACCAGGTATCGACTCCCTTCGAGTCCGTGCCCAGCAGATGCTCGGCCGAGCTACCGAGGAAGCGATCTGCGAGCACACCGAACTTCGGGTCGTACGGCGCGATCCATGGCCCAATGATGCCGAGCACGATGAACGTGCCGATCATGATCATGCCGAGCCAGCCGCTCGGTGACAGCTTGATGCCGATCTTCATCCGCGCCGGATCCTCGGATCAGCAAGGCCGTAGGCAAGATCGACCGCGGTGTTGACGACGACGTAGATCACCGCGATCACGAGCACGGTGCCTTGCACGACCGGGTAGTTGCGCTCGGCGATCGCGTCGAGGAGCGTGAGTCCGAGGCCCGGACGCGCGAACACCTTCTCGATGACAATGGCGCCCGACAGCAGCGAGCCGAACTGCAATCCCGCGACGGTGATCACCGGCAGCAGCGCATTGCGAAGCGCATGGTGCACGACGACGCGGCGCTCGGATAATCCTTTCGCTCGTGCGGTGCGCACGTAGTCCTCGTGGAGGACCTCGATCATCGACGAGCGAGTCATGCGCGCCAGCATCGCCATCAGGTGCAGGCCGACGGAGACAGCGGGTAGCACCAGCGAGGCCAGCCCGGTCTCGGTCGGGCCCGGCAGCCAGCCGAGCCAGATGAAGAACACGAGCAGGAGCACGGGGCCGAGCAGCATCGTCGGTATCCCGATCACGCCAAGCGACGAGACGGTCGCGAACGTGTCCGCCCACGTGCCGCGCCTGACCGCCGCGAGGATGCCGAGTGGCAACGCGAGCAAGATCGCGACGAGCATGCCGGCGATCGCCAGCGCGAGCGTGTGTGGGAAAACCTCCAGCACTCGCGCGGCGACGGTCGGCTTGCGCTGGGGATCGGGGCACTGGTGACCAAGGCTGCCGTCGACGATGTGACCGAGGAAGCTCACGAACTGGTCGGGCATCGACTTGTCGAGCCCCATGCACTGCTCGATGACCTTGCGCTGCTCGGCGGTGGCTTCGCCGCCCGCCAGGTGATCGACAGGATCGCCCGGCACCATGTGCAGGAACGCGAACACCAGGATCGACACGCCCAGGATCGCCAGGGCGCCGGAGCCCAGGCGCCGCAGGAGGAACCAGCCGATCGACACCCGCTGAAGGTACTACTACGGGGCGATCGCGCAGAACTTCGGAGCACTCTCGTCGACCACCAAGCCTGGCGCGAGGACGGGCTCGCCACCGTGGGCGCGCATCTTGGCGAGGTCGCGGCACTCGTAGCCGTCGCGGCAATCGTCGTCGTCGTCGCACGTGCGCATGCAGTAGCGGGCCTCGGCGGTCCGCGGGACGCAGTGGTTGTTGATGTCGCAGAGCTCGTCGAACGAGCAGCCGGGCTCCTCGTCGCACAGGCGGTTCGCGAACGAGCCGCTGAAGAAGCGGATGCAGGCCGACTCCTCGGGGCAGGTCGAGTAGTCGCAGCCCATGATCGTGCAGTAACCCTCTTTCTGCGACACGTCGCAGATGCGGGTTCCGTTGGGGTCACAGTCGGAGCTGACGACGCACGAGTCCCCGATCTCCTTGCCGCAGCCAGCGGCCACGACGAGCGCGATGAGAATCAGGGAACGCATGAGCGGGCGCATCCTAGCGGCCGTTTCGACCCCCGGCAAGCTCACACGGTTGCCTGTACGATGGGCAAATGCGGGCGGTAGTTCAACGAGTTACCCGGGCGAGCGTGACCATCGACACCCGGATCACGGGCTCGATCGACAGTGGCCTGCTCGTCCTCCTCGGTGCGGGTGCGGGCGATACGCAGACCGACCTGACGTACATCGTCGACAAGCTCGTCAACCTTCGCATCTTCGCGGACGACGCCGGCAAGATGAACAAGTCCGTCCTCGACACCGGCGGTGGTGTGCTCGTCGTCTCGCAATTCACGCTCTACGGTGATGTTCGCCAGGGTCGCCGTCCTGCTTTCACCGGGGCGCTCGAGCCGGTGGCCGCTCGTGCCCTCTACGAGCAGTCGCTGACCATGATTCGCGAGGCCGGTGTCGCGCGCGTCGAAGCTGGTGAATTCGCAGCAGACATGGCGGTCGAGCTGGTCAATGACGGGCCGGTGACGATCCTTCTCGATTCCCGCAAGCTGTTCTAAGAACTGTCCGGTAATCTGTCGAGTTCTCGCCAGTATTAGGGAACAGGTTGGTTCGCGTTCGCACCCGTTCTGGCGTGGTGTGACGGTCAAGACCGCCCCGCTCATCCAGGGTTGGATACGACGCCGTGCCAACGATTCGCCGAGCCACCATGACCAGTCGGTCGGGTGTAGGCCCCCTCCCCGCGACGGACGATCCGTCTCGGGCGGAATGCGCAGTTGACTCGGACTGGACGTCTTGCCGTCCTTGGAGAACATAGGGAAGAGTGGCGAACAAGCGCTCACGCGTGCTCGGTGCATCGAGGAGCTCGCCCGCAAGCCCGAAGTCGACCCTCGCGGAAGCAGGCACACCCTGAGCGGCGAACGTGACACAGGCCGCGAGCGTTGCAGACACGGCGTCGCGATCGCCGCACAAGCCGCATCCGCCGCACACGTGCGTGCGCTCGGTCAGCGATTTGGCGACGCGCTTTCCACACAAGCAGTGCTGGGACATCGCGGTGGTCTGGGTCGCGGCGCGCTCAACGCCGCTGGCGCTGCCGAGCCTCTTGACGGCAGCGGTTTCACGCTCAAGCGCGCTTACGAGCAGGCCCGGCGTGAAAGCTGCCATGCGGCGGCCCCAGCGACGCGACCAGCTCTGCAGATTGCAATCCTCACTGACGAATGAGAAACCGTGATCACAGACTAAGCGCGCGGCGATCTGGCGTGCGAACTCGCGACGCGCTCGGGCGGCCGCCTCGCCTTCGCACGCCGCCGCAGCGCGTTCACGACGGTAAGTGCCTGATAGCGTGTCGTCACGGTAGGCCGACTGCGGAGCGCCATTTGTGCGTCGCCTGCGCGGACCACGAGGAATCATCTGCACGGGCGACAAGCCTGCTTGCTCGCGCCGCTGGTTGTGCGCTTTCTGGCGCGCCGACAGCTCGTATTGTTCGGGATTGGTCGCGCGCCGCGACCGCTCGACTCGCCGGTTCTTGCACCTTTGCCGCTTGACCCGGGCAGCCATCGTGCGACGCGCGCTGTCGTCTTGCACCACGCGAGTCACGCGCAGGTCCTCGCCGTTCGAGTGCGACGCGACGGTCACGTTTGACACATTGACGTCGATACCCGCCCGACGATTAGCGTTCGTCGCTAGCGCCTTCGCGCGCCGCGCCACAGCAGTGGGCGCGATGTAGAGCGTCGTCAAAACGTACAAATGCGCTTCGTAGCGCCAACCGCCCGGCGACGTTGGATCGCGATGGCGAATCATGTCGAGCTTGTGCCAGCGCGACGGATCCGCCAGGTGATGTTCAAGGATCGGCTGGTTCGAAGGTGCCGTCGGCAGTCGTACTGGAAGTACAAGCATGCCGATCGGCAGCCCGGTAAACACTACGGCGAGCGGACCGGCGTAGTGCCACCAACCGTCGTCAGGCTCGAGCACTGGGCGCAGGCGGTCGGGCTGGACGAACCGGCTATCGTTGCCGGTGTACGCGCCACGATGCCCACCGAGCGAGCCGTGCAACCGAAAGGTCTCCCACTTGCGTTCGCGCGTATGCGAACGCGCCCGGCCAACAAGCCCTGCGAAGTCGAACCAAGCGCCTGGTTGAGGCATACCGGTACGTTTACCAGTCGCGTCGGCGAACAAATGGCGTTCGGTTGCGTTCCACACACTATCGGCCAAGTGCATCGCAAGCGCCTTGGTCATCCCTCGGCGCAAGTGGGGCGCTCCCTCGAGGTGAGCGTATGCGGCGTTCTCGAGACCTTTGCGTGATAGACCGAGCCGCTCGCGCACGCTCACTGCATCTTGGCCTCGCTCGTGGGAGGCGGCCCAGTACGCCCGCGTACGCGCCCGGGCATCGCGTTGCACCGCGCGGCGCAGCGAATACGCGGCCGAGTACATCGTCTCGAGCCTAGCGCGCTGGACCGGGTCGCTAGTATCGACCGCGAGTCGGAGCAACGACAGGCCGTCGTCAGGCCGCCGGACCCACGCTTTGGACCTGTTCGGACCGCGCGTCCGCTTCGGCTCGCTAGTCGACACCACGCGTGATCTTAAGGTCTGTCCCTGACATCAACGATCGACGAGCTCGTGCGTCACATCGCCTGAGCGTCGAATCTCGAAACAGCGGTTTCTGCGCGTGGTCGTATTTCCCAAATCAAGACCGGATTACGAAACAAGCCTCTAGCCACACGTATCTCTTGGCGTTACGTTCGGCCCCGGCGCGCGATGAAGGTCAGGTTCTGGGGAGTTCGAGGCTCGATCCCGGTCCCCGGACGGGCGACAAACCGGTACGGCGGGAACACGTCGTGCGTGGAGGTCCGTCCCGAGGGCGGCATGCCGATCATCATCGACGCGGGCACCGGCATCCGCCGCCTCGGCAAGTCGCTCATGGAGGACCTGTTCAAGGACGGCAAGGGCAAGGCCTCGATCCTGATCAGCCACACCCACTGGGACCACGTCCAGGGCCTGCCGTTCTTCTCGCCGCTCTACAAGGCCGGCAACAAGGTCCACATCTTCGCCCGCCAGCGCGACATGCACCTCGAGGCCGTGTTCAGCCAGCAGCACAACGCGCCCTACTTCCCGGTGCCGCTCGCCGCGATGCAGGCCGAGATGAACTTCCACGAGCTCATCGAGGGCGCGTCGTTCAATATCGGCAAGGCCAAGGTGATGGCCGCACGGCTCAACCATCCGTCGATCGCGATCGCGTATCGCGTGGAGGTGGATCGGGCGGTGGTCGTCTACTGCAGCGACACCGCGCCGTTCACCGACATACTGCTCGGCACCGACTTCGTCGAGGGGCCTAGCTTCGGCACGCTGCCGCCGCCGATCAAGGACGAGCTCAAGGTCATGCGCGAGGGCGTCGTGAACCTGTGCAAGAACGCCGACCTGTTGATCTACGACACGCAGTTCACGGCCGACGAGTACAAGGTGCGACCGCACTGGGGACACAGCCGGCCCGACGATGCGATCGACATCGCGCGCGAGGCCAACGTGAAGCAGCTGTGTCTGTTCCACCACGCGCCAATGCGCTCCGACGAGCAGAACGATCAGATCCTCGCGCAGTACCGTCAGGTCGTTGCCGATGCGAACGACAAGTTCACGTTGGTCTCGGCATACGAGGGCCTCGAGATCCCACTCGGAGATTCGACATGAAGATCCGCTTCTGGGGTGTGCGTGGCTCGATCCCCGCGCCGGGGCCCGAGACGAACCGTTATGGTGGCAACACCTCGTGCGTGTCGGTCACGACCGCGTCGGGCGGCTTGATCATCATCGACATGGGCACCGGGCTCATGCACCTCGGCAACACGCTCATGGCGACCGAGTTCGGCAAGGGCCAGGGCAAGGCGACCATTCTGTTAAGCCACACGCACTGGGATCACATCCAGGGCCTTGGCTTCTTCCCGCCGGTGTTCATCGGTGGCAACTCGTTCACCGTGTGGGGGCCGGGCGGCTCGCCGCGCGTCCTCGAGGAGATCCTCGAGGGGCAGATGGATCCGAACTTCTCGCCGCTGCAGACGCTCAAGAACTTCAGCGCCACCTTCGATGTGAAGGCTGCGTTGTGCGAGGACTACTTCGAGGCCGAGGGTGCACGCGTCACCACGCGCGAGCATGCGCACGGTGCGACCACCGCGCTGTCGTTCCGGATCGAGGATGCGGGCAAGACGTTCGTCTACGCGAGTGACGTCGGCTATCCCGATGGTGGGCCGTCGAAGGAAGCGCTCGCGCACTACCGTGGTGCGGACGTGCTGCTGCACGATTCGACCTACCGGCCGGAGGATCAGGCGACGCGGCGCAACCGTGGCTTCTCGTCGTACGAGGAGGCGTGTGCCGCCGCGGTCGCTGCGAAGGTGAAGCGTCTGGTCCCGTTCCACTACGATCAGGACTACAGCGACGACGATGTCGACGGCATTGTCGCCTCGTGCAAGTCGCTGCTCGATCCGCATGGCATCGCGCTCACGCCGGCGCGTGAAGGCGACGAGCTCGAGATCTAGATGGGTCTGGGTTCAACGCGTCGTACGGTCCTCGTCACGGGCGCTGCGGGATTCATCGGTTCGCATCTCGTCGATCGCCTGCTCGAAGAAGGCTTCGAGGTTGTCGGCCTCGATAACTTGATGACCGGTGATCTGGGGAATCTGGAGGCGGCCGGTCGCAATCGTCACTTCCACCTCGAGATCGGTGACGTGCGCGAGACGCTGCACGCCTACTCCGAGATCATCTTCAACCTCGCGTGTCCCGCGTCGCCGATCCATTACCAGTCGGATCCGCACGCGACGCTGACGTCGAGTGTGCTCGGTGCGCTGCGGTTGGTGGAACATGCGCGGTCGCGCAAGTGCCGCATCATTCACGCGAGTACGTCCGAGGTGTATGGCGATCCGTTGGTGCATCCGCAGACCGAGGACTACTTCGGTAACGTGAATCCGATCGGCGAGCGGGCCTGTTACGACGAGGGCAAGCGTGTCGCCGAGACGCTGCTGATGGATGCGCGGCGCGTGCACGGTGTCGATGCGCGCATCATCCGCATCTTCAACACGTACGGTCCGCGCATGGCCTTCGGTGACGGGCGTGTGGTCTCGAACTTCCTGGTGCAGGCGCTCGAGAACAGTCCGATCACGATCTACGGCGAAGGCGAGCAGACGCGTTCGTTCTGCTACGTGACAGATCTGGTCGATGGCCTGATCGCCGCGATGCGGGTGGATGCGTTCAACTCGCCGGTCAACATGGGGAACCCCGGCGAGTACACGATGCTGCAGCTGGCGGAGACCGCGATGCAGGTCGCCGGCAATCGCGTCGAGATCGTGCGCCAGCCGCTGCCGCCCGACGATCCGAAGCGCCGCTGTCCCGACATCACGAAGGCGCGCGCGATGCTCGGCTTCGATCCGAAGGTGTCGCTCGAAGACGGCATGCGTGCGACGTGTGAGAACTTTCGCGCACGTCTCGCACTAGCGCGCTAAGCCCGGGTAGATCTTCACCCCAGGGTGCGTCGCGACCCTGTATGACATGTTGGATCTCAGCTACTTGCGTCACCGAGGCGCTGGCGCGCGAGCCGCAATACGGACCGGCATGATGAAGAACGCCGCCCTCGTTGTCGCCGCTGCCCTCGCACTCACCCCGTCGCTCGCGCATGCCGAGTATCGCAAGACCAAGGCGCATCCGGCGCCGCAGTCGCGCGTGGCGCGCACGGCCGCCGTCGAAGCGACGATGGCCGCGATGAACGCGGCGCTGACGGTCGACACGATGGTCAACAAGATCAACACCGCGTACATCACCGGCCTGCGCCGTTGTTACAACAAGGGCCTCGCGATCGACTCGTCGCTGAAGGGCAAGGTAACGCTGACCTTTTCGATCAGCTCGTACGGCAACGTCGCTGGCGAAGCGACGGGCATCTCGCCGCAGGTCAATGCGTGCGTGGCTGGCCTGATCAAGACGTGGAAGTTTGGCCGCCCGACGGACCGCCGCGAAGCGAACTTCCGCATCAGCCTCGTCCTCGCGCAGTAGTCGTGATGTTGTCAGCCGCCGGTGTTGCGGCCACAAGACGCGTCACGTAGCTGCAACAACGTCGTACTTGTTCGAGCGTCGGACGTAGCCGAACGTCCACGCATGCGAGCTTCCTGCGTTTTCATTATCCCCGTCGGCTGCAGCACCTCGTGCGCCCACCGCCACTGGTGAGCTCCGGCCGTGGATTGCGGGTCCGCCACTACCGACGCCGCGCGCGAATCATTGCAGCGCCGAGCTCGGTGACTGGGTGCTCGTCATCGGTGGCAACTACGCCGATGCCGGCGGATTTGTGGAGACGGACGAGATCCATGCGACACAATCACCAACGGTCACCTCGGCCCGTGGCAAATAGCCGGTCGCATGCCGAGCCCGGGTGACCGAGTGCGCCGCGACGAGCGAGAGCAACGTCCTGTACCTGCTCGGTGGCCTCTACGACGGTGCGCCCGGGCTAGAAGTGGACGCACTGACACCGGACCGCTGTCACCCATGACCGCGCTCACGGCGACAGCAACGGATGCGGCTACCTCGATCGAGGCAGCGGTGCGCGACGGCAGGATGTTCGCCACCGAGACGCGAACCCCGATGTCCGGCGATCGGACGAGTACGTTGGTGGCTGAGCGGGGTCTTCGAGTGGACGACCGATCGCGACTGGCACATCGGATTCCGAGCCCAGACGCAGATCGCGTTCGGCGAGGATTTCGCGTACAGGGTCGGCGGCTACAAGAATGAGGCGCTGGGTAACGATGACTGATGTCGTGGGTGCAGTCGCTCGCGGATGGCAGCGTGCGCAGGTCGCCGACGGCGTTCGGCGAGGCGGTGGTCGATGATTGGCTGTCGGTGGATGGGGGTCGTGTTCGGGGCGCCGGGCACCGCCAACGTGTATGCCGGTGAGCTGGCGAGTGATGGTGGGGTGGTTGCGTGGACCGCGCTTGGCGCGTTGCCGATGACGCGCACGAATCACCTCGTGCGTGTTGGCGAGTTCCTGGTGCTCACGGGATCGGAGATGGGCCCGGGCGACGATGCGGTGCTGGTGAGCCAGGTGCGTTAGCCTGCCTCCGGCAACGTCTGGCGCAAGGCGACTTGAGTATGCTACCGCAGGGCAGCATTGAGCCGTAACCGCGCAGAGATCGAGGCACGGCCGTGAACTGGAAAACGGCACTACGGACCCTCGGTGTACGCCCCGGAGTGGGTCTTCGTGCAGCACGGAGCCTGAGCTGGTTTCTCGATGACCTCCGTGAGTTCAAGCGGCAGTCGGCCGCAATCAGCTCCGACCTTCCCTGGGGGCCGCTGAGTCCGAGCCTGGACGACAAGGGACAACCTGGCGGAACCGCGTCGGGGCACTACTTCCATCAGGATCTGCTCGTGGCCCGTCGTATCTTCGCGCGCAATCCAGAGCGTCACATCGATGTCGGCTCGCGCGTAGACGGCTTTGTCGCGCACGTCGCGTCCTTTCGAAATATCGAAGTCATCGATATCCGACCGTCCCTGGCGACCGTTCCAAACGTCACGTTCACTACCGGAGACTTGACCGCACTGCCGGACAGCCTCCGCGGAGTTGCTGATTCCGTCTCGTGTCTGCACGCCCTCGAACACTTCGGGCTCGGCCGATATGGTGACCCGATCGATCCGTCTGGGCACCTCAAGGGCATTGCGGGACTACGTGAGCTGCTGCGGCCTGGTGGAACCTTGTACCTCTCAGTCCCGATTGGGCCGAGCCGCGTGGAGTTCAACTCGCAGCGCGTCTTCAGCGTGCCTTACATGCTGGAGAAGCTAGCCTCGTCGTTCGAAGTATTGGCGTTCTCGTACGTCGACGACGGCGGTGCTTTGCACGAGAACGTTGCGCTCGATGAATCGGCTGGCACCAGCTACGGGTGCAAGTACGGATGCGGGATCTTCGAGCTGCGACACAGCGGCGGGACATGAACCTCCGACGAGCGTCCATTCACGGAGTGAAATGGAGCCTGGTGCAAAACCTTGCCGGGCGATTCCTGAGCCTTCTTGTTGTCGCCGTCACCGGACGAATTCTCGATCGGTCAGCGTTTGGCGCGATCGCCCTTGCGATGACGATCACGACCCTCGCCGAGCTGTTCACCAATCAGGGCTACTCCACGTTCATCGCGCAAGTGAAGGAGCTAGCCGCAGAACATCTAGACGCGGTGTTCTGGATGAGCATTGTCATCGGCGCCACGCTCGCGGGCATCATCGTCATCAGCGCAGCCCCGCTTGCGGCCACGTTCGCGGAGCCATCGGTGGCTCCAATCGTACGGCTGCTGGCGTTGTCTCTCATGATCCGGTCGCTGACTGTGGTGCCGACCGGGCTACTCGTCAGAGACCTGAAATTTCGCTCCTTGTCTTTGCGCGGTCTGATCGCAGCAGGCATCGCTGGAATCGCGGGCATCACGGCAGCGCTATCAGGCCTCGGCACCTATAGCCTCGTCTTGCAGGTCCTCGTCGCTGACGTGATCTCCGCCATCATGCTGTGGCGCGCCAGCGACTGGCGACCGAGAGTTCGTCTGTCCGCAGGACGCATCCGCGAGATCACGAGGTTTGGCGCGCCAGTCTTTGCGTCGGCGTTGGTGGGCTTCGCGGTCAGGAAGCTCGATACGGTCATCGT
>JBBQFU010000256.1:0-12327 GCA_038322185.1 Haliangiales bacterium
GATCACGTACGGGTTCGCACAGGTGCCGGCCGCGCCGCCCGGCTGCATCGTGCAAACCGACGGAGCGCCCGCGCAGGTGTAGCCCGACTCGACCGAGCAGGTGTCCGAGCAGCCATCGTCGGGCGCCGTCGCGCCGTCGTCGCAGCCTTCGGTCTGCGCGACCATGCCATCGCCACACACCGCAGGCGCGAGGTT
The DNA here is from genome assembly GCA_038322185.1 of Haliangiales bacterium. GTDB lineage: Bacteria > Myxococcota_A > Polyangia > Haliangiales > Haliangiaceae > JABFXX01. The sequence continues at coordinate 196 of JBBQFU010000256.1, forward strand.
GTCGTTGCGGCAGCTGCTGCAGCCGTCGCCGGCCAGGCGGTTGCCGTCGTCGCACTCCTCGGTGCCCTCGACGGTTCCGTTGCCGCAGCGAGGCCCGGTGGGCTCTTTCTCGCCGGAGTCGTCACCGCCTGCGCAGGCGGTCAGGGCAAAGGCGAGGAACAGGAACTTGGGGAGGCAACGAGTCATCTGACTGCCATTTATCACGACTGGCCGGCCGGCGGTCAGTCCATCGGCGCCGAGGCCCCCGCGAGCGTGTGATCGATCACCTGTGGATCGACACCGAGGGCATTTGCCAGGTTCGTGAGCTCGGCCAGCTCGCTATCCTCGACCACCCCATCGGCCGCCGCGACGATCGTCGCGTGCTGGACGATCTGCGCGCGCCCTGCGAACGAGACCTTGTCCTTCGCCTCGGCCGCACGTTCGACCAGCTCCTTGCGAATCGCGTCGAGCTCCTCGGGGATATCGACGTTCTTCGCGCCGAGCAGGGCACGCAGCGCGCGCAGCTCGCTCGGGGCGATCTCGCCATTGGCCGCGGCGACGCATACGCCACCGCAGAACAGCACACGCCGCATCAGCTCGGCGTGCTCGGTCTTGTCCTCGAGATAGGACGGCTCCATCACCCCGAGATCGTGCTCGACGAGGCGCTCGAGCTCGTCCGCATCGATGCCATCCGTTGCCTTGCCGGTCGCGCGCTGGAATGCAGCCGACCGCCCGAAGGCGAGCAGCGCACGCACGCGGAGCGGGCTGTACGGATGGGTATCGAAGCAGTCGAGCACGCCCTCCTCGTCCCGCTCGTCCGCGCACGCGGCCGGTGCCGCATGCAGCGCATCGAGCTGCGAGGTGAAGGCTGCGAGGTCCGGCTTGATCACGTTGCTACCGAGCCCGCTCGCGATCCTGAGCAGCGCGTGCGCCGCGGGATCGACCCCGCCCGCACACACGACGCCAGCGCGATCCGCGCTGACCTCGGCTGCCCGGCACCACAGATAGAGCTTGAGCGACACCGGACGGCTCACGAACTTGCCGCCGACATCCTGGAGCGACGCGGTCACCGGCATCGGGATCGCGAAGTGATCGTAGACCGCGTGTCCGAGCTCGTGCCCGAGCACGAAGCGAAGCTCTGCATCCGAGAACGTCTCGAGCAGGCGCGAGCTGACGCCGATGATGATCGGGCCCGACACCGCACGCGTGCAAAAGGCCTGCACCATCGGATCGGGTTTGACGTAGAGCTCGACGGGCTTGTCCCAGCCGAGCACTTCACGGCACGCCGAGAGGGAGCGGTGGGCATCGGGCGCCATCGAGCGCGTCAGGCGCAGCGCGCCCGTGAGCAAGTTGCGGCGCGTACGCAACCCATACCCGCTGGTGAGCTTGTCGATCTTCTTGAGCGCATGCTTCACGCCCCAGTCCTCGACGAGCTCCTCGCGGAGCATGCGGTCACGACGCGACTGGATTTCAGTCGCAGTCGTCATCGGCTTACTTGACGTACTTGAGGCCGATGATCTCGACAGCGCGCTGCGCGAGGCTGTCGTCGATGCGAAGGATGCGCTGCATCGCCTCGAGCATCTCTTCTTCGTTCTCGTCCACGTCGCCCGAGGACATCGCGATGTCGACCGCAAGGACGAACGCCTTCTTGCGAATGGCGTCGCTCTGGATCTCGTTGAGCACCTGCAACGACGACTTCATGTCGCGGTTGTACTTGTGCGAGATCTTCACGCACTGCTCGAAGCACTTCTGGAACTCCGAGCCGTCCATGTCGCGGAACTCCGGGAGGGTGTTCGCGTAGTTGCGAATCATCTCGTCCTCGGCGTCCTCGATCATCCCGTCGGCCGCGGCCATGCACATGATGGAGTGCAGCAGCAGAACGTCGTCGGTTGGTTTCTTTGCGGGCGCACCGCCCATGAATTTGCTGAGTAGACCCATGGCCGAAACGATAGCCGTGGGTCTCAGCGTCGGGGTGCGCCAGCGGCGCGATTCGTCACTCCGGACCGACATCGGCCGAGCCGCGTCCGCCGCGGCCGCGCCAGCGCTCGCGCATCTGCTCGCGCCGTGCGGTGACCGCCACGTCGAGCTCGGCGAGTGAAATCTCGCCGTCCTTGTTCGTGTCGACGGCCGCCGGATCATCGAAGCCCATGCGGCGATCCGAGGAGGCGGTGAGCTCCTCGGGCGTGAGCTTGCCGTCGCCGTCGGCATCGAGCCGCTTGCGCATCGGCTCCATCCGCTGCTGGCGCTCCGCGTCGCTCACGACACCATCCTTGTTGGTGTCGAGCATCTCCTCGCGCTGCTGGCGGCGCTCCTCACGGCGCGTGCGCATCTCCTCGCGCTCCGCGGGATCGCGGTCACGGCGGCGCCGGCCCTCGTCGTCGCCGTTATCGCCAGGCAACCGCGGACGCTCGCGTCCATCGTCGGTTCCAGGCTCGGGGCTCGGCAACGTCGGCCGCGGCCGGGCCTGCGGGGCTTGTTCCGTCGGCGTAGGGGTCTCCTTCGCAGCCGGATCGGCGGGTTTCGCCTCCTTGCAGGCGACGAGGAACAACGCAGCAAGCAGAGCTCTTCTCACCAGATCATCATGGCCTGGGATGCGTCGGTTGGCTCGCCCTTACACACTTCTTCACTGATAGGCTGGCGGCCTCCATGGCAAAAAAACAGGCATCCAGCAAGCGCGGACTCTGGTTCAAGATCGGGCGGTTCATCACCGGCCTCACGATCGCGTGCTTCTTCCTGCCGTTCTTCGGTGTGTCCTGCGAGGGCATGGATGTCGTGACCGTGTCCGGCGCGGACATGGTCGCCGGATGCAAGCCCGGTGGTCTGCTCGCCGAGGCTGCCGAAGAAGGTGGCAAGGCCGGCGGCGGCGGCATGATGAGCGGCGACATGGCTCTCCCGAAGGTGCCGATCGAGCCGCTCGCGATCGTCGCGCTCGTGCTCGCGGCCGGCGCATTCGGCCTGTCGTGGCTGAAGACGCGCAAGGGCATGACGGGTGTCGCCGTGTGCTCGGTCGCATGCCTTGGCGCCTTGATCGGGTTGTGGATCAAAGTCGGCGGCGACATGAAGGAACACGTCGTCGGCCAGATGGCCAAAAAGGACGGCGGCGGTGAGATGGGCAAGAAGGTCATGAAGGAGACCAAGATCGACTCGGGCTCTCGGTTCGGCCTCTACCTCGCATGCGCCGGACTCATCGGCGCGGCTGCGCTGTGCACGCTCGCGCTCAAGGAGCCCGAAGCCTAGTCGCGACAGACGTCGACGTCGAACCACAGCGGCCAGTGGTCCGAGCCGTCGACGTACTCGACGCCCGCATCGAGGATCGACAGTCCGCGTGCGTAGAGATTGTCGAGCCGCATGCTGAAGACCGGGATGCGCATCGTGTTGACGTCTGGCGCGATCGCACCGGTGAACCGACGCGCCGCCAGGAAGTCGTCGATCACCGCGGCCTGTGGCTGACCGAGCACGGCCTCGCTGCTGGTCAGCGGCACGATCGAGCCGGCCCACGTCCACGGGTTCGTATTGAAGTCGCCACCAGCAATCAGCCGCTCGTCGGTATCGCGCACCGCGGGATCGAGCTGGCGGACACGCTCGACCGGCGTGAGCCGCACGTCGAGGTGCAGGTTGACGATGCGAATGTGCCGCTCGCCGAGCATGATGTCCGCGGCCATCGCGCTGCGCCGCTCGGCACGAAACGCCTGATCGATGTACGGCAGCCGCCGCACCGAGACGTTCTCGAGCGGCCAGCGGCTCAGGATCGCATTGCCGTGCGTGCCACCCTCAGGCAGCGTCTTGGCCGGCGCGTACGCCCACGTCATGGCGAGGGCGTCGGCGATGCGTTGCGTGCGCGTGGTCGGCTCGTCGGAGTAGCCGCGCGTCTCTTGCACCAGGATGACGTCCGCGGTGCCCACGTAGCGAGACGCGCGGATATGCGCGGCGATGTTCTCGGGGTCGCCGGCGTAATGCACGTTGAAGCTCGCGACGCGCAGCGTGCAGTCCGCGACATCGCCGGGTGCGGGCGACGGACCGAGCTCGACTGCGAGGTCACCGGCGATCGATTCGGCGGGTTCCCACTCACCGCCCGCGTCGCCCGGCCCCGCACACGCTGCGAGCAGCATCGTCACGAGCCGTTTCATGGGTTCACTCCGAGCGCGATGCCGATCATCGGACCGAGGCCGCCTTCGCCAGCGACCACCGCACCGCTCACGCGCACGACGAAGCGGCTGCGGCGGTACTCGTAGCCGATCGACAGAAAGCCGCCGCCGCCGGTGTCGCTCATGCCATCCCAGTCCTCGACGGGCGACGGGATGCGCGAGTGAGCGAGCACTGCGCCGACCTCACCAAAGAGCGCGTGTCGTGCGGAACCGAGAACCGTGCCGTGCAGGTACGGCGCGGCGGTGTAGATGTGTTGACCCGCGAGGCTGATGAACGATGCGGCCACGCCGAGCGACAGCCGCTCTGTCATCACGCGCTCGAAGCCGACGCCATACGCACCGGCTTTGCCGAGGGCCTCGACGTAGAGCAGATCTGCGTGCGCGACGTTCCCAAGCGAAAGCACGAGCACCGCCACCAACCTGCGCCGCATGAGACGAGAGACTAGCGTCGCCGGGTGCCGCTGCCCATGCGTGAAACTAGCAAGGGCCCAGGATGCACACCGCCGTACCGTCGGTGCCAAACGTGAGCAGCGATGCGGGCCGGCCCGGGCTCGGCGTTGCGAGCACGCTATGGCCGCGCGGCGGGCCAGAGACCGGAAGCGTGCGCACCATCTCGCCCATCAGGGTCATGGTCGCCGGGATATAGGTGACCTCCTCGGCGAGCGAGTAGCTGGTCTCGTTGCCATTGGCCTGCGCGACGAGGATGTCGAGGCCCGGGTTCATCGTCAGGTTCGTGCCCGCGAAGATCGTGACGTCGGTGCCGGTGAACGGCGAGCCGAGCGGAATGCACGACGGCGTCGCGACCGGAATCACGCTCGCCCCCGGGTCGACAACGCAGACCTTGTGAGCCTGCACGTCGAGGCCGAGGATCTCCTCGCGCCCGTCGCCGTTGAAGTCGTATGCGGTCTGGCCGACCCATGTCCCCGTTCCCATGCGGACGACCTCCCACATGAACATGGCGCCCGGCGTGGTGGGAATCACGCAGCGATAGATCGCGTCGGCTGTCGCGACCACCGCAATCTGGTTCGTGCCGTCGACGTACGACGTCGCGACCTGCGCGAGATTCCACGTCGGTGACATGGGTGCCGGCAGCGGGCGGGGATCCTCGAGCCCATCCGCGAGGAGGTGCTCGATCGTGCTGCCGTTCGAAACCGCGACGTGCGGCATGTCGCCGGGAAAATCGATCATGCGCGCCCAGGCCGCGCCGGCGCCCGCCACGGTCGTGAAGTTGTACTCGATGAACTCCAGGTTGTTCGCGAACGACGAGATCGTGAGCGTGTCGGTGCCGCTGGCGATGTAGATGCGTGGCGCGGCGCCACCCTCGATGAAGGCCGCTGCGGGGTGCACGAGATCGATCATCGGCACGAACTCCGAGAATGACTTCACCGGATCGCCGGTCTCCCACATCAGATCGATGTCGCTCTCGAGGAGATAGAGCCCGGCCTGGTTCTCCTTGCCCGACATCATCACCACGACGTCGGTCGACCCATTCGCGTCGAGGTCACCGGCGACCACGGCTTCGACGGTACCGCCCAGTGTCGGTGGCCAGGATTGCAGCGCGCCCTCCGGCTCGCTGATGAGACAGCCGCTGCACGCGACGAGCAGAGCGAGACCGCGCATCAGAACGGCGTGGCCTCATCGTTGGGCCCGCGGGCCTTGGTCGGGCGCGCGCGCATCTTGATCACCGCGGGCTTGTCCGCGTCGGGAACGACCATGAGCGTGGTCGGCAGGCGACCGGGCAGCTTGGCAAGGAGCTCGATCGGCAACCCGCCGCGCTCGACCACGAGCTCGAACGGTGTCGTCTTCGTCTGCTGGCCGACCTGCACGGTCGCGCCGCTGGGCTCGCTCGTCACCTTGAGCGTCACCATCGCAGCTGTCTCGACCACGGGCGCGGCGTCGACAACGGCGACCGAGGCATCGATCCCGACGGTGGCGAGCGCGCCCGCATCGAGGATCGCGGCGGCGGGACTGCGCGGCGCATCCGAGTCGCGACTCGCGACGACCACCGCGACCGCGATCGCCGCGACCGCACCGGCCCCGATCACGAGCAACGGCCAGCGCCGCACCGGCGGCCGATCCAGATCGACGAGCGAGGGCGCCGTTGTCGCGCGCGTGTCGCTCGCGCACGGATCCGTGCGAAGCCGCGGCACCGGCGTGACCGTCGGTGCGAGCGCGATCTTGTCTGGTGTGAGCTGGCGAGTCGTAGCGCCGGCTGTGGGGCGCGGGCTCATGCTGCGCAGGTTCGTGGTCGCACCGGCTTCAGGCTCCGCGTCGGGCACCGTGTCGCCGGCACTCGGCTCCATCGGCACGCTGCTCAGCATCGCGCGCACCTGCGCCGCGTTGGGGCGGCGATCGGGATCTGGATCGAGCAGCTTCGCGAGGAGCGGGCGCAGCGGGCCCGGCGAGCGTGCCACCGCAGCACGTGGATCCATCTTCTGCGTGATGAGCTCGGCGATCGAGTCGCCGGTCCACATCGGCTTGCCCACCGCGAGCTCGCCAAGGATCACGCCGAGGCTGTACATGTCACCCGCCGGCACGGAGGCGCCGGTTGTCGCCGCCTCGGGAGACATGTAGCGCGGCGTCCCGACGACGATTCCGGACTCGGTGGCGCGCGAGCCTGGATCGCGGATGTTCTTCGCGAGCCCGAAGTCGAGGACCTTCACCAGATCGCGGCCCGGTGGATGATCGAGCAGGATCACGTTCTCGAGCTTGAGGTCGCGGTGGATGATGCCGATGGTGTGCGCGGCCTCGAGCGCATCGCAGATTTGAACGCCGATCCGCACGCAGCGCGCGATCGAGAATGCGCCGTCGATCTGCACGACCTCGTGCAACGTGCGACCGCGGATCAGCTCCATCGCGATGAACAGGCGACCGTCGCCCGACTGACCGAAATCGAAGATGCTGACCGTGTTCGGCTGCGACAGCTGACTGGCGAGGCGCGCTTCGCGCAGGAAGCGGCGCACTGCCATCGCGTCTCGCGAGTACGAGCGATCCATCAGCTTGATCGCGACCTCGCGACCGATGGACTTCTGCCACGCGCGGTACACGGTGCCCATGCCGCCCTGCCCGATCTTCGCGCGCATCTCGAAGCGCTCGTCGATGACCGTGCCGACGGTGTTGTCGATCTCGTCACGAACTTCCACGAGCTTGCTGCCGCACTCGGCGCACGTCGTGCGGTCCTCGAGCACGTCGGTGTCACAGCTCGGACACAGGCGATGCAGGAGTGTACCCTTGGGTGACGGCGCCGACGTGGTCACTTGCCGCCTCCGAACGTGCCGCCGTAGCTGATGCCAATGCCACCGTTGCCGTCGACGCCCACTCGGATCCGCCCGGGCTTGGGGATGACCTTGTCGCCCTGGGTCAGGAAGTAGACATAGACGCCAGTCGCCACGACACCGAGCACGGTGGTGCCGACCGCCCACTCCGCGTTGGACGAGTACTCGTCCTTCTTCGACGCGAACTCGGGATCCGACTTGTAGCGCTCGTTCGCGCTCTGCTTCGCGTCGTACGCCAGGTAGCCCGTCACGCCGGCGGCCACGAAGCTGAGCACCGCGACGCCCAGCGAGAACACGCGGTAGCCGACCGGCGCTCCACCAACACGAATCAACGCGTTGTCATCGTTGGGTGGCGTCTCGACCGCGGCATCGGGCATGGATGCGGGCGGTACGTAGACTGCGGCATCCGGCGGCGCCATCGGCTCGACGACGCCGGCATCGGGCGCGAAGACGGGCCTGGGTGCCTCGAGCGTGATCGCGATCCGCGCACTCGGGGCCGCGATCGTCACGTTGATCGTCTGCGTGACTTTGCCGGGTGCGCTGGCCGTGATCGTGGTCGGCTGCGCAGGCAACCACACCGTGCGCATGTTGCGAAGCGCGGCGCCGCCGACTTCGACCAGCGCATCGGCAGGCACGATGTCGAGCGCGGTCGGGACGTACTTCGCGGCGCGCAGTGCCTCCGACAGCTGGGTCGACACTTCGCCGGTGCACCACTTGGGACGCGCACCGTTGCGCAGCCCCGACAAATCCCACGCCAGCTGCGCGCGGGTCAGTGCGCTCGCGCGAAGATAGGCGAGCGCCAGGTTGCAGTCGTGAACCGACGCCGGCAGCCGCTTCGAGAGTCCTTCGAGCAAGGTCGCGGCATCGGCGAACTGCTTGGCCTTCGCGAGCTTCTGCGCCTTCTCGACCTCGGACCCACCGAGCTTCTGCGCGTCCTTGGCCTCCGGTGTCGGCTCGAACACGAGCCGATCGTCGGGCCCGTCCGCAAATGCAGCGAGCGCAGCGCCCGCAAGCACCAGGCCGGCGACGCTCACCCGTGCACGAGCAGACAGATGCGCCCTCAGAGCGCCGATCGTATCACGGCTGCTTCGACATCTTCAGGCAGCCGAGGGCGGTGTCCGTACATCCCTTGACGTCGATGATCACGTTTCGCGCGGCTTTCTCGGCCGCCGCTTGGTTGGCAGCCAGCTGCTTCTGCTTGTCGCGCTTGTCCGCAGCCGCCGAGGCAATCTCCTTGGCAACGCGGTCGCGGTCCGCCTTGGACTGCGCGTGGATGAGCTGGTCCTGGAGCTGACCGAGCCGCACGTCAAACTCGTCGATGTCGGCCTGGAGTGCGGCCATACGTGCCTGCACGTCGCGTAGCGCCGACTTCGCGGTCTCCTTCTCGGCCAACGCGAGCTGCTGCTTCTCCTGCGCGCGCTCGGTCGTGCGCGAGGCATCGACCGCGAACAGTGTCAGGCCGACAGCCGCTGCCGCGGCAAGACCGGTCACGACGAGCATCCAAGTCGGGCGCTTCTTCGCGACCTCGGCACGGCGCAGATCCATCTCCGCAGCCATCCGGCGCTCCTCGAGCTGTGCCGCCAGCCGCGCACGCTCGCCGGCCTCGTGGGCCTCGACGCGCAATCGCGCATCGCGCTCGGCCTCGGCGCGCATGGTCTCGATACGCATGCGCTCCTCGCGCTCCGCGCGGACGCGGGCCTGCTCGGCCTCCACGCGCGCGAGCTCGGCCGCGCGGGCCGCATCGAGCGCGGCGGTTCGCTCACGGTCGATAGCTGCGCGCTCGTCGGCAATCCGTTGCTGTTCGATGGCGCGCAGCTCGCTCAGCGACGTGATGATGGAGGACTCGATCCGCATGCCGTGGAGACAGCGGCTCGTCGCGCCGATTGCACGATTTAGATGTCGTGGTGTCTGCTCACGCGAAACATCCATCGGATCCCTTCGATCTGCTGGAGGATTTGCCCGTGTCCACGTTCGATCCAGGTGCGCGTGATGCACCGGATCGCATTGCTGCTCGCCGGGCAGTGCGTCGATGGGTCGGCATCATCAGCACCCTTCTCGAACAGATTCTCGAGGCAATCCTTGTTCACCTCAGGGGAATGCCTCGGCGCGCCTTGGCACGCACGCGCGCATCGAAATCACGCGCCCGTATCGCTTGTTCGGCCTCGAGCCGCGCGGCAATCGCAGCGTGCAGCTCGTTGCACTGCGCTCGCGCAGACCTCACAGCTTCGAGCCGATGTGTCGCGTGCTCGACGTGCGCCGCGAGGCCCGGCCGGCGCTTGATCGACTTGGTGCGGTTGTACTCGTCGTTCAATCGCTCGAGCTCGCGCTCGATCAGCGGCTCAACGGCGCGCTGCCTGTCGAGATACGCCTCGTCGCAGACGATCTCGCCAGGCCGCACGAGCTGCGTTCCGCGCGGTCCTGGTCGCGGCCACGTAGGCTGCAGACACACGGTCGCGGCGAGGTAACCGAGCAGCACGACGTTGGCGATGAGAGCGACGACCCAGGCTGTCGAGCTCCACCGATCTGCGTGCATGTCAGCGAGACACCGCGTCGCGCCATGCTGTTGCGCCGTCGGGTCCGTGCGCCCCGAAACGACAAAGGGCGCCGTGTGGCGCCCGTCGTTCCGCAAGTCAGCTGGCTGCTAGGAGCAGCCCTTGGCCAGCGGGTTATCCATGCACTCTTTACTAACCTTGACCCCTCGACGGCGCTCGGCCTTCTCGGCGGCCGCACGCGCATCCGCGGCGCGCTGCTTCATCTCGGCCTGCTCGCGCTGCAGATTCTTCAGACGCTGGGTCGCGGCCGAGCGGTCTGCATCGTTCTGCGCATCGGTCACCGCGCTGACGGCCGCCGACACCTTCGTGTCGAGATCGTCGAGCTCCTTGGTGATCTTCTCGAGCTTCTCCTTGGCCTCGGCCGACTCCTTGATCGCCACCTGCGCGGCGTTCTCGGCGACCTTCTTGGCCTCCTCGGCCTTCTCGGACTCGCGCATGCGCTGCACGGCGAAGAAGATGAGACCGATCGCAGCGACCAGCGCGAAGCCGGTGACGGCGAGCATCCACGTCGGGCGCTTCTTGGCGACCTCGGCGCGACGCAGCTCCATCTCCTGCTGCATGCGCTGCTGCTCGAGCGCTGCCTGCTGGCGCGCACGCTCCTGAGCCTCAGCCGACTCGACGCGAAGCCGGGCTTCGCGCTCGGCGTTCAGCTTCGCCTCTTCCATCTGGCGCATGTGGTCACGCTCAGCCTGGATCTTGGCGTCCTCCTCCGCTTGGCGACGACGCTCGGCGTCCTCCTTCGCTTTGAGGCGAGCATCCTCGGCGTTCTTGACGGCGCTCTCTTCTTCCTGGACGCGGTTCTCCTCGATCTGACGGAGCTCGCGCAGAGAGAACAGAACAGAATTTTCGCGCTTTTCACCCTGAGCCATGGACGGTCCTTTGCCCGGCTACCCGGACTACTTCGATCTCTAACACGCACGATCTCCCCGAGCAATCAGGTCACGCAGTTGGGCCGGGGAGCAGCATTGTACGCCGTAACGGGCTGCGCTACACCCGCCATCCTTCATGGGCTACGTCGATCTCCACAGCCACGTGCTGTACGGCCTGGACGACGGCGCTCCCGACGAAGCCGCGGCCTTGGCCTTGCTCGACGGACTGGCGGCCCTGGGGATCAGCGAGCAATGCGTGACGCCGCATCAGAAGGCGTCGCAGTACCTGCCAGCCTGGGATCTCATCGAGGCCACACTGGCGCGGCTCGAGACCGTACGGCGGCCTCACCATCCCACGCTGCGGCTGGGCGCCGAGAACATGTGGGACGATGTGTTCTATCAACGGGCAACCGACAACACGATCCCGCATTACCGCGGCACGCAGGCATTCCTGGTCGAGATTCCGCCGCCGCTGATGCCGCCACGGATGATCGAGAACCTGTGGCAGTGGCGGATGGCCGGCAAGGTGCCCGTCCTCGCCCATCCCGAGCGCTATCACGCGCTGTGGGACAACGACGATCTCGCCGCCAAGCTGCGCGTTCACTGCGCGTTTGCGATCGACCTCGGCGCGATCGGCGGCTTCCACGGCAAGCGCGAGATGAAGGCCGCGCGCCACTTGCTCGAGATCGGGCTCGCGACCTGCGTCGCAACCGACGCCCACCAGGTCGGCGACCTGCAGCAGGCGACTGCGGGCATCCAGTGGATCGAGAAGAAGTTTGGCCACGCCACGGTCGTGCGGCTGTTCGACCATGCTCCGCGGACCATCCTCGCCGGCGAGCTTCCGGACTGATCCGTGAAGCTCGCGATCAATCTCCTTCTCTCGCTCGGGATGCTCTCGCTGTGCATGTGGCTCGTATGGCCCGATGCCGGCGTGCGCACGCAGCTGGTCGCGGCCTTCGAGGCGCTCGAATTCGCGAGCTTCGCGCCCTACCTCGCTGTCTATGTCGCGCTGCTCGTCGTGATCCAGCTGACCCGTGCGCTGCGCTGGAACTATCTCCTCGCGCCCCTCGGAGTGCGCATCCCGCGCGCGCCCCTGCTTGCCATCTCGTCGGTCGGCTTCATGGCGATCCTCGCCCTGCCCGCTCGCCTCGGCGAGTTCGTGCGTCCCGGCCTCATGCGCAAGCGCGGCATCTCGGCCTCGGCCGCGCTCGGTACGGTTGCCGTCGAGCGCATCGTCGACGGACTGCTCGTGTCGCTGTTCGTGTTCTTCGCGTTCTTCTCGCTGCGCGGCCCGCACTCACCGGACTAAATA
>JBBQFU010000257.1:0-12293 GCA_038322185.1 Haliangiales bacterium
GCGGATTAGGGTCAGACACACGTTCACAACTGAGCGGACTAGGGACTAGGGGACTAGGGTCAGACACAAGTTCACACCTTGGGTCCATTTGCCCCAAGTTGTGAACTTGTGTCTGACCCCTAGCGGCGCTCGATCGCCCTAGCGGCGCTCGATCGCGGTCACCTTCGATGCGATGACCTCGACGCGGGTCGCGAGCTCGTCTTGACCGGGACGCGCGACCCGGATCTCTGCGACGAACGAGGCCGGCACATCAGCAAAGCACACCGTACCGTCGAGCCGGGCCGCAGCGCGGCGCTCGTCGGTCTCTGTATCGAGCTCCGCGGTGTACGTCGCTGCACCGCCGCCGAGCCCGTGGGCGAGCCACAGATCGACGAAGCACAGCGCCCGGCGGCGAACCTCGAATTGCTCGAGCGGCGCGACCTCGCGGAACCAGCGCTCGATGACCTTGCGCCGGCGCTCACCGAGGATGCGGGCCAGGTAGTCGACGGTCCGCGGGTCGGAATAGCGCGCGGCCCCAAGCGCCGCACGGATCTGCGCCGGCGTGAAGCTCGCGACGATGCGCGCGCCCCAGAGCTTGTCGAAGCGATCGGCCCGCGTGAACGGCAGCCACGGATACATCGCCTTCCACGTCGCTGGATCGAAGCGCTCGCTCTCGAGCCAGCCCAGACCTCGCAGCTCCGGGAACGGACCGATGTCTGCCCACGGTAACCGCGCGCGTGTCGTCATGTGCGTCACGGCCAGCACCTGGAGGTCCCCGTTGTACGCGAAGCCGGCGTAGAGGCGGTTGTTGATCCGCGCCATCGCGCCGAGCGACTTGCCGAAGTCGAGCAGGTAGTGCTCGACGTGGCCGCGCGATGGATCCCTGGGATCCGGCACCCACGCCTCGAGCGTGTTGGTCGCCTTCACGTCGACGTGGCTGAGTCACGCGGCGACGCTATAGAGCCCTCGCATGTCGCGACGATCCTCGTGGGCGACGCGATCGTTGGGATCGTCGGCGCGCGTACCGAGCTCGGTGGTCGTTCCCAAGGGCTCGCCGTCGATGTGCCGGCTCGCGAGCACGCGATAGGCGCCCGTCGGCTCTCGTGCGGCACCAGCGAGCACGGCATCGATCTCATCGCGCAGGCTTTCCTCCGACTCGAGCGCCTCACGCGTGACATAGACGATGTGATTCTCGGGAACGTTGTAGCCGGCCGCGAACAGCAGGCGCAGCGCGACGATGTCGGCGCCGGTCTCGACCTCGTCGTGCCCGCGTTGATCGAACTTGAGGATGAACGCATCACCGGCCGCGTCGCGCGCCCGCAGCCCGAGCGCCGCGCCACCTTGCTTGAGCCCGGTCACGGTCCAGCGCTGTCCATCGCGAGGCGCACGATGCAGCCCGGGTCCGTTGTGGATTGCGGTGGGAGAGAGTCGGCGAACCGCGTTGCGGTTGGTGAACCACGTCGAGTCCGGTGCTTCGTCGAGCGGCGTCACGGCCCGGGCACGCGTCGGCTCGTCGGTGCCGAGCATCGTCCACCAGGCCGACCCGCGGACGGTGCGTCCGGCTTGCGGCAGCGGGGTAGCGCGCCGGTCATCGACGGTCGCCGTGGCTGGCACTCGCACGTCGTGATCCGACTGCGAGCAGGCGCTTGTCAGCAGGGTCGCGACGCAAGCGCTCACGTGAAGCCAGCGAAGCATTCAATGATGAGTAGCGAAGCGCATGCCACGGCTCGCGCAACCCGTACGCACATCTGCGCGACGGCCCCGTGCGTGGGCGCACCGTTGCGAGCCGTCGGCTACAGGAATTTCGCTCGTTGCGGCGCGCCGCAACCGCAGCCCCCGCACTGGGGCATGGCACGCTGCCTGCTCTAAGTTCCGACAGGAGGATACTCATGGCGGACAACGGAAATGGCGCTACCAGCATCGTGGCAATCTTCGCGATCATTCTCATGCTCGGCGTGGCCGGCTTCGTCGCGTGGCGCGCTGGCGTGTTCGGCGGCGGCGATGGCGGCGGTGACCGCAAGACGCTCGACATCAACGTCAACACCAAGTAGCTGACGCTGGTAGAGTCGCCGGCGATGCAACGGATGACCGGGCTCGCGCTCGCGGTTCTCGCGGGCTGCGGATTTACCCCCGGTTCGCTGGCGATCGATGCCGGCGACACCGCCACGGGCGACGTCGCTCGCGATGGCCAGATCGTCGGTGATCCCGATGGCGACGGTCTACTCGGCGCGGCGGACAACTGCCCGCTCGTCGCCAATGCGAACCAGCTCGACCACGACACGGACGCGCATGGTGACGCGTGCGACCGCTGTCCACATCTGCCAAGCTCGAGCGATCCCGACGTCGACGGAGACGGCGTTGGGGACGACTGCGATCCGCGACCCGCGGTCGGTGGCGATGCGATCGTCCTGTTCGAAGGGTTCTACGACAGCACCACGTTCAGTACGTGGATCGAAGAGGGTGCGTGGTCGGTGAGCGACGGGGTGTTGACGCAGACCGATCCGGACGACAACTTCGCGTACGTCGTGCCGTCGCCGACGTTCACGGTCGCGCGCGCGGCCTTGACGGTCGGCGCCCGGATCGTCGAGCTTGGCATGCCACGCATGAGCGACGAGCCGACCGTGGCAATCTACACCGGCACCGTGGGGACGTCGCAAGGCTACCTGTGCAGCGTGAGGGCGTCCGGTGGTGCGGTCCAGGCACAGGTCTACAGCTACTGGGAAGATCAGGACAGCAATCTCAACGACGGCACTGTCGTGGTGTGGCCCGGAATGCTCGCGGCCAACAGCGAGCTGCGAATGACCGACGCGCACGACGGCGCCGGCCACCACTGCACGCTGTCCCAGGGAACGATCACCACATCGCTGACCGCCCTGCAGGGACCGACCAGCGGCAACATTGCGCTGATCACCGAGCTCGTGTCCGCCAGTTTCGATTACGTCTTCGTGGTCAACGCCGGCCTCTGATCCGCAAGTGCTGGACATTGCGTCGACGGTAAAGTTCGCAGCGGCGCGAGACTGAAAGCTCGCCAACGTCGACGAGCACGGGAGACGAAAACACTATTCAATTCCTTGCCGATTCCATTAGCGTGTCTGGCAATGAACCGTCGCGCGAACGCTCGCGCCACGGTCGCTGGTGGATCGATCGCGATGATGATGGGGATCATCATCGCTGCCAGTGGCTGTGGCTTGCCCGAAGACCCGTCGCTCATGGATGCCTCGGTTTCGACCGACGAGCAGGATCTCCGTGGTGGCAAGCAACCCGACAAGCGACGCGATGCAGGCGTCGTGGTGGCCGACGCGACGATCGTCATGCCGCCCGATGCGTCAGCGCCGCCGTCTCCGCCCGTCGACGCATCGGTGCCGCCGCCGCCGGTCGATGCTGCGCCGCCACCGCCACCGCCTCCGCCGGCCCCGACGAGCACGTTCGTCGTCCGGCTCGTTCCCGATGGTGTGACCGGGGTGCAGCGCGTGAACTTCGCGGTGCCGTTCGCGACTGGCGCGCTGACTGCCGCCGATCAGATCAAGGTCCTCGCTGGTAGCACCGAGCGGCCCGCGGCTCGCCGCATCCTGTCGCGTCACTCCGATGGCAGCGCGCGCAGCGTGCAGCTGCAGGTCGATGTCGATGTGTCGGCTTACACGCAGCTGACCGTTCAGCTCGGGATCACCGGTGCGAGCGGTCCGGCGCTCGCCGCCGTGTCGACCACGCTCACCGGCACCGGCAACAACGTGCGCCCCAAGGTCCTCGCGCTGCTGCCGCCGAGCGTCTACGTCGGCAGCCAGGTGGCCGGCAAGCTGATCGCGGCGACCAGCGTCGCGGGCACCACGCTCGACACCTGGACGACCAAGTGCAACTACACCCTGTACAACACCGACGCATTCGTGGCGCTGTCGACGAGCCGTGACGTGTGGCTCTACGACCGCGTCACCGCGATGTATCGCGGCCACGCGATCACGGGCGCCGAGTCGCCGTTTCGCTCTGCGTATCGGGAGGCTGGCATCTACCTCGCCGGCATGACGATCACGAACGGCGTCACCACCGCGATCGCGGTGCCGACCGCATCGACCGACCTCAAGTATCACTACGCCCAGGGCGTCGCGCTCCACTACCTGCTCACCGGGGACGACCGCTACCGCGAGGCGGCCGAGGCCATCTCCGCGCGCATCGCGAACATGTGGAACCCGACCTACTCGGGCGCGTTCTGGACCGAGCGTCACGCCGGCTTCGCGCTGCTCGCCCACGAGTGGGCCGCGCGGGTCACCGACGACCAGGCGACCGTGATCAACACGCGCGCGAACACGGCGGCAACCGCGTTCATGACGATGCAGAACGCGGCCGTCTCGGGCTACTCGGATACAGCCGCGCGGTGCTTCGCGCATACCGGTGCGGCTCACGGCGAGCCGTACAGCTACACCGGCTGCAGCCCGTGGATGAGCGCGCTGCTCGCCGAGGCGCTCGACGCGCACGGCACTCGCGTCGGCGGTACGCGTGCGGCCGAGGTCCGCGCATCGCTGGTCAAGCTCGGCCGTAGCATCGCGCGCGACGGTCGCGACTCGATCGGCCGGCCGATGTACTGGATGGGCGTCGGTACGACCTCCGACGATCCCGATCCGTACGAGGAGCACTGGGGCGAGGCGGCTTACACGATCGCGCTCGCGTGGGATGCAGGCGGCCGCACCGACGCGACGCTGAAGACCGCGGCCGACGCGCTGGTCGCTGGTTTCCGCTCGCGCGGCGCGATGCCGCACATGCGTAGCTTCAACTGGCAGTGCCGCGCCGCCGTGATGGCGCCGGCTCTGCTGAAGTGAGTCAGAGGAGCTCGGCCTTGAGGCGGTAGTCGTAGCTGCCCTTGAGCACGCCCGTCGTCTCGAGCGGGATCAACACCTCGAAGTTCCACGCCGGCTTGCCGGTATCTTCACCGGCAAGCGCCGTTCCCGCGCCGCGGAGCTCGTCACTCGGTCGATGATACGTCGAGCTTGGTCGCACCGGTAACCGGATAGACGCGCTCGCTCGGCGTCACCAGGGCTCCGCGACGAGCCAGCACCTCGCGCTGCTCGATCACGAACGGCGTGATGTCCTCGATGCTGCGGATCCAGTCGCGCGCGTAGCTCGCGAGGACTGGGCCGCGCAGGCCGAGCTGGACCGCGCGGCGCTCGAGTGGCTTGCCGTGTGGATCGTGGTCGGGATCCCACTGCAGGCGAACGTCGGAGCGCGCGACATCGGCCTGCCACGCATCGCGATCTGCGTAGTGGCGCGCGTCGTAGCTCGATGGCACCGCTTGCGCGAGGATCGCATCGAAGCCGCTACGCGCGATGCGGACCGCGAGCACGACCTCCTGGCCGTCTTTGGACGCCCAGCCGCAGCGATACATCATCCACAGGAAGTTCGGCTTGATCCAGCTCATGCGACCGAGCGAGAACTCGCCGCCGAAGTAGCCGTGCTCGGCGGCGAAGCGACCGATCGACGGCCGGTACGCCTGATAGACCACGACGCTGTCGTCATCGAACTGCGCCATCACGTGGCGGCCATGCTGCGGCCAGCGCGCGGTCTGCGCTGCATGATCGTCGAGGACGAGCTTGGTCACCGCGATCGGATCGTAACAGCTCTACGCGGTCTCGCTCGGCTTCTTCTCGAACCGCTTGCGCACGTTGTGATCGAGCACGAACTTGCGCAGGCGAATCGATTCCGGCGTGACCTCGACGAGCTCGTCGTCATTGATGAACTCGAGCGCGTACTCGAGGGTCAGCTGGCGCGGCGGCGCGAGGACGAGCTTCTCGTCGGCGGCCGTGGTGCGAATGTTCGTGAGCTTCTTGGCCTTGTTGCAGTTCACGACGAGGTCGTTGTCACGGGCATGGATGCCGATGATCATGCCCGAGTAGTTCTTGACGCTCGCGCCGATGAACATCTGCCCGCGCTCCTGCAGGTAGTAGAGGCCGTAGGCGTTGGACACGCCGTCCTCCGACGAGATCAGCACGCCGTTCTGGCGCGTGCGGAAGTCGCTGGCCTGCGGGCCGTACTCGGCGAACTGCGTGTAGAGCACGCCGGTACCGCGCGTGTCGGTCATGAACTGGCTGCGGTAGCCGATGAGGCCGCGCGCCGGGATGCGGTACTCGAGGCGCGTGCGGCCCGGGGCCGACGGGCGCATCTCGCGCATGATGCCGCCGCGACGGTTGAGCTCGGCGACGACCGGGCCGGCGAAGGCCTCGTCGAGGTCGATGACCGCGTCCTCGTAAGGCTCCGTGGTCTTGCCCTTGTCGTCGACGCCGAGGATGACCTGCGGCTGGCTGACGCACAGCTCGTAGCCTTCGCGACGCATCATCTCGATGAGTACCGTCAGGTGGAGCTCGCCGCGACCGGAGACCTTGAACACGCCGGCGTCCTCGGTCTCCTCGACACGAAGGGCCACGTTGGACTTGATCTCGCGCTCGAGACGCTCGCGCAGGTTGCGCGAGGTGACGTACTTGCCTTCCTTGCCGGCGAACGGCGAATCTTTCACGCGGAAGTTCATCGTGATGGTCGGTGCATCGACCTTGAGCAGCGGCAGCACGCGCGGATCGGCGATCGAGGTGATCGTCTCGCCGACGTTGAGCTCGCTCATGCCGGTGATCGCGCAGATGTTCCCGGCCTCGGCGGCCGCGAGCTCGAAGCGCTTGAGACCCTGGAAGCCCAGGACCTTCTGCACGCGGAACTCTTCCTTCTTGCCGTCGCGGTGGACGAGCAGGACGCGGTCGCCGACCTTGCAGGTACCGCCACGCACGCGGCCGATCGCCATGTAACCGAGGTAGTCGTCGTAATCGAGCGTGGCGACCTGCATCTGCAGGGACACGGTCGGGTCGACGAACGGCGGCGGAACCTTCTCGATGATGAGGTCGAGAATCGGCGACAGATCGCCAGGGGTGTCGCCCATCTCGCGGATGGCGTAGCCCTGGCGGCCCGAGGCGTAGATCACCGGGAAGTCGAGTTGCTCGTCGGTTGCACCGAGCGAGACGAACAGCTCGAACACCTGGTCCATGACCTGGTGCGGGTCGACACCCGGACGATCGATCTTGTTGACGACGACGATCGGGCGCAGGCCCATCTCGAACGCCTTCTGGGTCACGAATCGCGTCTGCGGCATCGCGCCCTCATAGGCATCGACGAGCAGGAGCACGCAGTCGACCATGCCGAGCACGCGCTCGACCTCGCCACCGAAGTCGGCGTGTCCCGGCGTGTCGACGATGTTGATGCGAACGCCCTTCCACGTGACGGCGGTGCACTTCGAGAGGATCGTGATGCCACGCTCGCGCTCGAGGTCGTTCGAGTCCATCGCGCGCTCGGCGACGACTTCGCCCGTGCGGAAGGTGCCGGCCTGCTTGAGCAGACCATCGACGAGGGTCGTCTTGCCGTGATCGACGTGAGCAATGATGGCAACGTTACGAATGGCGGGCGCGGAGCTCATGAGCGGTCTTTCTTGAGGAGCACTCGCTCGCAGGCCGCAAGCATGCGGACCTCCGGCAACAGCTCGGGTGCAGACAACAGCGCCGCGAGGATGAGATCGTCGGTGCCCGTGATCGTTAGTACAGGGTTATCGGAAGTGATCTTGCCGGCGGCGAGCGTGAGCCGCCGAACGGTGGCGCCAGCGCCATTCTCGACAGCTGCCGTCTGACCGGTGACATTGACGCGCGCTTGCGCGACGCCGTGGAGGTCGAACACGGCACCGCTCGCGGCATCGCCGACCGGAAACACGCGTGCGATGCGCTCGTCGTTGCGGGTCAGCGTGGTGCCATTGATGTCGCTGACACCACTCCAGGTCGTGGCTCCGATCGTCGAAACGATCGGCGGGCCACCGACAATGATCTCTTGCGCACCGATCGTCGCGCGACACGGCCGCGTCTGCTTGAGGTCGGCCACGACCGAGCCCTTGTCATCGAGAACCTGCACGTCCATGAGCGGCGCAGGCGTCACGGGCACGGGCTTGGGCGCTTCAGAGGACTTGTCCTGACAACCCGCAAGGGTGGCCAAGGCTAGGAGACAACAGCGGTACACGACGGGCGGCGGTTCATAACAGGCTGGCGGGAGTACGGCAATGCCCCGAGAGAGGACCCGGCAATTCCCTTATCGCCGCGAGATCACGCGCAGTTCACGCGTCGTCAGACTCTGCCGCCCGTTTACCGGTTCCTCGATAGGTTTTCAACAGGTCCAACCACTGGAGGTTAGCAGTTACAGCCACTTGAGGCGCCGAGCGCTCGTGGCACATCGGGTGCTCATCAGTAGGCTCGTCATGCAACTGCGACAGATGTTCACTGCCGGTCTCGGTGGCATAGCAGCCACCGCCGTCGACATCACCGCGCTTGTCCTCCAGGTCAAGAGCGGGGTGCCGGTGGCGGCCGCAGCGTTCGTCGCGGCAGCAGCAGGCGCTGCGGTGGGCTTCGTGATGAACAAGCACATCGCGTTTCGTGATCGGTCGCCGATCACGGTGGAGCAGTGCGCTCGCTTCGGCGCCGTTGCCGTGGCGACCGCACTGCTGATGGCAGTCGCGATGCAGATGTTCGCGGTGAAGCTCGGCTTCCCGCTCGTTGTCGCCAAGTTGATGTGTTCGGCGCTCGTGTTTGTCGCGTGGACGTATCCCGCGCAGCGCCGCCTGGTGTTTGTTCGCCGTCCACGGATTCAGCCGTGGATGACACTTTCGTAGTCCGTAGGAGAACCGTCATGAGCTCGATCAATTCCTTTGTTGACCTCTCGATCGTCGTCCCCGCTTACAACGAGGAGCAGCGCCTCGCGCCCACCCTCATCAAGCTCGATGCATTCCTGCGCACGCAGCCGCTCCGCTACGAGATCGTCGTCGTCGACGACGGCTCGAAGGACAAGACCTGCGACGTCGTCACCGCTCACATGGAGACCATCCCGGGCCTGCGCCTCGTGCGTCAGTTCCCGAATCGCGGCAAGGGCGCCGCGGTCCGGATGGGCATGCTTCAAGCTCGCGGTCAGATTCGCGTGATGTGCGACGCCGACGGTTCGATGCCCGCCGAGGAGCTGCCGAAGCTGCTCGCGCCGCTCATCAACTGCGAGGCCGAGATCGCGATCGGCTCGCGCTACGCCGAGGGCGCGAAGACCGACGTCAAGCAGCCGTTCTACCGCGTGCTGTGGAGCCGCCTCTGCAACCGCGTGATCCAGAAGTCGCTCGTCCCGGGCGTGCGTGACACCCAGTGCGGCTTCAAGGCGTTCACCGCCGAGTCGGCGCGCGACCTCTTCCGCTACGGCCGCATCGACGGCTGGGCGTTCGACCTCGAGATCCTCGCGCTCGCTCGTCGCCGCGGCTACGGCATCGCCGAGGTCGGCGTCGAATGGAAGGACGACGGTCGCTCGCGCGTGAACCCGCTCAAGGACATCTGGAAGGTCATCAACGAGGCGATGACGATCCGCAAGAACCTCAAGAGCGGCGTGTACAACACGATGAGCGCGCTGCCGGCGCCCGCGCAGGCTCCTGCTCACGCCGCCTGAATCACGACGCGGGCTCAGTGATGGCGCCTTGAGTTGCCGTAACCGACCTCACCAAGTTCTTCGATCGTGACAACTGTCCTGGTCCAAGGACAGGGGCTAAGAGCCCGTCAACAAAGAAGAACAGTTAACTCAGGCTCCTGATTGGCACGGAGGATGCTGTAGCACAGCGGCACACTCTTCCTTACCTCTGGAGCCTGTATGCGTAACGTCTTGTCGATGGTGTTGTTTGGGTCGTTGGTTGCCGTCACTGGATGCGTGGGGATGGACGAGCTGTCCAGCGAGAGTACGGGTGAGCTGGGCAAGAAGACCGCGAGCCCGCAGCTCAACCTGTCCCATGTTGTGTGTGACGACACGAGTGGAATCACGGCCCACTTCGTCGTCCTGCTGTTTTCGGGGACGAGCCAGCCGGGCACCCTGACGGGCGTCAACAACGGCGAGCCGTTCACCGCCGAAGCCGAGAAGCTGACCGGAAACGTGTGGCACTACAACGTCTCGCTCGATGCTGGCGTCATCGACATCACCAGCGCGCAGGTGACAAAGAGCTCCGTCGTGACCGCATCGCTCCACAACCCCGGCGAATATTCGGGCACCTATTCATGCGGACCGGAGGAGCCGGTGTGCGCGGTCACCGTCGCACCGAGCGCTCTCTACTGCACGGATAAGCCGCTCAAGAATCCCGGCGCCGAGTGTGGTCACTTCGGCCTCGCGTACACCGGTGGCAAGATCGACGACGTGACCGGCACGTCGTACACGACGCTTCAAGGTGCGTACGTCGCGATCGTGAAGAGCGGTACCGGCGACTGCGGCCCGGGCAACTCGGCGTATAGCGTTTACGTCGGCGTCAGCACCGGCGACACCCTGCTCACGCCCACCGGCGGCCAAGACATCTCGCACGTCACGTACTGCGCGTGCCCTGCAGCGGCGCCGCAGCCGTAATCTGCGGTCGGTGAAGTCCGCCGCGCTCGTCGCCGCGCTCGTTGCATCGACGACCGCGCACGCGGACGATCGGATCGCGCTCGGCTACCTCGCCTCGCGACCGATCGCGGCGAGCGGTAGTGGAGTCGCTCACTCCGTTGCGTTGCGATTCGATCGCGACGTGTCCTCGAAGATCGAGGTCGGCGTCGGGCTCGAGCTCGGCGGCTCCGCTGGCGACGAACCCCTGCAACGCGCAGCGCTCCTGCCGGGGATCGCGCTCGTCCATCACACGGGTTCGCTGACCTGGCGCCTCGAGGAACAGCTCGGCTGGCAGATCGTGCGTGGTCGTCTGACACTCGACGGTGTTCCGTTCCGCGGCACCGAGACGCGCAGCTTTCGCAACGAGCTCGCAGTCGCTGTCGATGCGCCGCTCACGGCAGTCGTGGACATCCGCGTGCGAGCCGGCCTGGTGATCGATGGGATCTATCCGGTCGGTCACGCGTCGACGCGCGTGGGTCCGTTCGTCGGCGTCTCGTTCGTCCTCGAGCCGTAGCATCACGCGGCGCGATGCTGAGGCCGCCAGCGCGCAAGCGCACGCGACAGTCTCTGCACGCCCTCATCGAAGGACTCGATGGGGGCGTTCGAGTAGCACAGCCGAAACGCGATCGTGTCGCTGGCCGCGGGGCGAAAGAAACTCCCCGGATCGATCATCACGCCCTCGGCGAGTGCAGCCTCGAGCAACGCGATCTCATCGTCACGGTTGCCCCGCTCGCCAGTCTCGATCCAGATCGAGAACGCACCGGCGGGCTCGATGAACCGCAGGTGACGCGCGTGATGATGCAGCGCGGTCGACAGTGCCGCTGCACGCGCCGCATCGTCCGCGCGCGCGGTCGCGACGAGCGCATCGTAGTCGAGCAGGTCGAACAGGCGCGCGAGCGCAGCCTGCGAGACGCTCGCGGTCTGCAGATCGGCAGCGTGCTTGCGCTCGAGCGCGTTGTCGTGATGCACCGATGGCGGGATGAGCCAGCCCACGCGCAGGCCAGGCGCGATCGTCTTGCTCACGGTCCCGACGTGCCACACGCGATCGGGCGCGTCGGCGACGAGCGGAGGCATCACGTGACCGTCGAAGCGCAGCTCGGTGTATGCCTCGTCGACGATCAGCTCGCGCGCGCTCGCGAGAAGCTCGCTGGCGGGCGGCTGCGGCGTGCCCTGCGGATTGGCGACGCCGGCGATCACGTAGCGAACGTCGGCGCTGGCGACCACGGCGCGGTCTCCGAACGCCTCCAGCGCGCCCTGGTAGGTCGCATCACCGACGGCGATCTCGCGCGTGTCGAGGATCGCGGCCGCGATCGCGAGGGCCTGCTGCGCGCCGGCCGTGATGATCACGCGCTCGGGATCGATCGACGCTCCACGCGCCGCCAGCCGGCGCGCGACCCAGTCCCGCAGCTCCGGAGCACCCTCGGGCCAGCCGTACTGCAGCGCGGTGTCACTGGCCGTTGCGACCTCGGCGAGTGCACGCGCGAGCTCCTCGCGAGGGAGCAGCTCGTTCGCGGGCAGACCGCCGGCGAGACCGATCACGTCGTCTCGTTCGGCCGCGGCCTTCTGCACCTCGTCGAACCGCGACGTCATGATCTTCCATTAGCACCCGCGCATCGGCGGGGCTTGATGAGCGAGTTCGCTACGCCCAAGTCAAAAGCGCTCGCTTTGATCGGAGTGAGCGCGCAGTTCGCGCTGCGCTCCGGTGCTCGTTCGGTACGGTCATTGCTCGGTGGCGGCGCACATGGCGCGTTCCAAGAAATCGAAGTCGAAGTCGAAACCCAGCACCCAGCCCGCACCGAGCACGAAGCCGGGCAAATCCAAGCCGGGACCTCAGATGGGGATCGGCGACTTCGAGCAGGATCAGTTCGACGCCAATCGGG
>JBBQFU010000258.1:0-12268 GCA_038322185.1 Haliangiales bacterium
CGCCGCGGACCGCGAGGCACAGAGCCAGGTGCGGGTCCACGCGATCGGTCAGCTCGGTCTGGCTCTCGCCACGACGAGCGAGCCTGTGCTCGCCGAGCTGCTGTCCGACGATGCCTACGAGGTGCGCGAGACTGCGGTGCAGGCGCTCGGCAAGCTGCTGCACGGCGATCGCACGCGGCTGTCGCTCTACGCGCTCGGCTCGCCGCACGATCACATCAGTGCTCCTGCGGCGCGCTATCTCGCGGCCTCCGGTGATGCGGCGACGCTCGTCGAGCGGCTCGGTAGCGTGAAGAGCGCCGAGGTCCGGCAGATGCTCCGCGAGGGCGTGATCCGTCGCGGTGAGCTGCCGCGCCCGCAGCTCGAGGCCGCATTGAAGAGCAAGGATCCGCGGCCCCGTGCCGAGGCCGCCTGGATCGCCGGCTACGGTGGCGACGGTGCCCGGCCGCTTGCCGAGGCGGTGGCGATTGCCGTCACGACGAGCGAGGCGGGATTCCGCGACGCGCAGAATGGTCCGCGCACCGGACACGCGCGGCTGGTCGACGAGGGACACGCGTGGCGCGCCTCGCTGTGGGCTGCGCGTCGGGTCGGCGCCGCGGGCGCTGCGGGCGTCGAGGCGGCGGCGATGCACGCTGCCGGCGATCCGCAGAAGACACCGATCGGTGTGCGCCGCGAGGCGGTCGAGGTACTGGCTGCAGCCGGGACCGGTTCGTCGCTCGCGACACTCGGTAAGCTCGTCGGTGATAGTGACCGCGAGGTGCGCGCGGTGGCCGCTGCGGCGCTCGCGGCGAAGCAGCCGGGGGCAGCCGCGGCTGCCGTTCGCGCGATCGGTGCGCGGGCCGATGCCACGACCATTGCGCCGCTCGCGCTGGCGGCGTGGCCGGAGCTGGCGAAACCGTTGATCGCGGAGGCGTCCACGCGCGCGTGGGCGCTGGCGTTGAGCCTGCAAGGCAGGCGCGTGGCGGAGCTGATCTCGATCGCGACGGCGTCCGGTGAGGATCCCGCGCGGCTGGCGGCGATCGCGGCGCTGGGGCGTGCGGGGGGCGAAGAGGCGCTGGTGGCGCTCGAGCGGATTCACAACACGGAGAGCGAGTCCGATCCGGTGAAGCTCGCCGCGTGGAAGGCGCTGAAGCGGCTGCTGCGTGCGGTGCCGAAGGCGTTTGCGGAGGGGCAGGACAAGGGAGGCGAGAAGTCCTCCGGTGGTGGCTCGTCGACGTCGGACGCCGCCGACGACGACTCGGATGATGACGACGATGACGCCGAGGCGGTCAGTGACAACGACGATGACGATGATGACGACGACGGCGACGACGATGCCGACGACGACGACGACGACGACGACGACGACGACGATGCCGACGACGACGATGATGGCGACGACGATGATGGCGACGACGACAACGACGACGATGACGACGATGACGACGAGGACGACGAGGACGACGATGACTGACCGTCCCCGTGTCCTCCTTCCGATCGTGCACGTGCACGTGCACGTGACACGTGCACGTGCACGACGTGAAGTAGGACGTGCACGACGTGAAGTAGGATGTGCACGACGTGGACGTGCACGACGTGAAGTAGGACGTGCCCGACGTGAACAGGGGCGGGCATGAGCGAGAAGCTCGATATCCCCGTCGACTTCGCGCCGGTGAAGACCGTCATCGCGGCCGACGGCGCCGTGCGCATCACGCTTCCCGTCGATGCCGAGCGCGGTAATGTCCAGCTCGCAGCGCGGCTGCATCGGCCGGGTGTTGTTCGGGATGCGCTGCTGGCTGTGGGCGACGTGCTCGGCAGCGACCTGCGGCGCAAAGCGACCGACCGTGCGGACTATCTGCAGTATCTGATCGAGCGCGGTAAGGGCGTCTCGAAGGCGGTGTGGGAAGCGCAGAAGGAATACCTCGCGCTCCAGTACAGCGCGGCCGCCAAGACCGAGGAGCCGCTCGATCCCATCGTGACGATCGCGGGTGACGCGATTCGCTTCGAGGTGATGTCGCGCGACGAGTCGACCTACGCGCAGCTCGTGTTGCGCCGGCCTGCCGCGCTCGTCGATGCCGACCACGCGGGCGATGGCGGGCACGCGACCGGGACGACGTTCGTCGAATTTGGCGCCGAGGCACTCGCCGCGATCACGCGCGTGCGCAGTTATCGCCCGACGACGATCGAGCTGGGCAATGCGGGTGGCGCGAAGAAGTCGCGCAGCGTGCCGCTGAAGTGGCTGCGCGCGTTTGGCCAGATGCAGGCGGCATCGCTGCTGGCGACCGATCGATTCGAGCTCAACCCGATCGATCTTTACAACGTGCTGCTCACGCTCCGCATGCGCAAGGCGAAGACCGCGCCGCGCGGCCTGCGTTACGAGCTCGTACCGGGCGAGCGTCCGCGCCTGGTCCTCGAGCCGTGGGACCTGGTGATCCACGCGACGGGCGATGTGTATCGTGGCAACCAGCCGCGCGTGATCCGCACGTGGGGCCGCCAGCGCCTCAACACGCTCGCGCGCGTGTTGCCGCACGCCAAGAAGCTCGAGGTCGCGATCGCGGGGCCCGGCTTGCCAGCGATGTACGTGGTCGACCTCGGCGATGCGACGCTGTCGCTCGCGCTGTCGGGCTGGACCGATGCGGGCTGGGCCGGCATCGCCACGTTCGACATGCTCGCCGCGGATGACGATGCGACGGCGGTCGATGCGCTCGTTGCTGCTGCAGCGCAGCCCATCAGCGCCGAGGACCTCGCGGGCAAGCTCGGCCGTTCGCGAAGCGACGTGCGGCGCACGCTGCTCGCGGCGCTGTCGCAGCTGCGCCTCGGTCATGACCTCGCGACGGGGAAGTTCTACGCACGACCGCTGCTCGCGAAGCCGCTCACCGGCCAGCAGCTGGCGTTCCGCGATGCGCGCGAGGCTGCGGCGCACCGGCTGCTGTCCGAGCCCGGGTCGGTCACGCTGTCGAAGGTCCACGAGCAGCCGGACGGTCGCACCGTCGAGGGCCAGGTCGTCGACGCGAAGGCGCACCGCACGTTCTTCCCGCAGTTCACGATCGATCGAGAGGGCAGGACCTCCGGCGCATCGTGCACGTGCTCGGCGTTCCGCCGCGCGGGCATCAAGGAAGGTCCGTGCGAGCACATGATCGCGCTGCGGGTGCAGCTCGCGCGCGAGCAGGCGCGGCTCGAGGCCGATCGGCTCACGCCCGAGGGGCGCTCGCGCATCACGGCGGAGACCCGCGTGCTGATGCGGCGCACCGAGCGTGGTGCGGAGACGTATCGACTGTCGCTCGACGGCCGGATGGTCGTGTCGCGCTTCGGTGGCGGGCTCGCCGAACGTCTACAGAAGCTTCGGTTCGATTCGATCGATGACGCGCGTGCCGCGTATTTCGCGCGGCTCGCGGATTTATCAACGAAAGGGTATCTTGATGCGACTCAGGACTGATCGAGTTCTGGGCCGCGTCCCAGTTCATGTTTTGGAGGAGAAGTCGAAACCGTTAGCCTGCGCTTCGGCGCAAGGGCGGATCAGGTCCGTCCGGGCAAATTCCAGTGCCATTCACCACAAGGTAGGCTGTTCTTGGTCTGCTACGGCCGGAGGGGTCATCCCCAACGGCTCAGCTGGACCATCCACGCCACCGCGGTTTGAGCCATTGTGGATGACCCCTCCGGCCGTGCAGACCGGTGAGCCTACCGTGTCCCATGAGGGTGGTAACGGGTTCGACTTCTCCTCCGCTTTTTTGGAGTACGCACCGACACCATATGGTAATGGCGTCGATGCGTGCTCCGCTTTCTCGCGAGGCCTGCTCGATGGCTGAGCTCGCCTGGGCAGACGTCGCCGCTGCCGGCGGCATTCGCGAGTGGGTCGACGCCCAGATCGCGAAGCAAGGTCTCGCCGATCCGGGCGGGACCGCGGCGATGAACGACGCCGAGAAGAAGCTGTACAAGGCGCGCCGCGAGGAAGAGCGCCGCATTCGCCGCGAGCTCTACAAGCAGGCGTGGCTCGCGTACAAGCGCTCGCACGTGGTGCACCTCGGTGCCGGCGTGTGGTGGCACGACACGGCCGATGTCGATCGCTTCGATGCCGACGACCCCGAGAAGAAGCGCCAGGACAACGCGCTGCCGGCGGTCAACGACGTCAACGCGTTCGCGAAGGCGCTCGAGATGCCGCTCACCAAGCTGCGCTGGCTCGCGTTCCATCGCGATGTCGACTCGGGCACGCACTACAAGCGCTGGCTCGTGCCGAAGCGTGATGGCACGCCGCGCCTGATCAGCGCGCCGAAGCCAGACCTCAAGAAAGCGCAGCGCTGGATCATGCGCGAGGTCACCGAGCACTTGCCGGTGCACGGCGCGGCACACGGCTTCCTCGTCGGTCGCTCCATCCTCACCAACGCGCAGGTCCACGCCGGTGCGCGCATCCTCGTGAAGCTGGACATTCGCGGGTTTTACCCGACGGTGACGTGGCGCCGCGTGAAGGGCCTGCTCCGTCGCGCCGGCCTCGGCGAGCAAGTCGCCACGCTGATGGCGCTGCTCGCCACGGAGTCGCCGCGCGAGGAAGTGCAGACGCACGGCAAGACCTACTTCGTGGCCACCGGACCGCGGTCGCTGCCGCAGGGCGCGCCGACCTCGCCGTCGATCACGAACGCACTGTGCCTGCGCCTGGACTCGCGTCTTTCGGGTCTGGCGAAGAAGCTCGGCTGTCGCTACACGCGGTACGCCGATGACCTCGCGTTCTCGTGGCACGGCGACACCAAGGCCGACATCGGCAACCTGATCCACGCGGTCACCGCGCTCGTGAAGGCCGAGGGCTTCGCGATCCACCCCAAGAAGACGCGCGTGATGCGCAAGGGTGCACGCCAGCAGCTCACTGGCATGATCGTGAACCAGGCGCCCGAGGGCATTCCGATCGCGCGCGTGCCGCGCAAGCGCATCCGCGATCTCGAATCCGCGATCTACAACCGCGAGAAGGGCAGGCCCGGCAAGGGCGAGACCCTCGAGCAGCTCAAAGGCCTCGCCGCATTCGTGATGATGGCCGACCGAGACAAGGGCAAAGCATTGATGGCGCGCATCGACGCGCTGATCGCCGCACGTAACGCGCAACAGGGGTAACGATGAGCAACTGGACGGTGCATCTCGAGTTCCAGGAAGGAACCTCCAGCAAGTTCTGGCGGGCTCGCGTCGAGGACGCGACCCTGTACGTGAACTACGGCAAGATCGGGACAGCCGGTCAGACGCAGGTCAAGGACTTCGGCACGGGGGACCTCGCCACCAAGGAGTACGACAAGCTCATCCGCGAGAAGCGGAAGAAGGGTTATGCCGATGCGGGCTCCGCGCCGGCGTCTGACGACGACGACGAGGATGTGAACGACGACGATGATGGGGACGGAGACGACGACGACGACGATGCGGCACCGCCGCCGCCGCGGCGCGCGCCCGCACCCGCCGCTGCCGCTGCGCCGGCTGCCCGCCCGCCCGGGGGTGTCCGGCTCGTGCTCGAGACCGGCAATCGTAAGGTGGAGACGTACCTCTACCTCGACGGCAAGAGTGTTCGCATGGATACGAGCGAGAGCTACGCCAGCCCCGAGGCTGCGAAGAAAGCGCACGAACGATTGAAGAAGATGCTGCTCGGCGAGGGCTACAAAGAGGGTTAGCGAGCGTGGGATGATTCCCGCGATGTCGAACACCCTCGCTGACGGGCAGAAGGTCCAGGTCAAAGGTTCGGGCAGCAGCATGTACACGCTGCATCGCTCGGGAGACATCTACTCGTGTACGTGCCCCGCGTGGCTGCACCAGGGCACGCCGATCGACTTCCGCACCTGCAAGCATCTACGTGCGTACTTCGGTGATGCCGTCGAGACGGCGCGCATCGGTGCCGGCGGTGCGGCGTTCACGCCGGCTGCGCGGGCGAAGTCTGCGAAGGCGAGCGCGGGGGACGATGATGCCAAGGCGCCGCCGGTCCTCCTCGCACACAAGTGGGAGACCGACCACGATCCCACGGGTTGGTGGATGAGCGAGAAGCTCGACGGCATTCGCGCCTACTGGGATGGTGAAGGGTTCGTCTCTCGCCTCGGCAACAAGTTCTACGCGCCCGACTGGTTCATCGCCGATCTGCCGGCGGACACGCTCGATGGTGAGCTGTGGGTCGGCCGCAAGATGTTCCAGAAGACGACGAGCATCGTGCGCTCCGGTGCGCAGTCCGATGCGTGGAAGCAGGTCAGCTACGTCGTGTTCGATGCGCCCAATGCCAGGGGCGGCTTCGAGGAGCGCATCGCGCACGCGCAGAAGGTCCTCAAGCGGGCAGCGGCGCCGCACGCGCGCTGGCTCGATCACGTGGTGTGCGACAGCTTCGATCACCTGCGCGAGGAGCTCGCGCGCGTCGAGGGTCTCGGCGGCGAGGGCCTGATGCTGCGCCGGCCCAAGTCGAGCTACGAGGTCGGGCGCAGCCACTCGCTGCTCAAGGTGAAGACCTTCCACGATGCCGAGGCGCGCGTGGTCGGTCATGCGCCGGGCACCGGCAAGCACAAGGGTCGCCTCGGCGCGCTGATCTGCGAGCTGTCTGATGGCACGCGCTTCAATGCCGGCACCGGACTCACCGATGCCGAGCGCAACAACCCGCCGCAGATCGGCAGCGTCATCACGTTCCGCTACCAGGAGCTCTCCGATGACGGCGTGCCGCGCTTCCCGAGCTACGTCGGTGAGCGGCTCGACGTGAAGACGCCGGCCGCGATCGGTACCGGCACGAGCAAGCCCGCCGGTGGTGCGACGCTGGTCGCGAGCAAGCCCTCCGCGAAGCCGGCCGCCGCACCGAAGGTCGCAGCGGCGCCCGCACCTGTGCCGGCCCCGGCCGCTGCGCCTGCGCCGAAGGCCGCCGCTAAGCCGCCGAAGATCACGACTGCCGTCACGACGACCGCGGGTGGCTTCAAGGTCTCGCTCGTCCATCACACCGAACAAAAGTTCTGGGAGATCGAGGTCCGCGGCACCGCCCACTACACGCGCTTCGGCAAGGTCGGTAGTAGCGGTCAAACCCGGCTCGTCGAGCTCGGTAGCGCGACCGCTGCGCAGACCGACGCGGACAAGCGCGCGCAGCAGAAGCGCAAGGAAGGCTATTCGTTCTCCAAGTAGCCTCGCGCACGGGCCTACGAGCCGGGCTTGTAGCCGAGCTGCACGCTGATATCGATCTCGTGCGTCTCGCCGAAGAAGCCGCCGGTCTCGTGGCGCGATCCAATCTGTAGCCCCTCGGCCTCGAACTTCCGATCGAGCGGCGCCTTTTTGGTCGCATTCTTGGCGACGGTCCACTGTCCCGCCGTGAGCAGCGACGTGAACAGGCGGTCTGCAATCGCCGCGTACTTCTTCTGCGGCAGCTCCGCGATGAAGTAGCCGTAGACCATGTTGCGCGTGCCGGGCGCCCACGTGACGGTGAACCGCGCGACCGAGTTCTCGTCGGGAGAGCTGCAGTCCGCATGGAGCTCGCCTTGCTCCCAGTTCGCCGGCGCCATCGCGGCCTTGTGCGACTTGAGCACCATGTCGACGAGCTCGGTGCACACGGCCTTCGCATCTGCGAGCCAGCTGTCGGAGACCGGGCGCGCAGGACTCGCGAGCTCGCCGGGCGGCGGGCCCGAGCTCAGCGCTGGTGCCGCCGCCGTGGCGGAGTCCATGCGTTGCACCTGGAGCTCGATCCAGCGCTCCGCGGGTCGCGTGACATCGATCTCGGTCGATGCGCGCACGCCGAGGGCTCCGATCGTTCCGGCATTCTGGGTACCCGTGTCGCGCTTCTGGAACACACGCTTCAGTGCGGCCTGCACGGTGGCGGCGCCGTCAGCGTCGAACAGATCGTGGACCAGATCGAATGCGGCGGTGCGCGCGGTCTCCGCGTCGGCATGGTTGGCCATGACCGTGACCGCGAGCTCGACAACGTGATTGTCGGGGTCTGACTGCAGCGACACGCGACCGCGACCGCCTTTGACCATCGTCCACTCGCAACCATCGCCCTTGCTCGGGCTCGGCAGCGCTGCCTGATACTTGTCGCCGCAGTACGCCTTCACGCGCTCGCGGATCTTCGGCGCTGTTCCCGTTGCGCCCGTACCACCGCTGGCGGTCGTCTGCTTCTTCGAGCCGCCGCCGCCGCCGCAGGCAGCGAGCGCGATCAGGAGCCACCCTTTCATGCGAACGGTTTATCATGGGTCATGATCCGAGTGCTCGCGTCGCTGTCCTGCGTACTGCTCGGCTGTGGCGGCGGCGGGGACGACACGATCGATCCGATGACGGATCCCCAGGCGGGCCCGCCCGCCGGGAACCCCGCTGGACAGTGCGCGGTGCCGACCGAGGCCGAGGCCGAGGATGTGTCGTCGCCGCGTACGGTGGTCGGTAGCGGGACGCCCCAGAGCTGTACGAGCGCGGCCGTCGTCGCCGCGGTCGCCGCGGGTGGCGTGATCACGTTCGACTGCGGTCCCGATCCGGTCACCATCGAGATGGACGCGACCGCGAAGATCGTCAACGACACCGGACCGAAGATCGTGATCGACGGCGGCAACAAGGTCACGCTCTCGGGGCGTGGCGCGCGGCGCATCCTCTACATGAACACCTGCGATCAGGCGCAGAAGTGGACCACCGCGATGTGCCAGAACCAGGACCATCCGCAGCTCACGGTGCAGAACCTGACGTTCATCGACGGCAACGCCAAGGGCGAGACGATGGAGGGCGGCGGCGGTGGTGCGATCTTCGTGCGCGGCGGGCGGTTCAAGATCGTGCGCTCGCGCTTCTTCAACAACGTCTGCGACGACACCGGGCCCGATATCGGCGGCGCAGCGGTGCGCGTGCTCAGCCAGTACGAGGGCATGCCGGCGTACGTCACGCACAGCACGTTCGGCGGCGCGGACGGCTACGGCAACACGTGCAGTAATGGCGGCGGGCTGTCGAGCATCGGTGTCTCGTACACGGTGCTCAACTCGCTGTTCAGCCACAACCGCGCGATCGGCAACGGCGCCAATCCCGCGAAGCCGAGCACGCCGGGCGGCGGCAGTGGTGGTGCGATCTACAACGACGGCAATCTGTTCACGCTGTCGCTATGCGGTGTGGATATGCACGCCAACACCGCGAACGAGGGCGGTGGTGCGATCTTCTTCGTGAGTAACGATCGCTCCGGATCGCTCGTGATCCGGGACTCGACGCTGTCGAACAATCCGAGCGCTGGCTTCGAGACGCAGGGCTTCCCTGGCATCTTCGTGCTCGCGAACGGGCCGCCACAGGTCACGAACTCGACGATCGAGTGATCTAGTCGCAGCCGATGGGTGCGATGTCGGCGATCACCTCGTCGATCCACATGTGCACCGGCGCCTGATTGGGCGTCGCGTAGTGGATGCCGATATCGACGCCCGAGTAGCCGGCGCCCGGCAGCGTGTCGGTGGACACGGAGGTCAGCGTGCCGAGTCCGTCGATCGCGATCGCGGCGGTGCCCGCGGATGCCTCGATCGTGATGCGCAGCTCGATGCACGTCCACTGATCGCGCGGCAGCTCGACGGTGAACGGCGTGTTGGTGCCCTCGGTCGAGACCAGGGTCAGCGTGCCGGGCGTCAGCAACACGAAGGTCGATGGATAGGGATCGACCCCGTAGCCGCTCGACAGGATCGACGCCTGCTCGGTGATCTCGGTCGTGCTGCTGATCCAGTAGTACGCGCGGAGGTAGAGGTCGCCCGTCGAAATCTCCGACGGGTAGAACACGCCCCAGCGCGCACTCTTGTACTCGGCGATGTCGAAGGTCTCCACCTCGAGCGCCTTCGTGCCGCGATACGCGCGCGTGGTGGTCGCTTCGGCACGCCCGTTGTCGATGATCGAATAGCTGTAGACCTCGTCGAGCGGCGCCTCGAAGCCATCGCAGAACATCGCGGTCGGGTGGCTCATCTTGCAATCGAACAGCGCGGCGCTGTCGGGTGCGTCGCCGTTGACCATGCTGTCGACGGGCGGGCGGATGCCGCCGTCCCCGCTGCCGCTGCCGACTGCTTCGAAGCCAAGTCGGCCGCACGCCGCAAGGACCGAGCATGCGATCAGGGCAGCGAGACGCGACACGACCTCGACATGATCGCACGAGTGAGGGGCTCGTAAGGACGGACATTGCCACCCGTCGCTGGGCAATGCTGATCGGATGCAGAGGGTGATCGCGGTCGTGACCGCCGTTGCTTGCACCGGGTGCTCCTTGATCGCGACGAGCTCGCCGAAGCATCCGCCGAGTCCGCCGAGCTGCTCGCCGTCGAGGGCGCCGCCTGCTTTCGACGGCGTGATCGCGCTGGTTGCGGTGCTCGGCGCGCCCATCGCCGGCGTGAGATCTTCGCTGACGAGCAATGAGGACCGCAAGCAGGAGTACGCGACGACCGCGGGACTGCTCGGGCTCACCGGCATCGCGTTTCTGACGTCGGCCGTCATCGGAGCCGTGCGCGTGCGTCGCTGCGAGAAGGCGATCCGCAGCTGGGAGACTTATCGGCAGCCGCAATACCCTGGATATGGGCCGCAGCCTGGATATGGGCCGCAGCCGGGATACGGGCCGCAGCCGGGATATGGACCGCAGCCGTATCCGGGGCAGCAACCGCAGCCGTATCCGCAACCGCAACCGCAACCGCAGCCGCAACCGCAGCCGCCGAGCGGGGCCTAGAAGTCCGAGCCGACCGCGAAGCCGAGTGTCCAGTTCCTGAGCTGCGCGTCGGTTGATCCGCTGTGGCCGTGCAGGCGATAGAACTCGTAGCTGGTCTCGGCGAATACCGCCGCGGTGCATTTGGGGCCAAGGCCGGTGAAGAACAGCGGCCAGAACAGAAAGCCGATCACGGGCACCTTGCCCTTGAGCTGCACACCACCGCCGAGTCCGATTCCCGGACCGCTGCCGAGGTCGCCGGCCCACGCACGGCTGAGACCACCCTTGGCGTAGACCTCGAAATTACGCGACACGGTCTTGATGTACTTCGCGTCGATGCCGACCATACCGATGCCACCGGTGCCACCATGATGGTGGCCGCCCTCGGGTGACGGCTCCGTGGTGCCGGTCTGGGACAGCGCGCGGCCACTCGAGGCGTACGAGTCGTGCGAGCTCCAGCCGATGCCGCCCGCAGCCCACACCTCGAACGCGAGCTTGTTGCGGCGATAGCCGAGCGCAGCACGCAGGCGGATCGCACCGCTCATGTGGCGGGAGATGTCGTCGGAGAAGCTGGTGCCGCCGAAGCTCTCGGTGAAGTACACGCCCTCCGCGCCACGCGGACGACGCGCCGGCGCGATCAGGATGGGAGCGGGGGCCGGGTAGTAGTAGGTCGGCGCGTGGGAGACCTGCGCGTAGGGCTGCGCGTACGGCCCCTCGGGCGCGTCGGCGGTATCGGCGAGAGGCGGTGTGGCCGACGGCTGAGCGACCGCCGGAAGGGCCGCCGCGAGGAGGAACAGGACCGAAAGGGTGCCGCGCATGGCAGGCAGCTACAGCAACGGATGTGCCAGCGAAATCTCGCGGGGTTAGCCCCGGTCCGGGTCACCGACCCGGGCACCGATGTCGCGAAATCGGGGTTGGAGGTCAACGCCGAAGGGCGTTGCGAAGTCTAATTGACGGTGCCGTCGCAGGGCGCCAGCTCGCAGAGCATATGACTCACGTGCCCCAGGGTCCGCTGCAGGCGCACCATCGGGTTGCAGGCCTCGAGCAGCTCCTGACGCGCATCGGCATCCATCACGAGCGCGGCGGCGATCGCATCGGCGCACGCACCCGGATCCTCGAACGAGCGCACGAGGTCGCGAAGCTGCGGGCCGCCCTTCTCGATCACCTCGGCGAGCCGATCACAGAGCTGGATCAGCCGGCGATGGGTGTCGAGCGCCTCGCGCCGATCGTGCTCGGCATCGGAGAGCATGCGCGCTTCGACGCGGCGGTAGGCGCGCTCGTCCGCGGGCAGCTCGCGCGCGATCTCGACGCGACACACCCCGCGAAGCAGCAGTGCGAAGCGACCATCGGGCAGCTCCTCGGAGCAGATGATCCGGCCGACGCCGCAGCGTTCGTAGACGGGCGGGCGACCGTAGTAGCTGGTCTCGTAACCCGGCCGCAGCCGCGCCACCGCCATCAGCTGAGCGCCTGCGAGACAGTCACGGGTGAGCTCGCGATAACGGGGCTCGAACACGTGCAGCGGAAGCAGGCCGCCGGGCAGCAAAACGCAGTTGGGTAGTGGGAAGATCGGTAACGCGGATAGCGCCTGCGAGTCGGGCGGGGTGAGGGTATCCGGCATCGCGTCTTCCATTCCCTCGTTACCCGTAGACGTCAATGCATGCACCCGTTAACGCCGACGGTGCAGCG
>JBBQFU010000259.1:0-12237 GCA_038322185.1 Haliangiales bacterium
GCAGGTTGCGATGACTTGGGCGATCATCTTTTTCACGGCAGGGTTGCGCTCGTCGAAGATGGGGGCAACGATCTCACTGTCGCGGTCAACGCCGAGGATGAGCTGCGTCAGATCGTTCGAGCCGATGCTGAAGCCATCGAAAATTTCGGAAAACTCCTCCGCAAGGATGACGTTGCTGGGGATCTCGCACATCACGTAAACCTCGAGGCCGTTTTCGCCCCGTCGCAGACCGTGCATCTCCATCTCCGCCTGCACACGGCGGCCTTCGTCGACTTCACCTTCCTGAAACTGGCCGATGAACTGCGCGCTGTTGATGACGCGGACTCGTCCCGTTGCGATCTTCTCGCCGACACTCCGGCCGCTGGCGAGCACGGCGCTGCGCCGCTCGAGCCGATAGGTTTCGAGCACGTCGGGGTTCTTGCGCGACTGAACCGTCTCAGGTCGCGCCTGCACAATGAACAGCTCGCCGGTGTTGCCGTCTTTGGCCCACTCCAAGTCCATTGGAGCCGGTGCCCCGCGCTTGGCGGAGTAGTGGTCCTCCACGATGCAGCCCCAGCGTGCGAGCTCCAGCACCTCGTCGTCGCCCAGTGCGTACTTCGCGCGGTCGGCTGGTGCGACGGGGACGTTCTTCACCATCTTCCCGCCGCCGGTGTCGTAGATGAGCTTGAACTCCTTGCTGCCGATGGTCTTCTGCAGAATGGGCCGGTGCCCGGTCTTCAGGGTGGTCTTGAAGACCGTGTACTCGTCCGGCGTGACCGAGCCCTGGACGACATTCTCACCCAGGCCGTATGCCGCGCTGATGAGCACCGCGTCTCGGAATCCGCTTTCCGTGTCGATGGTGAACATGACCCCCGCGCAGGCGAGGTCCGAGCGCACCATGCGCTGTACACCGATGCTGAGATCGACCTTGAAATGTTCGAAGCCCTTGTCTACCCGGTAGCTGATGGCGCGGTCGGTGAAAAGCGAGGCGAAGCAGCGTTTGCAGGTCTCCAGCAGCGCCGCGACGCCCTGCACATTGAGATAGGTCTCCTGCTGCCCGGCGAAGCTCGCGTCCGGCAAGTCCTCGGCCGTGGCCGACGAGCGCACGGCAACGTCGAGCGGCTGCACGCTGTCTCCCTGCAACTGGCGATACGCCCCGGCGATCTGCTCCTGCAAGCCCGTCGGCAGCGAAGCGCTGCGAATCGCCTGCCGCACCGCATGGCCGCGCTCGCTGAGGTTGGCCATGTCGTGCGTATTGAGGTCGGCCAGGGTGGTGCGGATGAATTCATCCAAATTTGCTTCGCGGATGAAATGGCGAAACCCCGCCGCGGTGATCGCAAAGCCGTCGGGAACTTTCACGCCCTTACCAGCGAGCTCGCGTACCATCTCGCCGAGCGAAGCATTCTTGCCGCCGACGAGCGGGATGTCGGCGATGGTAATGTCGGCGAACCATTTGATGTACGGGCGGGCATCGGACGACGACGCGGGTTGTGTTGACGTGATGGTCGCGGGCGGTTTCATAGCGTAGTCCCTTCCAAAAATGGTTCACCGGCTTCTTGCTTGAGCAGGTTCTGTATCGTCACGCGCGCGATTTCGCTGAGGGCCTCGTGGGTGAGAAACGCCTGGTGCGCGGTGATCAGGACGTTCGGGAAGGTCAGCAAGCGTGAGAGCTCATCGTCTTGCAGGACCTGTCCGGAAAGATCTTCGAAGAAGAGCCCCTCTTCTTCCTCGTATACATCCAGCGCGACGCCGCCAATCTGACCGGTTTTGAGTGCTGCAATGAGGGCGCCAGTGTCGACAAGTTTGCCGCGGCTCGTGTTGACGATGAACACGCCGGGTTTCATCTGGGCGAGCGTTTGTGCATTGAGCAAATGGCGAGTTTCTGGAAGCAGCGGAACGTGTAGCGATACGATGTCGCTTTCGCTCAGCAGCGCGTCGAAGTCCACGTAGCGAATGCCGTGCAAGGTCGCCCACTCGGTGGACGGGCTTGGGTCGTGAGCGATGACCTGGGTCCCAAAGCCGCGAAAGATCTCCGCCGTGATGCGTCCGATCTTTCCGGTGCCGACGATGCCCACGGTCTTGCCGTTCAGGTCGAATCCGACAAGGCCGTTGAGGGAAAAATTCATCTCGCGTACGCGGTTGTACGCGCGGTGGATCTTGCGGTTGAGCGTGAGTAAGAGCCCGACGGTGTGCTCGGCCACCGCGTGCGGCGAATAGGCCGGAACGCGCACCACAGCGAGGCCGAGCTTGCGGGCAGCGGGGAGGTCCAGGTTGTTGTAGCCGGCGCAGCGCAGGGCGATCAGTTTCACGCCAAGAGCCGCAAGCGCCGCGAGGCATGCGCTGTCCGCCTGGTCGTTGACGAAGAGGCACACTGCCTGAGCGCCGCGCGCGGTGGATGCCGTTTCGGCGCTTAGACAGAACTCATGGAAACGCCACAACACGCGATCCCCGAACTCCCCACGCAAGAGGTATTCGCGGTCGTAAGGCTTGGTGCTGTAAACGGCAGTTTCGATCATTCGATCCATCCTTCGGGGCGCGAGGCGACGTGCGCGTTCCTTTACTCATTCGTCTTGATCCGGTTCGAACCGTCAACCGGTCACCTCCTTGGCCGGGACGGCTGAGCCCCGTGCGGAATCGCCCCGTGGTTCAATGGGCCATGCAGCCATAGTCATCACATAGTATCCAGAGTGAGCAGCTCGTCGGGGTCGAGCAGCTCCGCAGGGGCTCGCTGGAGCCCATCGGCAACGGCCGCTACGGCGTGAATCCAAGTGCACCGATTCGTGCGCAGCATCCCTGCCACGTCGAGTGTCCCGCCACGGTTGATATACCCGAGCGCTCGCGTTCCCCGTCCCGTGTCGAGTGGGCGAAGGGCGCCGAGCAGCGGTTCGGGTCGCGTGTGAGTCAGAAGCACGCGAATGTCCGCGCCGCGTGGAAACAGGCGTTCTCGCGTGGCATCGGACGCGAGCACCGCCGCTTCATGCCTGTCGCGCGGAACGCGGAAGCGCGCCGGCTCGAAGAGGTAGACCACCGCGTGAGGGATTGCCTTCTCCGTGAGACGCGTAGAGGCGCGCAGCGCTTCTTCAAGTTGGTAGCCGCCGACCGCCACGAGCGTGACGCGCTCGGTGCCCTCCCCGCGCAGGCGCAGCGCGCCGTCAACGACGAGCCCCTCGGCTTGCTCGGGTGAGAACCGAATGGGGAGCTCGTTCTTGGGGACGACGACGCTCCATACTTGCCCATGCGTGCGATAGACGGCCTGCAGGGTTGCGACCGCGGCATTCCAGTCTGGAGGAAACACCACGCGTGAGGTGTCCGCCATCTCGCCAAGGAGCGCTTCGCAGAACGTAGGATCCTGGTGGGACTGCTCGTTCTTGCCGTTCTCCCAGGTGTGCGAAGTCAGGATGATGGGCACGGACAGCCAGCCCGGCATCCGTCCCGCCTCACGTTGGCTTCGCGCAAAGATGAGCTCCTGTCGGACCGCGCCGAGCATCTTCACTGCGAACGCTTCGTACGTCACGACGAGGCTGATACCTCCCTTGTTCGCGAGAGCCGCGCAGGCGATCGCCTCCTCGTTCAGAGCGGTAATGACTCCGCCGTGGAGCGACTCCGCCACACCCGGCTCCGGGGCCGCCACGCGGTGCTTCAGGAGTGCCAGCGTGCGAAGCATCCGGTTGCTGCTCATCTCATCGGGGTTTCCAACGCGCGGGCGGAGCGCGGGGTTCTCCTCAACGATGCGCGCGAAGCACTCATCGATGCCCGCGACCGGGCTTGCGAGCCCGCTCGCGCTCGGACGCCATGGCGGCTCGGACAGGACGGGATGGAGCACCTGGCGAGTTGCCAGAGCGTGGTCCCGCTCGCGCGGGCGGCCCTGCCGTTCGTGCTCGCACAATGTTTGTGCGGCTATCGTCAACGCCACAGGCGACACCCAGAGGCGGCCGACGCCTTCGCAGAAGTCGGAACGCGCCGCTGCATCGCTCGAAGGATTGCCCCCGAGCGGGAGGTTGTGTGCGCGGTTCGTGTCGGCACCCGGAAAACCGAAGCCCTTGGTCGTCTCGGCGATGGCGTAGGGGAGACGGACCGGGTACGCGGCGTCTCCGCGGGCGATCGCAGTGGAGGCGCTCTCGAGTCGCTCGTCCATTTCGACAATGGACCACGCAAGGTCGGCGGGATCGCGACCGTCGACGTCGATCGGCTCGAAGCCGTTTAGGCGAAGATGGTCACGCAGCCAGTCGACCCCGCCGACCTGCGCCGTCGTCGTCCGCTGATCAATCCTCCTGCCGTTGGCGATCATGATGGGCGCCACGAGGCCGCAGTCCTCGGCGCGCCACCAGCGCGGCGCCCAATCGCCTCCGCGCTGCTCCTCGAAGGCGCCGTCGCTCAGGAACGCGACGAGCCGCTCTCCCTGCAGAGGCATGTGCACGTACTCGAGCTCCGCGAATCCAAGGTAGCCGCCCTCGGTGAGGCCACCCGCAGTGTGCGCGTTGACGTGACTCCCGAGGGGAGACTCGGGGCGTCCGTCCGCCGACAGCGCATACGAATAGAAGTCCCGCACGAGCCGCGTAAGACCTTCATCGCTAGCGTCGTAGCGCGCAGCGTGCACGCTGGACATGTTGCCAACGAGCACGTTGATCGCGTCGATTGCGGCGACGCAGTGCCCTTGGCCCATGAGCCACCCGCGCGTGAATCGGCTCAGTGCATTCGCCGCGAGGTAACCCACGTACGCGGGAACCATGTTCAGGGCGCCGCCGGTGTGTCCCTCAGGGCGCGCCTTGAAGTCGTCTGCAACGAGCTCGCGGCCATCGAGGTAGACACTGCGAGCGTACGTCATGTGCACGACCAGCCACATTCCCGCGCTAGCGAGCCGATCGGCGGCGGCGAGGACGCGGAAAACCGCATCGGCGTTCGGCGCGAGCCCACGATGGACCAGCCGCTCGGCCATGTCACAGACTCTCGCTCGCGTTCGCTCCTCGTGGCGGATCACGCCGTAGCCGGCTGCCCATGTGGCAAACGCCTCGCTGTCCACGGTGCGCGGGGCGGTCCCCGTCATCATTTCCATTGGCATCACGCAGTTCCCTCCGCCGCAATCGCGGCCATGGCTTCACGCACGAGGATCTCGGATTCGTCGATCGGCACGACCCACACGTCGATACGGCTCGCCCCAGATGTGATGCGGGCCGCGCGACCGACCGCCCCTGCGTTTGACGCTGCGTCGAGCTCGATCCCGCAGAACTCCATGCCCGTCAGGATGCGCGCGCGCACCTCTGGCATGTTCTCGCCGACGCCACCGCCGAAGAGGATGGCGTCGGCGCCGCCCAGCGCGGCCAGGTACGCGCCCACGTACTTGCGTGCGCGATAGACGTAGAGCTCGACGGCAAGCCGCGACCTGTCGTCGTCCGAGCCGAGCAGCTGGCGCAGGTCCCCGCTCGTCCCCGACACGCCGCGCAACCCTGACGCCTCGTGGAGCGTCCGCTCGAGGTCCGCGATCGACATGCCTGCACGCTGCAAGAGGTAGAGGAGAACGCCAGCATCGATGTCGCCGGGCCGTGTCGCCATCACGAGGCCTTCGAGAGGGGAGAAGCCCATCGACGTGTCGATCGGCGTCCCGCCTCGGATCGCGGCGATCGAAGCCCCGGAGCCAAGCTGGAGGGAGATGACACGCGCGTCGGGTGGCGCCTCGGGGTTGAGCTCACGCCAGCGCTGCCACATGGACCGATGAGCAAGCCCGTGGAAGCCGCGGCGGTAGAGGCCATGACGTTCCGCGAGCTCGCACGGAAGCGCATATAGTTTCGCTCGGTCGGGGAGAGTCGCGAAGAACGCCGTGTCAAAGACTGCCAGCTGTGCCATCTGACCGCCACACGTTTCGCGAAACGCGCGGAGCCACAGGAGCGCGGCCGGATTGTGCAACGGCGCGAACTGGGAAGCGTCTTGGATCGCTCGCTCGACCTCCGCGTCCACGCGGACTGTGCGATGAAGGGTGCCTCCATGCACGACCCGATGCGCGATGAAGGCGATGTACGCGTCGCCATGAGCCTCGCTCATCTCGCGTGCGAGCGCGAACGGAGACACGGCGTCCCGCGCGTACTGCTTTGCGACGAGAAGACGAGGCGCGACTCCTTCGAGCGCCCACCGCGCGAGGCGAACGGAGGAGCTTCCGGCATTTACGGTAATCGCAATGGCCATCGACGCGCCTGCGGCGCGAGCAGGAATGTTGGTCGCGGCTTCCATGGTTCATCACCGCTTTCTTTCTTGTGCGGACAGACGCTCGAAGCGCGCCAAACCGTATGAATGTCCGACGGGACAGAGTCGCCCACGCGTTCGCGTTCGACGAGAGTGGCTTCGACAGACTGCTAAGCTCTCCGCTCAAGCATCTTCACCAACGTATTGAGAAAATCGTGTTCCGTGACGATACCGACCAGCGTTCCGTCAGCTGTGGTCACAGGCAGGCAACCGAACTTATTCGCCACCAACTTCTGCGCAGCTTCTGCGAGAGTAGTTTCGGGCCGCACGGTCTCCACCTCGCGAGTCATCACGGCTGCGACGAACGTTTGCTCCGAGCGCCTATCGTCGAGCGACTGCCGCACACGATCCACTCGGTACTGACTGTCCGCGAAGCGGAGTATGTCGCGGTGAGTCAGGAGCCCCACCAGCTTGTCACCGTCCACGACGGGAAGGTGACGCAGACCGTAGGCCTCCATGCGATCTCGGAGCGCGAACATGTTGTCTTCCTCGCTGACGGCGACCACCCGGCGGGTCATGATGTCTTCGACGTTCTTCATAGCTGTTTCACTCCATTATCAGACGATGCGGAGACCAGTCGGACGCCCGCTTCGACTCCAACAACTGCTCGCTCCAGGTGCTGTTCGGTCATGTGCATATCCCTTGATTCCTCGGGGCTTGCGACAGCCTGAGCAAGAGCCGTGCCCGCTGGGCGAGTCCCGGTGAGCGGTCGGAATTCTAGGACTGGCACGGGTGGGGGAGCGCGCTGCTAGCGAACGAAGAAGGCTTTTCTCGGACGACGCAGTCGCCAGCGGCCGCGAGGAAGTCGAACGAGCGAACGCACCAACTGCGCGACAGCAGCGAACGGGCGCAAGCCTTGCGCTAGATGCTCCATGGGGGCATGGCTCATGTTGCTTGCTCTTGCAGGGGTAGACGCAGAAAGTGCTGCTATATCGCAGCTGGCGCGAATGCTGCCTCGCGCACTGGTGGCCATGGGGGCCATGTGGCACGAGGAGATATCGGCCGAGATGAACGACGCTACCAAGCAAAAAGTCCTGGCCCGCGTTCGCCGGGTCGTCGGCCAACTCGAAGGGGTCTCGCGAATGATCGAACAGGACCGTGCGCTCGTCGATGTCCTCCTGCAGCTCGCGTCCGCGCAGGCGGCGCTTGGCCAAGCGGGAAAGATCATCTTGCGCGCGTACGTCGAGAGATGCGTGACCAGCGCGATCGCAGCCGATGCGCCCGCGGAGCGAAAACAGAAGGCCGATGAGCTCGTGACTCAGATCGCTCGCTATAGCGGCCTTGGAAGGGGGAAGCTCACATGACGCGGGTGAGTGATGAACTATCAAGCGTGGATGCGCGCGGCAACGAGCGACATCCTTGGCACGCGCTGCACGCGGCCGACGCCGTTGTCGCCGTGGAGTCAGACGCGACTTCCGGGCTTTCCACTGAGGAAGCTCGGCGCAGGCTCGAACACTTCGGCCCCAACGCGCTGCGAGAGCCCAAGAGTCGTTCCTTGCTCTCGGTCTTCTTGAGCCAGTTCAAGAGCCCGCTGATCTACCTTTTGTTCGTCGCCGCGGGCATCGCGCTCGCGCTCGGTCACGTGAAGGACGCCATCGTTATCTTCACGGTCGTTCTGCTCAACGCCTTCATCGGAGCGTTTCAGGAAGGACGGGCTGAGCGGTCCTTGGAGGGTCTTCGCAAGCTAGCGACGCACAAGGCGCGCCTCGTGCGAGGTGGTCAGGAGCTGATCGTCGAGGCCCGCGAGGTCGTTCCTGGAGACGTACTCATCCTCGAGGCAGGCGATGCTGTCGCCGCGGATGCGCGGCTGCTCGACGGCGCTGCGCTTCAGATCGCGGAGGCGGCGCTCACGGGTGAGTCTGCTCCCGTCGGCAAGGAGCTCGTACCTCTTGCCCCGGACACGTTGCTCGCGGACCGCCGCAACATGGTCTACGCCGGCACCCACGTCACCGCGGGACGCGCCCGAGTCGTGGTGGTCTCCACCGGGCTGGCGACGGAGATTGGTCACATCGCGGCCCTTGCCGAGGGAGCGA
This sequence comes from Haliangiales bacterium, assembly GCA_038322185.1. Classification (GTDB taxonomy): domain Bacteria; phylum Myxococcota_A; class Polyangia; order Haliangiales; family Haliangiaceae; genus JABFXX01. The sequence goes on from JBBQFU010000259.1 coordinate 8,247, forward strand.
AGGAACAGAAGACGCCGCTCGAGCGCCGCATCTCTCAGTTCGGCCAGTACATCATCTACGGGGCCGCCGGGATGTTCACGCTCGTGATCGGGATCGGGCTCCTCCGCGGCATGCCCTTTGGCGAGATCCTCATGGTAGGCATCAGCCAAATGGTCGGGATGATTCCAGAAGGACTGCCTGTGGCGATGACGGTTGCGCTCGCCGTGGGTGTCCAGCGCATGGCACGCCGAAACACCGTGGTTCGCCGCTTGTCCGCCGTCGAGACCCTGGGCTCGACCACCGTCATCTGCAGCGACAAGACCGGCACGCTGACCCGCAACGAGATGACCGTGACGGCGCTCTACCTTCCGGACGGGCGGCAGTTGGCGATCACCGGCGTTGGCTACGAACCGACGGGAAAGTTCCTTGACGGCAATCAAGAAGTGGACGCCGTTCGCGAGCGCGGACTCAGCGAGCTCCTGGCAGCCGCCACACTTTGTAACGATGCTCAGCTCCAGGGACCGGAGGAGACAGAGCCGCACTGGAAGCCGATAGGTGATCCCACCGAGGTGTCGCTGCTCGCGATGGCCATCAAGGGAGACATCATCCCCGCCGACCTGCGCGCCCGTTACCCGCGACGGGCGGAAATTCCGTTCGATTCAGCCTCCAAGATGATGGCCACCCAACACGAGACGAAGGAAGGCAAGCGTGTCTTCCTGAAGGGTGCTCCGGAGGAGGTACTCGACTTGTGCCACGCGGCCCGCCGCAATGAGGCAGACGAGCCGTTGGACGAGCAAGCACGCCAGGCGATGCGAGCAGCCGCCGAACGCATGGCGACTGGTGCTCTGCGCGTGCTCGCTGTCGCCGTCATCGAGGGCGCGGAGATCGACGGGCGACTCGGGTTCGCTGGCTTCCGTGACCGGGCCGTTTTGCTGGGCCTGGTCGGCCAGATCGACCCGCCTCGCACGGAGGTGAAAGACGCAGTCGCCCGGTGCCGCGAAGCGGGAATCAAGGCCGTCATGGTGACCGGCGATCACAAGGCAACCGCGTACGCCATCGCCAAGGAGCTGGGCATCGCCCGGGATGGGGATGGCGCAGTGGATGGGCGCGAGCTCGAGCAGATGTCGGACACAGAGCTGGCCGACCGTATCGAGGGCATCTCGGTCTTCGCGCGCGTCCACCCGGCGCAGAAGCTCCGCATCGTCGGCGCCTACCAGAAGCAGCACGAGGTCGTGGCGATGACCGGCGATGGCGTGAACGACACCCCGGCTCTCGTCAAGGCCGACGTCGGCGTCGCCATGGGCATCACGGGGACCGAGGTGGCCAAGGAGGCGGCGAAGATCGTGATCGGCGACGACAACTTCGCGACCATCGTCGCGGCGGTGGAGGAAGGGCGCGTCGTCTACCGGAACATCAAGAAGGTCGTCCTGTACCTCTTCTCTACGTCGGTGGCGGAGGTTCTGGTTCTCCTCATAGCCTTGATCCTCGGCTACCCGCCGCCACTCGCAGCGGTGCAGATCCTCTGGATCAACCTGGTCACCGAGGGGACCGTAACCGTCAACCTCATCATGGAGCCCGCTGAAGGCGACGAGATGCAGCAGAAGCCGATCTCCCCGCGCGAGCCACTGCTCAATCGAGTCCTGCTCACGCGCATGGCGTTTATGACGCCGGCCATCGCTGGGTCCACCCTGGGATGGTTCGTATATCGGCTCTCGCTCGGGGTGCCGTTTCCGCAAGTACAGACAGAGACGTTCACCGTGATGGCGGTTTGCCAGTGGTTCAATGTGCTCAATTGCCGCTCCGAGACGCGCTCCGCGCTCAACCTCAGCATTCTCAAGAACCCCTGGCTCATCGGCGGCCTCGTCCTCGGTAACGTGCTCCACGCCGCTGTCGTTTTCCTTCCGGCCCTCAACAATGTCTTCCATACCGTCCCCTTCAGTCTGAAGGAGGTCGTGGCGATCGGCGCGGTCGCGAGCTTGGTCCTGTGGGTCGAGGAGCTGCGAAAGCTCATCGTGCGACGGCGAACGCGGCGCATCGTGGCTGGAGCCGGGCGATGAACCTCTTGCGGGATTTGTTAGTATGGTTGCGCAGCTTCACGTGAACGCCGAATGAGCACGAAGCCGCGTTACCGCATCGAGGATGGCAAGGTGTGCATCGACATCAAGGTCAAGACCGCCCAGCAGCTCTTCGACGGTCGGGATCCCGCACCGTTTCGCGAGCGCGACCTCGACCCGGACGCGGTCGACTACATCGTTGGGGCTGCCGAGGAAATCTCGCCGAAGACCGATCTCAAGCTCGTAGTCTGGGTCTCCGAACTGCCGTCACTGACGGTGGAGGACACCACGATTGTCGAAGCCGTTCGTGCCCACTTCATTTACGAACTTGATCGCCTGCGGCGTCGAATTCGGCAGCACGTCCGTCAGGGTCAACTCACGCTCTTGGTCGGCCTCTTGGTGTTGGTGGTGTTTCTCACGTTCGCCGAGCTCACCTCGATGCTCCCCTCGGGCCATTTTCGCCCCGTGCTGCGCGAGGGCTTGGTCATCACCGGGTGGGTCGCGATGTGGCGCCCACTGGAAGTGCTGCTCTACGACTGGTGGCCGCTGGTCCGGCAGCGACGCCTCTTTACCAGGATTCTCGCGGCCATCGTCACGATTGTTCACGGGCAAGGCTCGGAAGAACGGGCGCCTCGCCCGTGAACCTTCGCGCTCTGGGTTGGCAATCGGCCGAGCTGTCGGGCCCATGCGGGCGAGGACTGCGCCGTGGCGCTGCTAGTATCCAAAGTCGTGGCGCTGCCAGTATCTATCGTTCACCCACGGAGGCTCAATTGAGCATGCGACTGACGTTTCTCGGAGCCGCTCAGGAAGTAACCGGCTCGATGCACCTACTCGAGCTCGATCAGGGCTCGATCCTCATAGACTGTGGGTTCTTTCAGGGTCGGCGGGAGGAATCGCGTCGACGCAACCGCGGCCTCCCGCGCGAGGCGATCGCGGCCGACGTTGCAATCCTGACGCACTCGCACATCGATCACTCGGGCAATCTCCCCACGCTGGTCAAGTCGGGCTTCGGCGGCTCGATCTACGCGACGCCCGCTACGCGCGACCTCTGCGCGTACATGCTGCGTGACTCGGCGCGCATCCAGCAGGCCGACGCCGCGTACCTGAATCGGAAGTTCGCCGACGACCCGAACTTCGAACCCGTCGAGCCGCTCTACGACGAGGAGGACGTCGTACGAGCCCTCGGGCAGTTCGTTGGCATGCCCTACCACCGCCCGTTCCAGCCGCTACCTGGCGTTACAGCTCGCTTCTTGAATGCCGGTCACATTCTGGGTTCTGCTGAGGTCGTGCTCGACGTGGAGGAAGGTGGCGAGGTACGACGCCTCGTCTTCACTGGAGACCTCGGCCGCAAAGGGCTGCCGATCATCCGCGACCCCGAGTACCCGCCGACGCCTGTCGACTACGTCGTCATGGAGAGCACGTACGGCAACCGGGTCCACGGGACCGTTGAGCAGATGCATGACGACCTCGAGCGCGTCATCAAGGAAACCGTACAACGCGGCGGGAAGGTCATCGTGCCGGCCTTCGCCGTAGGCCGGACACAGGAGTTGGTCTACGCGCTCAACGAGCTTACGCGGGCGGGGCGGCTGCCGCCGATCCCCGTGTTCATCGACTCGCCGCTCGCAATCAACGTGACGGAGGTCTTCAAACTCCATCCCGAGTGCTTCGACGTCGAGACGCGCGCATTCTTGAAGCAGCACGGCGAGGTCTTCGGATTCGAGGGGGCACAGTTCATCAGCTCGCGAGAAGAGTCCATTCGCCTGAATGGTCTCAAGGGCTCCGCGGTGATCATCTCCGCAGCCGGCATGGCCGAGGCCGGGCGCATTCTCCACCACCTTCGGAATCACGTCGAGGACGAGCGCAACACGATCCTGATCGTCGGATTCATGGCCCAGCACACGCTCGGGCGCCGGCTCGTCGAGCGACGACCGCGTGTGCGGATCTGGGGCGTCGAACGG
>JBBQFU010000260.1:0-12226 GCA_038322185.1 Haliangiales bacterium
ACAGTTGCTCGAGTATCACGTCGCGTTCGGTGTCGATGGTGTGCTGCTCGTGTCACCGGAACGCGGAACGATCCAGCGCGTCGTGTTTCCGACGCTGCGCTAGTCGCTCGTGCACTTGCACCAACTGAAAAGTTGCCTCCGGTATACGCCCGGACAGAAGGTGGGTGACGCCCATGAGTTATCTGCACTGCCCGACGTGCAAGCGCGCCTTCAACATGGCGACGTCCTCGACCTGTCCGAGCTGCCCCGTTGCATCGCAGATGGTCGATCCCGCCGAGGACATCGTGGCGGCGACCGAACAGCTCGCGCGCGCGATGGCGCGAGCAACGCCCAACGAGCGTGCCGATGCGATGGGCCGCATGGACCGCCTCGCACTTCCGGCGCCCGGCGCCAAGCCCGTGACGTTTCATGGCGCCATGGTCCGCTCGATCCGAGAAGCACTGGATCCGCCGCCCGCGCCGCAGCCCAAGCAGCCTCTGTTCACCAAGCTCGCGAACCGTATGCTCGCCGAGCTCACCCCGCGACTCGCCCGCTACGCACCCCACGCGCGCGAGCTCGGCCTTGGCCTACGCGCTCGCATGCGCGCACTCACCGCGTAGAGGAGCCTGCCTTGACCTTCTTTGCCTTGGTCTTCGCTTTCGTCTTGGTCTTGGGCTTCGCCGCTGGCCTCGCCTTGACCGCGGCCTTCCGCGCGTTTGCCGCTTTCGACTTCGAAGCCTTCGAGGGCTTCGAGGCCTTCGGTGGATCGACGATCACCGGCGCCGGCTCGCCGGCCATGGCCACGATCCGCGCGTAGTGCTCTGGGCCGATCGGCTGCACGCTCAGGCGCATGCCGCGCTTGAGCAGCATCATGTCCTCGCACACCGCGTCGGCGCGGATCTCGGCGAGCGACACGAAGCGCGGTAGCCGCTCGACCAGCTCGACATCGACGCAGTCCCAGATCGGCTTCTCGCGCGTCGCCTTCGGGTCGTAGTACTTCGACGCCGGATCGAACTGCGTCTCGTCGATCACGCGCGTGCGCACGACCTTCGCGAGCCCGGCCACACCCGGCGGCTCGCAGCTCGAGTGATAGAACAGGATCGGGTCGCCGACGGTCATGTTGCGCATGTGGAAGCGCGCAAACATGCTGCGCACCCCGGACCACGGCTCCAGCTTCACGCGCTCGAGATCGTCGATCGAGAACGTCTCGGGCTCGGTCTTCATCAACCAGTACTGCGGCATGGCACTCCGATATCGAGCACGTGCAACGGGACTTGCGCCGACGCACTGTGAACCTCGTCGGCAAAGCCGGTCAGGTTCACGTTGAACGAAAACTCCGCCTTCGCCTCGAGCGGCCGGAAGAAGTTGTCGTAGTGGGTCGGCACGATCACGTTCGGCGCGAGGGCCTTCACGATCCGCGCGACATAGTTTGGCGTGAACCGGCGGCCCGAGATACCGCACAGGAAGATGTCGACGCCGCGGTCCTTGATCTCGGACTCGATGAGGTCGGCCGAGCCCTGGTGATACAAGCGCGTGCCGGCCACCTCGATGTGGATGCCCATGACCTGACCACACTTGTATGCCTGCGGCGTGAGCTCGTCGACGTGGTCGCACGTGAGCTCGCCGGAGTAGGGGATGCCCAGGCCGAGCTGCAGCTTTGAGTGGATGCTCGGGATGAAGTGGAACTTGAACGGGCCGACCTCGTAGTCACGATGCGGGTCGACGACCACCGCCTGGGGCCCCAGCCCGTAGAGGCCCATCAGGTTCTGTAGCGACTGCGAGCCGTAGACCTTGCAGCCGGTGTGGCGCGCGATGGCGGGAACGTCGAGCGCGTGGTCGAAGTGCGTGTGGCCCACGAGGACCGCGTCGGCCTTGTCGATCCAGCGTGAGACGGCCTCGCTCGAGGGCGGTACCACGCGGCGCCCGACCAGCTGCAGCATCGACAGCCGCGTGACATACGGGTCGATCCAGATGGTGGTGCCTTGGTAGGACAGCTTGAAGCCCGCGGTGCCCAGCCACATCAGCTCCAGGCCCTTCGGGAGCGGGAGGGGCGCTGCCAGCTGCCGAGCCGTCAGCAGGTCGCTTTTGTGTTGGCGGCGTGCCGTCGCGAAGTACGTAAGTCCAGCACCGACATGACCGAGCGGGCCTAGCACCGCCAACGATTATTGACTACAACGGCTCTACAACGAAGGAGCGGCACATGGCTTTCGAACTTCCCCCACTTCCGTACGCAAAGGACGCGCTGTCCCCGGTGATCTCCCCCGAGACCATCGACTACCACTACGGCAAGCACCACCAGGCTTACGTCAACAACCTCAACGGTCTCGTACCCGGCACGAAGTACGAGTCGATGTCGCTCGAAGAGGTCGTGAAGGCCACGAACGGCCAGGCCAGCGAGAAGAAGATCTTCAACAACGCTGCGCAGGTCTGGAACCACACGTTCTACTGGAACTGCCTCGCCCCCAAGGCCGGCGGTGACCCGACGGGCGCCATCAAGGATGCGATCGACAAGTCGTTCGGCAGCTTCGCGGACTTCAAGAAGAAGTTCTCGGAGTCGTCGGTCGCGCAGTTCGGCTCCGGCTGGGGCTGGCTCGTGAAGAACGCGGACGGCTCGCTCGCGATCGAGACCACCTCGAACGCCGAGACCCCGTTTGCGTCGGGCAAGACCTGCCTGCTCACGGTCGACGTGTGGGAGCACGCGTATTACGTCGATTACCGGAACGCTCGCCCGAAGTACGTCGAGGAGTTCTGGAAGCTCGTGAACTGGGACTTCGCGAACAAGAATCTGGGCTAGTGCCCGGCTCGGCGACGATCCACGAGATCATTGCCGAGGCCTACCGTCACGACCGTGAAGGGCGTGAGCGCGAGGCGATACGCTTCTACGACGAGGCGTATCGACTCGGCGTGCCCGAAGACCAGCGCCGGCGATTCCTCGTCGGCTATGGCTCGACGCTGCGCAACGTGAATCGCGTCGACGATGCCGTTGGTGTCCTCGCGCAAGCGATCGCCGACGATCCGGGCTATCCGGCGTTCGCGCCGTTTCTCGCGCTCGCGTTGCTCGACACCGGCCACGCCAAAGAAGCGCTCGCGGCGATGCTCGGCTGCGTCCTCGATGTCGCGCCACCTGGCTCGCTCGATGGCTACGAGCGCGCGCTCGGCGAGTATCACCAGCTCCTGCTGGCGCCTCCGCCAGAAGAGTAGCTACCAGTCGGCGTTACTGCCGATGCCGAGCCACTCGGTGAGGGCCTTCGCGCGGTCGTCTGGAATATCGACGCCGACCTGGCCTTTCGCATCGTCGGGGCCGTGCCAGTCGGAGCCGCCGGTGCACACGAGGCCAAGCTCGTCGGCAATGTCGAGCCAGCGCTGACGCTCACCCTGGTTGTACGCGCCGTAGTAAGCCTCGACGCCCTCGAGCCCCTCGCTGCAGTGCTGCTTCAGCAGATGCACGCCGAGGTCATCGTAGAGGTGCGGATGCGCGAGCGACATCGCGGCGTACGCGGAGCGGCCGAGTGCGAGCGCGTCGGGGAGGGACAGCGCGTTGTGCGGCACGTCGACGGGACCGCCGTCGTAGAGATGACGCGTGAACGCCTCCTTCATCGAATTGACCGCGCCTGCCTTCAACATGAGGCGCGCGAGATCGGGGCGGCCAAGTGTTCGGCCCGAGCTCTCGGCGTCCGTGATCATCGGCTCGACGTCGACGCGAATCCCACGCTGCGCGAGCCGCGCGGCCATCATCCGCATGCGATTGCGTCGCGCGGTCCGCAGATCGGCGAGCTTCACCTCGAGCTCACCCCAACCGATGCCACCGCGATCGTAGGCGAGCACGTGAATGGTGCGGCCCGTCTTGGGCTCGTCGCACGAGATCTCGACGGCCCGCAGCGAGTGTCCGTGTGGGATGCGCGCTGACTGCGTGCCTGCGCAGGTGTCGTGATCGGTGAGCGCAAACACCTCCACATGGCGCTCGGTGGCGCGCGCGGCGACCCGTTCGGGTGCCTCCGTACCGTCGGAGCAGGTGGAGTGGCAATGCAGCTCGAAACGCATGCGGCACCCTATAGCAAACGGGCCGCTACGTGGGCAGATGTAGGCCCGTCGCTGCCCCATGTTGGTGACTGGGCTCTGCTACATTTATGGCTGGATGGCACGAGCAGGGACAGCCGCCGAGAGAGGCCAGATGCGCCTCGGCCGCTATGAGCTGCTGGCGCGTCTAGCTACGGGCGGCATGGGCGAAATCTTCCTCGCGCGTCTCGAAGGCGTCGAGGGGTTCGAGAAGCTCTACGTCGTCAAGCGCATCCTCGCGCACCTCGCCGACGACGCGCGCTTTCGCCAGATGCTGATCGCCGAGGCGCGCATCGCGTCGAAGATGGCGCATCCAAACATCTGTCAGGTGTTCGAGCTCGGCGACTCAGACGGCCAGCTCTACATCGTCATGGAGTATCTCGAGGGCATCTCGCTGCTGCCGATGCTGCGCCGGTTCTCCAAGGATCAGGTCCCGCTCGAGCTCGGCTTCGTCGCGAGCGTGTTCCAGCAGACAGCCGACGCGGTCAATTACGCCCACGAGCTCAAGGATCGCGACGGCGACTACCTCGGCATCATCCACCGCGACGTCACGCCGTCGAACGTGTTCGTCACCGAGACCGGCGTCGCGAAGGTCCTCGACTTCGGAATCGCGAAGGCACGTGGCGCGTCGACGCAAACGCAGGAAGGCACGGTCAAGGGCAAGTACGCGTACATGGCTCCCGAGCAGCTGCGCGGAGCCGCGATCGATCGCCGTGTCGACATCTTCGCGATGGGCATCGTGCTCTACGAGATGCTGGCGCTGCGCCGGCTGTTCCAGCGCAAGACCGACTACCTCACGTTCCGCGCCGTGATGGAGCAGCCGATTCCCGACATCCGTCGCTACCGGCCCGACGTGCCCGACGGCGTGGCGATGGCGATCCAGCGCGCGCTCGAGCGTGATCCGAACAACCGCTTCGACACCGCACGCCAGTTCGGTACCGCGGTACTCGACGGCATGACCGGTTATCGGCCGTGGACACAGGGCGAGATCAGCGACTTCCTCGCGAGTAACTTCCAGAGCGAGATTGGCAAGCGCACCGCGCAGGTCAAGCAGGTCGTCCAGCGCACCGGCCCCGGCGTGCAGCGCACCACGATGCCGCTGTTCGTGCAGCCCGACGAGGGCCAGCACGAGGACGACGACGACGATCAGTTCCCGTCGGTCGAGACCGAGGTCGAGGGCGCGCCGCCGTGGATGCCGCGTCCGCAGCCGGCGCCCGCGCTCGCCGGCAACAGCAGCGACTTCGCCGCGAGCACGGGCAGCGGCACACCGCCGCCGTTCGGCTCGGAGCCGACCGGAAGCGGTATCGGGACCCTGCGGCCGATCAGCGGTTCGCCGGTTCAGATGCCCGGCGCCACGAGCACGAACCCGATCGTTCTCGTTCAGAAGCGCAGCATCGTGTGGCCGCTGCTCGCCGCCGCGATGGTGCTGATCGCCGCGGGCGCGCTGTTCCTGGTCTGGCAGCAGATGCAGCAGCAGCAGCCGGCCGAGATCAAGATCACGCAGGAGAACGTCGTCGACAAGTCGCCGCCGCGCGACGACCAGCCGCCGGGCCCGACGCATGTCATGGAGCAGAGGGGCTCGAACAATCAGGCGCCCGCTGACGATCCGCGACCGCCGGTAGTGACCGACAACAAGGGCACCACCAAGGACGTCACCCCTCCGAAGAAGAAGCCCAAGACGTACAACGACGCGATCGGCGAGCGGAAGCCCCAGATGATTCGCTGCCTCGAGGACCACCGTGACTCGTTGTCGAGCAACGCAGAGTTCTTCGTTGCGATCAACATCGCCGCGAGCGGCGCAGCGAAGAGCGTGCAGCTCACGCCCGACGCGGTCGACAAGACGCCGCTTGGCGGCTGTCTTCGCAACGTCCTGATGGGCGCGAACTATCCGAGCTCGCCGGCCGACCAGGTCATCCGCTTCCCGCTCAAGCCGAAGACCTGATTCAGTCGAGGTCGTCGGTCGGCACGTGCGCCAGCAGCTCCTGGATGCGCGCGAGGTCCGCGGGCTTGATCAGGTGGGCATCGAAACCAGCAGTCTTGGCCGCGCTGACATCGCTCGCCGCGCCGTAGCCGGTGAGGGCGACCAGCTTGACGTGCTTGAGCTCGGCCATCTCGCGGATCTTTTGCGCGACCTCGTAGCCGTTGAGCTCGGGTAGGCCAATATCGATCAGCGCTGCGTCGGGCTTCTCGCGTCGGATCAGGTCGACACCGGCGGCGCCGTTGCTCGCATCAAGGACGATGTGGTCGAGTGATTCGAGCAGCATGCGCATCATCTCGCGCGAGTCGTCCTGATCCTCGATGATGACCACGCGCCGGCGGATATGCTTCTGCGGCGGCGCCGCCGGCTTGGGCATCTCGGCGCCACGTGCGAGGGGCAGCTTGACGAGGAACTCGCTACCCATGTTCGGGCCGTCACTGCGCGCCTCGATCGTTCCGCCGTGGAGCTCGACAATGCTCTTCGCGAGCGAGAGCCCGACGCCGAGACCACCACGCGGACGATCGATACGCTGCTCCGCCTGGACGAACAAGTCGAAGATCTTTGACAGCATGTTGGTCTCGATGCCGAAGCCACGGTCGACGACGCGAAGCACGACCTGGTTACCAAGCACCGCGACGCGTAGCTCGACCCGGCTGCCCGTCGACGAGTAGACCGCCGAGTTCGACAGGAGGTTCACCACGATCTGCTGGAGCCGTACGAGGTCGCCCTGGAGCGGGACGGGCTCCTTCGGCAGCACGACATCGAGCGTGACGCCGCGCTGTTCGAACAGCGGCGCGGTCGACTCGATCGCAGCCTCGACGGGTGTTCGCAGATCGAGCGGGGCCTTGCGGAGCTCGAACTTGCCGCGCGTGATGCGCGAGACATCGAGCAGATCGTCGAGCAGGCGAGCCATGTGGCGCGATTGGCGCTCGATCACGCGAACACAGCGCTCGGAGACTTCCGGCTCGGGCAGGCGCTGCAACACCGTGGTCGCGCCGAGCACCGCAGCGAGCGGGTTACGCAGCTCGTGCGACAGCATCGCGAGGAACTGTTCGCGTCGCTTCGCAGCTTCGGCAGTGGATTCGAGCAGCGCGCGGATCTTGTCCTGGCGCTCCTGCAGCTCGCGCTGCGCCGCCATCAGTGCGGAGATGTCGCGGCCGATCGTCGAGACACCGACGAGCTTCCCGTGCTCGTAGATCGGCGACACGCTCTTGCTGACCTCGAACGTGCTTCCGTCCTTCCTGGTGTGGACGGTCTGGACCTGCTCGACCTTGCCGCCGGCGCGGAGCGTCTCGATGAAGCGCTCGAGCTCGGAGGAGTTGCCATCGGGCATCAGGATCCGGGCGTTCTTGCCCACGATCTCGCTGGCCTTGTAGCCGTAGAGCCGCTCGGCGCCTTGGTTCCACGACGTGATCGTCCCGTCGAGGCTCTTGCCGATGATCGCGTCCTCGCTGGACTCGACGATCGCCGAGAGCTGGGCGAGGCGCGCTCGCGCGACGTCGACCGTGGAGATGTCGGTCAGCGTGAGCACGACGCCTTCGATCGGGGTCGGCTCCATCATGCGCGAGTCGCCGTGGCGGTGCACGCGGTAGGGCAGGATGCGCAGGAAGAACGGTACGCCGGCGCGGTCGCGAACCTCGTCCTCGAGAACCTTGCCGGTGCGGCGAACCTCCGCGACATCATCGATGAGCGATGGCCGCACGATGTTGTGGGAGAAGTCGCTGATCTGGCGGCCGACGTCGTCGGGCTGGATGCGGAACACGCTCGCGATTCGCGCGGTGAATCGACGAATGCGCAGCTCGCCGTCGAGGAACAGCGTGCCGACATCGGTGCCCTCGAGGAGGTGCTGCATGTCGGCATTGAGCTCCTTGAGCTCGATGATCTTCTGCTGGTACTCGCCGTTGACCGTGTACAGCTCCTCGTTGACCGAGTGCAGCTCCTCGTTCGTGCTCTGGAGCTCCTCGTTGGCGGCGACCAGCTCCTCGTTGGTCGCCTGCATTTCCTCGTTCGAGGTCTCGAGCTCCTCGATCGTCGCCTGCAGCGTCTCGCGCGTGTAGCCGAGCTCGGTCTCGAGCATCTCGATGCGATCCCGCGAGATTTCGTCGGCGGGTTGCGGCGGTAGCGTCAACGCTGCGGCGGGAATGGTCTCGACTGCCGCCGCCTCGGGGCCCGAGACGTCCTGGAAGGTGAGCAGCACGTTGCGCGCGCCGGTGCGTGGATGCACGAACGGCTCGGCGGTCAGCGTGCAGCGCTTCTCTTCCTCACCGTCCATGACGCGGACGCCGGAGAATGCGATACGCGTGTTCTCCTTGAGCGCACGCTGGATCGCACCCGACACGATATTACGTAGATCGCCCTCGATCATCTCGAGGAGGTTCCCCGTCGGGCGCCGCCGCCGCACGTGGAGCAGGCGTTCCGCACCGCCGAAGCTATCGATCAGGGCGCGCTGCTCGTCGACGAGCAGGCTCGGCGGCATGAATCGGTCGAGCAGCTGATCGTAGGTGGCCAGGATCAACGGGTCGGGGCCCTGCGGCCGCACGTAATCGAGCGATGCGCGGCGAACCGGGCAGCTTGACCTGGCCCAGCAGCGTCACGTCACGGCGCTTGCGGAAGATCTTCCAGTGCTCGTCGATCGAGACGAACTCGTCGGACAGCGGGCCGGGGCTCTCGCTCGCGCCGAGGAACATCACACCGCCGCTGGCGAGGCTGAAGTGGAACAATGACAGCACGGTGCGCTGCGCCTGCGGCTGCAGGTAGATCAGCATGTTCCGGCACGAGATGAAGTGCATCTTCGTGAACGGAGCGTCCTTGGTGACGTTGTGCCGCGCGAACACGATCAGCTGGCGCAGCTCGGGGACGACCTGATAGCCGGTCGCGCGCCGCACGAAGTAGCGATCGCGGCGCTCGGGGGTGACGTTGGCGAGCTGGGCATCACCGTACACGCCGGCACTGGCAGCCTCGAGCGAGGCTCCGTGGACATCGGTGGCGATGATCTTGAGGAGCGGCGCGCGCCCGCGCTTCATCAACTCCTCGTGGAACAGCATCGCGATCGAGTACGGCTCTTCGCCGGTCGCGCAGCCCGCCGTCCACACCCGGATCTCTTGCTCGGGCGGGATGCGCTCGATGATCTTCGGAATGACCTCGGTCTCGAGGACCTGGAATGCATCGTAGTCGCGGAAGAACTGGGTAACGCCGATCAGCAGGTCCTGATACAGCGAGTTGAGCTCCTCGGGGTCGATGCGAAGCTGCTCGACGTACGCCTCGAGGTTGCGCGCGCGGACGAGATCGAGGCGACGCTGAACGCGGCGCGTGACCGTCGTCATCTTGTAGAGCGAAAAATCGATCCCGAAGTTGTCGCGCAGCAGGCGCAGCACTGCGTCCATCGACGGGTCTTCGTTGAGGACGTCGTCTTCCTCACGTTCGTCCGGGTCAAGAGGCGGCAGGCCGCACAGCAGGCGCGAGATGTCGCGAGGTGTCGCGACGTGGTCGACGACGCCGGTGGTCTGTGCCGACACTGGCATGCTGTCGAACTTCGCGGTCGATGCGCTCTCGCACATCACCAGGCCGCCGGCGCGCTTGATGTCGACCACGCCACGCGAGCCGTCCGAGCCGCTGCCCGATAGCACGACGCCAACCGCGTCCTGGCCGACATCTTGGGCCAGCGAGCAGAAGAACAGATCGATGGGGAGCGACAGGCCGTTCGGCTTGTCGGTCAGCATCAAGGTCCGGTTCCGGACGATCATCTCCTTGCGGGGCGGCAGCAGGTAGATGTGGTTGGGCTCGATGCGAGTTCCATCCTCCACGACGATCACGGGCATCTCGCTGTGCCGAGCGATCAGCTCGTCCATCAAGCTGCGAAAATCCGGTGACAGGTGCTGGACCACCACGAATGCCATCCCGGTGTCCGCCGGCATCGCCGCGAACAGGTGCTCCAGCGATTCCAACCCGCCAGCCGACGCTCCGATACCGACGATTCGATTACTCGACATGAGGTGTTCCAGTCGTTGCGAACGCCCCGGCCTCGATTCAAACGAGATGCCGATTTTCAGCCTCGTGAAATTCGCTAGATCAACGTGTGCCGCAAAAAGACACCGCGCTTCGGAGCACACCGTGGAGAACCCGCGCGCTACCCGTGCGTCAGGCGCGCACTGATGAAACTCGGCCAATCATCTACGGAACTTACGAGGCGGCCTTCCGCTCGCTCGGCCCGACCACCGCCCCGGCCGCCGGCCACCTCTGCGATGCGCTTCCACAGCGCCCCACAGTCCAGCGTCGAGCCCGCGGCCCGAAACACCACGACGGTCGGGTTCGCGGTTTCGGTCGTCGTCAGGATGGCGTCCCGCCCCGCGGACGTCAGCTTTGCGGCGACGCTCCGTAACAGCTCGGCGTCGCCCGGGATCGCGGCGACCACGGTATCGGTTCCCGGGAACGCCTGGACGATCGCGGTCGCAAGCTGGCTGCGCAGCGCGGTGAGCGTCGCGCTCGTGGAGTCCACGTCGCGGCGCAGCTTGTCGATCGCGGCGGGGACCTCGGCCGGTCCGCACGAGAACTGCGTGGCGAGCCCGCGTAGCACCTGGTCGCGTGAGAACAGCTCCACACGCGCACGCCGCGCCGCCGTGAACGCCACGCGGGTCATCCCCTTGTAGCGCTCGCTGCCGATGATACGAAGCGAGCCGAGCTGCGAGGTGCGCGCGCAGTGCGTGCCGCCACAGGGCGAGAAGTCGAAGTCGCCGATCGCGACGACGCGGATATCCGCGCTGACCTTGGGATCGCGGCGAAGCTTCATCGCGGCGAGCTCCGCGGGATCGGGGAACCACTGGCGAATCGCGAGATCATCGTCGATCAGATCGTTGGCGAGATCCTCGGCGGCGGCGAGCTCTGCATCGGGAATGCGATCGCGCGTGACATCGATCGTCAATGCGGACTCGCCGAGGCGCGCCGACGCGGTCGCCGCCCGTGCACGATCGAGCAGCGTGCCGGACAGCAGATGCTGTGCGGTGTGCTGCGCCATGTGCTGGCGCCGGCGTGCCCAGTCGAGCTCGCCGCTCACCTGCGCACCTACCGCGGGCAGCTCGCCGGTCACCACATGCGCGATGCGGCCGTCGTCGAGCTCCTGCGTGTCGCGCACCTCGATGCCACCGAGCGTGCCGCGATCGCCGAGCTGACCGCCGGCCTCGGGATAGAACGCCGTCTGATCGAGGACGAGCGCGGGCTGTTCCTTCACGTGGACGTGCGCGACCACGTGTGCATCGAAGCGGCGCTGGTAGGAATCTTCGTGATAGATGCGGCGTGTCACGGTGCGTGGATTCTAGCGACGCTACCGTCGGGAACCCAGCCCGCTGTGCCACCTGCCAGACGTACCTTGGCCCAGCTATCGCGCCGCTCGAGCAGCGTGACCTCGGTGCCTCGCGGCAGCGGCTGGCTGAGCGCTGCTGGCGCGCCTGCGCTGTCCGCGGCGCGCAGGACGACGGAGTCCATCACGACCGCGTCGTCCGTTCGGCGATCTTCGATCAGAACGGATACGAGCATCGCGAGCCAGATCGCAGCGGGGAGTACTGCGACCCCGGTCAGGCCGCGGCGGCGCCGGCCGGTCCATGGCACGAGCATCAGCACGGCGATCGCGAATGCGACGGCCCCGACGAGAAGCCGGCGCGACTGCGGCCACTGATGAAAGAAGAACAGCGCGTTCGCGGCGCCGTCATCGGCGAGCGGACGCAGCGCATCGCTCTGGCGACTGCGTAGCCACGACAGGTTTCGTTGCGCGCGCGGGTTGCCCGCGTCGAGGGCGAGGGCACGGCGGTAGGCGAGGGTGGCCGTACCGACGTCTCCCGCGGCGAGCGCGGCGTTACCCCAGTCGGCGAGCAGCTCGGGACGATCGGGCATCGCGCGTGCGGCGTCGCCGAGGGCGGTCGCGGCGCGGGCGAACGCCGCCTTGCGCGCGCTGGCATCCGTCGTCGCCATCGCTTCCTGATACGCCTTGCGGCCCGTGTCGAGCGCTTGCTCGCCGGCGGCGCTCGCATGGGGGGCGAGCAGCAGTACGACGAGCATCGAGGCGGCGGCCACGGTGGTCCGAGCGGGCTTGCGCGCGGCCTCACCGGTCCACCGGCGAACGAGGTCCTCGGCGCGCGCGCGAAGATCCGCCGACAGCGGCGAGTCGGCGGCGCTCGGCGCGAAGCTCTCGGTCTCGAGCCGCGCGATCAAGCCGGAGTCGTC
>JBBQFU010000261.1:0-12202 GCA_038322185.1 Haliangiales bacterium
GACGGTTACCGCAACCCCGCCGCCAACGAGCAATGCGACGACACCAATACCCGCGGCCGCGACGGCTGTAGCGCGTGCAGGACAGAAGATGTGGTGGTGCTCCAGCCGGGTGTTACACCGCCCGAGCGCCGAGCGGCCGGGATGGCCTACGACGCCGCACGGCAGCGTGTCGTCATGTTCGGTGGCTTCAACGGCGGTTACATGAACGACACGTGGGAGTGGGATGGGGCCTCGTGGACGCAGCTCTTCCCCAAGACCTCCCCAGGCGGACGCTCGCAGCATGGCATGGCGTACGACGCCACGCGGCACCGCGTCGTTTTGTTCGGTGGGCTCAACACGAACGGCGCGAGCGGCGAAACCTGGGAGTGGGATGGCACGGTGTGGACGCTGGTCACCCCGACCGGCACGCCGCCGACGCCGCGCACGCAGGTCGCGATGGGCTACGACGCGAATCGCCGCAAGGTGATCATCTACGGCGGCACCGACGCTGCGACGACACCGACCGTGTTTTCCGACACCTGGGAGTGGAGCGGCACTGCGTGGACCAAGCTCACCACCGGCGGCACGAGCCCGGGACCGCGCTTTGGCGGCTCGCTCACGTTCGATAGCGCTGCTGGCCGCAAGTACTCGGTCATGTATGGCGGCAGCCCCGACGCGTACACGTACACGTTCGATGGTGCGAACTGGACGCGATTTGCAGTGACGCCAGGCGTCGACAACGTCAACCGCATGGCGATGGCGTTCGACGCGACCCGCGGCAAGGTCGTGCTGTGGCGCGCGATCAACAACACGTGGGAATGGAGCGGAAGCAGCTGGACCTCGGTCGCCGGTGGGCCGTGGTCGACGCATGACGAGGCCGCGATGGCCTACGACGCCAAGCGCGGCCAGCTCGTGATGTTCGGCGGCTACTTCTCGACGGCAAATCCAAATCCGATGCTTCCGCCGATCAACACGTACCTGTCCGATACCTTCCTGCGCGCCGGGACAGGATGGACACTGTGGGGCGGCTGGCTCGAGCCGGACCCGCGCGCGTGGGCGGGGATGGCGTACGACGCGGCGCGCGGCAAGACTGTGCTCTACGGTGGAACCACCTGCAGGAACGGCCGCATCTGGGGCCAGAATCGGCAACGGTTGGACTACGACCGTAATGGCGGTGTGGGCAAGACCCAGGGACACGAGACGTGGGAGTTCGACGGCCGTGAGTGGGTGCTGCGCCCGCAGCAGATTCCGACGGGGGAGTGGACGCGCTCCGACCACCAGCTCGTGTACGACGTGAGCAGCCGGAAGACGCGGCTGTATGGCGGCTACAGCGATGGCGGCGATGACAGGGTCTGGCAATGGGATGGCGCTACGTGGCAAGCCGTCGGCACCAACGGCCCCGGGTTTACCGCGCACGCGTCCATGGTTCGCAGCGGGGGCGATTCATTCGTCGCGTTCGGCGGGCAGTACAACTACGACCTCTCGGTCTGGACGTGGAGTGTCTCCACGGGCTGGACGAGCAAGGTCCCTGCGGCCTCGCCGAGCTCGCGAGGCCACAGCGGGTTCGCATACGATCCGATCCGCAACCGCGTGGTGCTGTTCGGCGGAGCGGACTCCAACAGCCGCGCCAACCTCAACGACACCTGGGAGTGGGACGGCAACAACTGGACGCTCATCCAGCAGTACGGGCCGTCGCCGCGCAAGGGCCACGCGCTGACGTGGAACCCGGACTCGCAGCGCCCCATGCTCTACGGCCACTCGAACCTGGGGAGCGAGGACTTCTGGGAGTACTCAGGATCGTCGTGGGAGTCGCGGACCGTGTTCAACCCGCAGGGCGAGCGCCATGCGGCGTCGCAGGCGTATGACAGCGCCCAGCACGAGCTTCTCGTGTTCGGCGGCAGAAACCTCTCCAGCGGTGGCGTCATGGCGACGACACAGCGCATTCGGTATCGCGCCAACGCGGCTCCTGAGGCGTGTACGTCCTCGGTCATCGACTACGACAACGACGGCAAGAGGGGATGTACGGACGACGATTGCTGGGCTGTGTGCGATCCCCTCCAGCCGTCCGCAGCCTCTTCCGCTGGCGGCAATCCTGCCAGCACGCGGCCAGCCGGCGCGCCGTACTGCGGCGACGGCGTCTGCAACGGCCAGGAGACCTGCGGCCAGTGTGCGGACTGCAACGGCAGTTGCCCTGCGACGACCTGCGGCGACTTCCGGTGTGGCGGGACGGAAACCGCAACCGCCTGTCCCAACGACTGCGTCACGTGCGGTGCATCTTCGTGTTCGTTCTGAGGTGTCGACGAACGTCGGAGGGGTGTGCGCCCGCTGCTCACATCGCGTTCTGTAATGTCGATCTTGTACGATGGAGACAACATGCAGGACGGCCGTAGCGTGGCCGAGGGGACGGGCGATGAAGACGACATCGACTCGGCGCTCTCCGCCCTCGAGAACCATTCCGCTCCGGCGAACGTCGATGGCACCCTGCTTGGCGTTCCCGCTCCGGTCACCGTCGAACCGAAGCGCCCGACCGTACCGTCGCCGCCCAGAGTTCCAGCACCGGCAAGGGCGAATCCCACGCCGGCGCTCGGCGTTGCATCGCGTGTCAAAGTTCCAGCTCCTGCCCGGGTGACGCCACCCATGGGCGTCGCATCGGCTCCCACAGCTCCAGTGGCCGCGAAAGTCGAACCACCGCTCCCCGCTGCGAGTGTTCACGTCGACGATGGCGCCAGTCGTACGCAACTCGGCGTGGCGCTCGACGCTGATCGCACGCAGATCATTCCCTCCGATCAGCAGCAGATACCCAAGCTCGCCGCCGGCACGGGCCGGCCGCCCGATGCTGTGCGCACCGCGAGGGTCGGCCCGCGGATGCCCACGCCGCCCAAGCCGTTCCCGGCGGCCAAGCCACGTGACGCGAAGGCGCTCGAGATCGACGACAACACGCAGATCGATCGGTTTGGCTTGATCCGCGAGATCGCGCGCGGCGGCATGGGCCAGGTCTTCCTTGCTCGTGACACCAAGCTGGGGCGCAAGGTCGCCATCAAGTTCCTGCTCAACGACGACCCCAACTTTGCCGAGCGCTTTCTGATCGAGGCCCGAGCGACTGCGCGCTGCACGCACGAGAACATCGTCTCGATCTACGAGGTCGGCGAGTACCGGGGACTGCCGTACATGGTGCTCGAATACCTCGAGGGCAAGACGCTCTCGCAGGTGCTCGAGGGTACGCCGTCGCTCCGCGTGTTCTGCGAGATCATGTTATCGATCGCGCGCGCTCTCGAACGCGCTCACGAGCACGGCATCGTTCACCGCGATCTGAAGCCGAGCAATATCTTCGTCACCGAACGCGGCCAGGTGAAGGTCCTCGACTTCGGCGTCGCGCGCGTGCTCGACCAGTTCGCCGACCCGCACGATCAGATTGCGACCCCACGCATCACGAACAAATTCGAGGCGGTGGATGGAAGCGGCTTCCCCGAGCAGAACACGTACGTGACCTTCTCGAGCGGCGGCAGCCTCGTCGGCACGTTCCCGTACATGTCCCCCGAGCAGTGGGGCGCTGGCACCGTCGATCATCGCTCGGACATCTGGGCGTGCGGCATCATGTTCTGGCGCGCGCTGACCAACGTACATCCGCTGGGGACGATGAACGCGGACAAGCTCCGCAAGAGGATGCTCGACGCGGACAGTCCGGTGCCCAGCATCGGCGAGCGGAACATGACGTTGCCGCGCGAGGTGATCGCGATCGTCGACAAGTGCCTGGCCAAGCAGGTCAACGAGCGATACCAGAGCGCGACCGAGCTCATCTCGGACCTGCAAGCGTTCCTCACGCCGAAGGCCGAGCGCATCTCCGAGGACGTTTGCCCATATCGCGGACTGTCGTCGTTCGGCGAGGCGGACGCCAAGTACTTCTTCGGCCGCGCGAACGAGATCCGCACGGGGCTCGCTCAACTCGAAACCTGGCCGATGCTCGCCGTCATCGGTCCGTCCGGCGTTGGTAAGTCGTCGTTCGTCAACGCCGGGCTCATCCCGTCGATCCGCAACTCGGGCGGCAACTGGCAGATCCGCATCCTGCGCCCCGGACGCGCGCCGCTCCAGAGCCTCGCGAGCACGCTCGGCGACGGAGCAGGGGCGGACATCCCGGTTGCCGAGCAGCTGCGCGAGTCACCGGGCCTCTACGGTGAGCACCTTCGCCGCGAAGCGCGGAGCAAGAAGCAGCGCATCCTGATCGTGGTCGATCAGCTCGAGGAGCTGTTCACGCTGTCCGACGACGACGACCTGCGCAGGCTGTTCCTCGCCGCGATCCTCGCGGCCGCCGACGACGCGAGCTCGCCGGTGCGTGTCGTGCTGTCGATGCGCGCCGACTTCCTCGACCGTCTCGCGACCCACAAGCAATTTCTCTCCGAGCTCGCGCGCGGCCTGTTCTTCCTCTCTGCCCCCGACAAGGACAACCTGCGAGAGACTCTGATCCGTCCCGCAGCCCTCGCCGGGTACCAGTTCGAAGACCCGTCCATCGTCGAGGACATGATGCAGTCGTCGACCAGCAAGGGTGCGCTGCCACTGGTCCAGTTCACCGCGAACCGGATGTGGGACGCACGCGATCGCGAGCGCAAGGTGCTCACCCTCGCAGCATACGAAGAGATGGGCGGCGTCGGCGGAGCGTTCGCGAAGCACGCCGACGACACCGCCGCGATGGTGCCGCCTCAGCAGCAAGGGCTGTTGCGCGCGATCATGACGCGCCTGGTGACGCCAGAAGGCACGCGCGCTGTCGTCGACCAGCACGAGCTGATCGGCCTCGCCGACGATCCCAAGGAAGCCGAGAGCGTGCTCGACCGGCTCGTGCAGTCGCGCCTGGTGCTGCTCCAGACCGACACGCAGCAGGGTGCGGTGGTCGAGATCGTGCACGAGGTCCTGATCACGAAGTGGCCGACGATGGTGCGGTGGCTCGAGGACAGCCAGGTGCTGCGCGGCTTCCTGCACGAGCTTCGTACTGCGACCAAGCAATGGATCGCGCGCAATCGCGCCGCAGATCTGGTGTGGCGCGGCGCGACCGCTGAAGAGGCACTCGCGACCCAGAAGAAACACGTTCTGGATCTCGCGGCCAACGAGCGCGACTTCCTCGCCGCTGCGGCCGCCGAGCGCCGCCGAGCGCTCATCCGCAAGCGAATCACGATCGGCGCGATCCTCGCGGTACTCCTGCTGCTGATCGCCGGCGGCGTGCTGTGGGGGATCCAGACCCAGCAAAAGAACGCAGAGGTCGAGGCCGCCAACGTCGTGGCGCGAGAGAACCTCGCGGTGGCGCAGCAACAGCGGTCTCAGATCCAGGTGCAGCTCGACGAGATCAAGGCAGCAAACTCGCGCCGCGAGGCAGCCGAGCGTGACCGCCAGGCCGCCCAGGCCGACAAGGCGAAAGCGGACGCGCAGGTCGCCCGCTCCAAGGAAGATGTCGAGAAGGCAAACGCCGAGCTCCTCGTGGCGCTCGAGAGCTCGCAGAAGGAGAAGGTGGTTGCGATCGAGGCAGCCAAGCGCGCGGCGGCCGCAGCGGAGGTTGCCAAGAAGGCGACCGAAGCGGCGAAGGCCGCACAGACCCGCGTGGAGGTCATGCTGAACGTAGAGCAAAGACGCGTGCGTGAGCTCGAGGCCGAGAAGGCGAAGATCTCGACGCAGCACCTGGTTCCGAAATGATCGTCGCCTCGCGTTGGTCCATCGTGTTGATGCTCGCTGTCGCGGGAAGCGCGTCGGCGGGCGGCAAGAAGAAGCCCGCCGCGCCGGCGCCCGCGCCCGCGCCCGAACCCGCGCCGGATCCCGAACCTGTCCCCGAACCGGCACCACCCCCGCCCCCCGCCGAGGAGGACCCCTGGGCGAAGAATGTCCCCGCGGACGACCGCACCAAGGCCGACGCGCTGTACGAGCAGGGCAACGAGCTGTTCGGCAAGCAGGCGCATGCGCTCGCGCTCACCAAGTACAGAGAGGCGGCCGCGCTCTGGGACCACCCATTGATCCGGTTCAACCTCGCGGTCACCGAGATTCGACTCGACAAGATCCTCGACGCCGCGGAGGATCTCGAGAAGGCGCTGCGCTTTGGGGCCAAGCCGTTCAAGGCCGAGCACTACCAGCAGGCGCTCGATTATCAGCAGCTGATCCGGGGCCGCGTCGGCAACATTGTTGGTTCGTGTGACCAGCCCGACACGCATCTCCTTCTCGATGGCAAGCCGTGGATCAACTGTCCGGGCACGGCCACGGCGCGCGTCATGAACGGCGAACACGTGATCGTCGGTGAGCGCAAGAACTACCTGACCGTCACGCGGAAGTTTCCTGTCAACGGCGGCGCGACCGTCAACGAGAAGATCACGCTGGTCCCGCTCGAGAGCGCGATCATTCTCAAGTATCGCTACAAGAAATGGATCCCGTGGACGACGCTCGGCGTCGGGGTCGGGGTCGCGCTTGCCGGCGTCGGTGTGTATTACACCGGCAAGAGCGAGATCGACCAGTTCATGGCCGACTACGCGCGCGAGTGCATCAACGGCTGCGAAGCAGGTCTCACGAGCGACGCGCGCGCGCCGCTGCGTCGTGAGCGCGAAGACGCGCTGTTCAAAGGCAAGCTCGGCGTCGGGCTGATGATATCCGGAGGCGTGGTTGCCGTCGCCGGCGGTGTGCTCCTGCTACTGAACCGACCGAAGCGTCTATTGCCCGATGGCCTCGAAATGATGCCCACGAATGGTGGGGCGCAGGCCTCGTACAGCGCACGCTTTTGAAGCCTCAGGGCAGGGCGATGTCGACGCCGACGCCGCGCTTCCAGTGACCATCGCGATCGCCATCGACGAGAATCGGTGAGGCGAATGCACCATCCGCCATCACGCCGATCCAGGTATCGGCGGGACCGACCTCGATGCGTCCCGCCCAGTGATGCGAGCGCTCGTTCGGCACGACGGCAATCGTTTGCACGACCTTGGGCCCCGCCGGCGAGCCGATCGTGACCCGGATCTGCTCGACCTTTACCCAGCGTGCTCGCGATACGGTGACGTCGAGCCATACAGCGCCATTCTCCGACGCGACGGCCTGCCCCGGTCCGACCGTCTGGGTCGCGCCCTCCTTCGACGCAGCCGCGACCTCCAGCCAGGGCCCGACTGTCGCGACGGTGCGGCGGGCGTGAAGTGCGGCCATGAACGCGCTCTCGTCGAATGGGTTCGTGCGCGCATCATCCACGAACACGTACGTCCGGGGCGTGCCGTCCGTCGCCGAGTCCAGATCGTGCGTATCGCTGCCGCCGACGCCGATCAGCAGGCGACCGTGATCGACAAACGTGTAGTAGTCGCGAACGCCAGGGTCGCCAACGACCTCGACGGCATCGAACGTGATCTGGAACGGCGGCGGCCAGGTCACGCCATCCCAGTGCGTGGTGTCGAACAGCGAGCCCACGCGGGACCGCGGGTGGTTGACCTGGATGATCGGGTTTGTCTTCATCGCGCGCCCGATGGCGAACAGCGCGGCCGCGGTCGAATCAACGTCCACGGGCGGTGCGCCGCCCCGGGGTGAGCTGCGATCGAACGGCACCGGGAACACACCGATGTGCTGCCCATGCGCAGTCAGCTCGTTGCCAGCGATCGAAGCGATGCGGTCGTCGAGCTGAAGCGCTGCTATCTCGGCGTCGAGATCGCCGTTGGTATCGTGATCGGTGAGCGTGACGACCTGGATCCCGGAGGCGGCTTGCGCGATCACCCGCTGTGCGTTGGGCACCTTCGAGTCGCTCGATGCCTGCGCGTGAACATGAAGGTCGGCGGCAAGCGTTCCGCGTGGCGTCCATGCGCGCTCGAGCGCGATCGCGAGCCGCACCTCGCCGCGGCCCGGTGAGAGATCGACGTCGCCCTCCCACTTCTCGTACTCGATGCCACGCCACGCCACGACGTGATAACGGCCATACGCGATCCCGGGCGTCGGCACGCAGGCATCGACGCCGATGGGCACGTTGGCGCTGCCGTCGGCGAGGATCAGACCGTCCCACGTCCCGAGAACACTCGGCGCGAATGAGCATGCCCCTGTGCCGCGTGGTGTGCCGTAAGGGCGGTAGAGATCGAGCGCGCCGATGTGCACCGGTCGGTTCTGTGCGTCGAACAGCTGCACCCGAGCACCAACGGGCTTCTCGTGATCGGTGACGGTGATGACGAGCGTCGTCGTCGACGTCGGGTTCGTCGATGAGCCGCATGCAACACACACGAGCGCGATGGCGGTGAGCGTCACGCCAAAGAAGTGCACTGAATTACCGGATCAGTGGCCGGTGGCGTCGAGGCGGGCGCGAGCCCAGCCGGCGCGCTGCACGAGATTGAGATAGTCGCCGTCCTGCGCCTTGTCGCCCCACTTGGCGAGATCGGCCTCGGCGGTCGACAGATCCTTCTTCGCGTCTTCCGCGTTGATCTCCTTCGCGGAGACCGCCTGCTCGACGAGGATCTCGACCGCACCGGCCGGATCGACGCGCAGGTAGCCAGACGACACGGCGTACTTCGCGCGGGCCTTGGTGCCGACGGTCAGCACGCCCGGCTTGAGTGCGGTCAGCAGTGGAACGTGTCCCGGCAGCAGCTCGAACTCGCCGAGCTCGCCGGGCGCCTGCACGCTGTCCGTGTCGGTGTGCGCGACGACGCCGCGCGGCGTCACCAGGTTCACACCGAGAAAGTTTGGCGTTCCCGCGGCCATCGTCAGCCTCAGGCCCTCTTCGCGAGCTCGGCCGCCTTGGCGCGAACATCGTCGATCGTGCCGGTCATCTCGAACGCCTGCTCGGGGAGGTCGTCACCCTTACCGGCGAGAACTTCCTCGAAGCTGCGCACGGTGTCGTCCTTCGACACGTAGATGCCCTTCATGCCGGTGAACGTCGTCGCGACGTCGAACGGCTGACCGAAGAACTTCTCGATCTTGCGCGCGCGCGACACGGTGACCTTGTCATCTTCGCTGAGCTCGTCCATGCCGAGAATTGCGATGATGTCCTGGAGGTCTTTGTAGCGCTGCAGGATGCGCTGCACCTCGCGGGCGACCTTGTAGTGGCGCTCGCCACAGACGGCAGGCGTCAGAATCGTCGACGTGGAGTCGAGCGGATCGACGGCCGGGTAGATGCCCTTCTCGGTGATCGCACGGCTGAGCACCGTGGTCGCATCGAGGTGGGCGAACGCCGTCGCCGGCGCCGGGTCGGTCAAGTCGTCGGCGGGAACGTAGATGGCCTGGATCGAGGTGATCGAGCCGTCCTTCGTCGACGTGATGCGCTCTTGCAGCTGACCCATCTCGGTCGACAGCGTCGGCTGATAACCGACGGCGCTCGGGATGCGACCCAGAAGTGCGGACACTTCCGAGCCGGCCTGGGTGAAGCGGAAGATGTTGTCGACGAACAGCAGGAGGTCCTGCTTCTCGACGTCGCGGAAGTACTCGGCCACCGTGAGCGCCGAGATGGCGACGCGCTGACGTGCACCCGGCGGCTCGTTCATCTGGCCGTAGACCAGCGCGGTCTTCGAGAGCACCGTGGAGCCGTCGAACAGCTTGGAGTCCGCGAGCTCGTGGAAGAGATCGTTGCCCTCGCGGGTACGCTCACCGACGCCGGCAAACACCGAGTAGGCGCCCGACTTCTTCGCGGTGTTGTTGATGAGCTCCATGATCAGAACGGTCTTGCCGACGCCGGCACCACCGAACAGACCGATCTTGCCGCCCTTACGGGACGGGGCGAGGAGGTCGATGACCTTGATGCCGGTCTCGAACATCTCGACGCTCACGGCCTGATCCGTGAACTTCGGCGCGAGACGGTGAATCGGCGACCGCTTCGCGGTGACGACCGGACCGGCCTCGTCGACGGGCTCGCCGACGACGTTCATGATGCGACCGAGGACCTCGCGGCCGACGGGCATCGTGATCGGACCGTTGGTGTTCTTGACCGGCTGGCCGCGAACGAGACCATCAGTCGTGTCCATCGCGACGCAACGGACCATCTTCTCGCCGAGGTGCTGAGCGACCTCGACGGTGAGGTTGTCGTCGCGGCCGTCGATGGCGCGATTGGTGAGCAGAAGCGCGGTGTTGATTTCCGGCAGCTCTGCCGTATCGAACGCCACGTCGACGACGGGGCCAATGACCTGGACCACGCGGCCCATCGAGTTTGGAGAGAGATCAGTAGCCATGAGCATTATCCCTTGAGTGCCTCGGCGCCGCCGACGATCTCGGCAAGCTCCTTGGTGATCGCCGCCTGTCGAGCGCGGTTGTACTGAAGCGTGTAGCGTTGAATCATGTCGCCGGCGTTCTTCGTCGCGTTCTCCATCGCCATCATCTGGGCGCCAAAGAACGCGGCGATCGACTCGAGCGACGCGCGATAGATGTTGATCTGGACGTAGAGCGGAACGAGCCGGGCGAGCAGTGCTTCCTTGTTCGGCTCGTAGATGTAGTCGACGTTCTGCTCCGCCTTCTCGGCGCCCTTCTCCACCTTGTCGGGCGCGACCGGGAGGAGCTGAAGGGTCCGAACGACCTGGCTGCCCGCGTTCTTGAACTCGTTGTAGACGAGGTAGACGCGGTCGACCTTGTTGGCGAGGAAGTCGTCGATGGCGCGGTTCGCGGCTTCGCGGGCGACCTGGAGCGCATTCGCGCTCGTCGGTGCCGGGTCGTAGCTCGCGATGTTCGCGTTGCGGCGCGAGAAGTGCTGGTTGGACTTGCGCCCGATCAGCCGGAGCGTGACTTCCGACGCGCTCGTGAGCTCGTTGGCTGCGAACCGCTCGACCGTCTTGATGACGTTCGTGTTGAACGCGCCTGCGAGACCGCGATCCGCCGTGATCACGACGATCGAGACGCGCTTGGGCTCGCGCTCCTCGAACAGCGCGTGAGCATCCTTGCCGGCAACGCCGGACAGCTCGGCCACGACCGACGCGAGGGCCGCCGTGTACGGCCGCGCCGCGATGATCGTGTCCTGCGCGCGACGCAGCTTGGCCGCGGCGACGAGCTTCATCGCGCGCGTGATCTTGCGCGTGTTCTTCACGCTCACGATCCGCTTGCGAATTGTCTTGAGGCTCGGCATCGCTGGTTACTTCTTCGCGTCCGTCGAGAACTGCTTGGCGAACTCGGTCAGTGCGTCACGCAGCTGCTTCTCGGTGTCGGCACCGAGCGCGCCGGTCGTCCTGATCTCCTCGATCAAGCTCGCCTTGCGCGCCTTCATGAACGACATGAGCTCCTGCTCGTAACGCTCGATCACGCTGACCGGGTAGTCATCGATGAAGCCGTTGGTGCCGGCGTAGATCACGACGACCTGCTCTTCCATCGACATCGGCGCGAACTGGCCCTGCTTGAGCAGCTCGACCATGCGCTCGCCGCGGGCGAGCTGCTGGAGCGTGGACTTGTCGAGGTCGGAGCCGAACTGCGCGAACGCAGCCTTCTCGCGATACGACGCCAGCTCGAGACGGAGACGACCGGCGATCTTGCGAATCGCCTTGCTCTGCGCGGCGCCACCGACGCGCGACACGCTGATACCGACGTTCACGGCGGGACGAACGCCCGAGTAGAAGAGGTCGGCCTCGAGGAAGATCTGGCCGTCGGTGATCGAGATGACGTTGGTCGGGATGTACGCCGAGACGTCACCGGCCTGGGTCTCGATGATCGGCAGCGCCGTCAGCGAGCCGCCGCCCTTGGCGTCCGACATCTTCGCGGCGCGCTCGAGGAGGCGGCTGTGGATGTAGAACACGTCGCCCGGGTACGCCTCGCGGCCCGGCGGGCGGCGGAGGAGCAGCGACAGCTGGCGGTACGCGACAGCCTGCTTGGAGAGATCATCGTAAACGATGAGTGCGTGGCGACCGGAGTCGCGGAAGTACTCGGCCATCGTGACGCCGGTGTACGGCGCGATGAACTGCAGCGGAGCGGGCTCCGAGGCGCCAGCGACGACGACCGTCGTGTACTCCATCGCGCCCGCCTTCTGGAGGCGATCGACGACCGTGGCGACCGTCGACTGCTTCTGGCCGATCGCGACGTAGAAGCAGAACATGTTCTGCCCCTTCTGGTTGATGATCGTGTCGATCGCGATGGCCGTCTTGCCGGTACCGCGGTCGCCGATGATCAGCTCGCGCTGACCGCGGCCGATCGGAATCATCGAGTCGATCGCCTTCATGCCGGTCTGCATCGGCTCGTGCACCGACTTGCGGGCGATGATGCCGGGCGCCTTGATCTCGACCTGGCGACGCTTGGCGCCGGTGAGCGGCTTGCCACCGTCGATGGGAAGCCCCATCGC
>JBBQFU010000262.1:0-12133 GCA_038322185.1 Haliangiales bacterium
CGCGCGACCGGGCTCAAAGAGTGGTTGTCGTCGGCGCCGCTCGAGGACGTCGTGCTCACACGCGATCGCGATGTCGGGCGCGACGTCGATTTGTGAGCTACCTCATCGATACGAACGTGATCTCCGAGGTGCGTAAGCGCACGCGTTGCGATCCGCAGGTCGCGCGCTGGTTCGCCTCGGCGGACGATGACGAGCTCTACCTGAGCGTGCTCGTGCTCGGGGAGATCCGGACCGGCGTGGAGCTCGCGCGCGTCAAGGATCCGAAGAAAGCACGTTCGCTGGAAGCGTGGCTCATAGGACTCGAGGAGCGTTTTGATGATCGAGTGTTCGCGGTCGATCGCGACGTGACCGAACAGTGGGGCCGCATGCGGGCCATCCGACCCGTTGCCACGGTCGACGGGTTGCTCGCCGCGACCGCGCTGGTCCACGGTCTCACTCTGGTGACTCGAAACGCACCCGACGTCGAGGGTCTCGGGGTGTCGGTGCTGAACCCGTTCGTGGCACCGTAACAGTCAGGTCGTGCAGGACCCAGAATGCAGGAGCGCAAGGCCGACGTAGTAGTGGTCGTCGTTTGTCACCTTGAGCCGCGCGTCAGGTCGCGTCGTCCAAGGACCGCGGTAGCGCGTGCCACTCCGCGAGCGCCGCCTTCAGGTCGCGCTTCCGGGCAAAGCCCCGCTGCTCGATCAACACCACGGCTTGCTCGGCAAGGCTCCAGTCGTCGGCGGAGGCGGCGTTCGAGAGCGCGATGAGGTCGATCCTATCGTTGGGGCGACGTCGGTCGTCCCTGGCGACGAGCTTCATCGCGATCAAGTGGCCAATACGGGCGACTTTCGTGACGAGGCCACTCACGATCTCGATGGGCTCGGCAGCGGCGACGATCTCCGGCTCGATTCCCGACGCAGCAAACAACAAGTCCACGAAAGGGCCTTTGCCCGCGCGGCGTAAACGTACGGTCGCGAGTCGGCCGTCGCTCCTCTGCTCGAGGGCGGCCGAGAGCTGGTATCCAAGCTGACGGAGCTGGAAGACATAATCCTCGGCGCTCGCATCGCCGGTGACGGTGACGGCGAAATCCAGATCGCGGGTGAAGCGCGGCTCGGTCCGAGCCGAGACCGCTACCCCGCCAATGACCGCGATCTCGACGTCTTGCGGACGGACAGCGAGGAAGTCTCGTAACGCGCGTTCGACCGCGTTCATCGAAATCGCGCGAGTGCCGGCCTCATGAAGCGGTCGTCATTCTCCGGACCATGGGCGAGCCACGCTTCGAGCAGCTCATCGATCCGCTCCGCGCTGGCCTCGGGGTGTCGTCGACGAAGGCTCGCAGCCATCATCTCGACACCGAACTCGAACAGCTCGAACGTCACGACCAGACGATCCCCCGTTGTTTCGTCAGGTCCGGCCATCCGTGTCATTGTGCCGCTGGCGACGAGGATGTCAATCCTGACGTGCTGCGGCGCCTTCTTGCGCGGGCCACAGCCACATCGGCCGGCACGCGATCGATCCTGACCAGCGAACCACCGGCCGGCAACCAATCTGACGGGTGCGTGCCCCCGCGGTATGATGTCGACATCCAGAGCCTCACAGCGGCAGGGACCGACCGTGAAACGCGCTGACGCGACCGATACGCTCGACGCCCGTCTCCGGCTTGCGTGTGCGCCACCGGTGGAAGCGTCGACCTTGGTGGATGGCGTCGACATGTCGGCGGGCGCGATCACAAATCGGCTCATGGAGCTGGGGGAGATGTCGAGCCTGTGCCTCGAGCTCGCGAGGATCGGCGAGGACCTTCCGCGGCCAAAGTAAGCAGTTGCGCCGGTCCCGTAGAGGAAGTAACCACTTCCGCCAAGGAGAGGGTGTTGCCGAGCTCGAAGCGTGACATTGTCGAAGTGCTGACTTACACGAAGGAGCGGTGGGGTGCGCGAGGCACTCCGGCTGCTGGTCGAGCTCGCGAAACGAGCAACCCAGTCGGTCGCGTAGTTCGTACGGGCACGAGCGCTGGGGCGCGCAGCATCGCGGCGAGATCTAGATCGCTCTCGAAGACATCCTGCGTGCGGTTAATCGGCCGACTTGACCATGCCGTGTTCCGGACCTAGGCTTGGTATGTGGACTACCAGCGCCTGATCACCATCGAGCCCGGAAAGATGGGTGGAAAGCCTTGCATTCGTGGGATGCGGATCACGGTCTCACGCACGAGGACATCCGGGCGTGTCTGGCGTTCGCAGCCGACCGCGAGCGCAAGCTGATCTCGATCCCCGCCGCGTAGTCGGGACCGGTCCGCCCGCGTGCGACTCCTATTCGATCAGAACCGGTGCGGACGCGATAGTGCAGGCAGCTCATGCCGCAAGCTCAACCCCGTGGCAGAAGCCTCGGACGCCCCTTGATTGCAACCGCGCCGAAGTGCCGGAGATCGAGGGTCGCGATCGAATCTGCGCGCAGGCGTTCTGCGACCGCGATCACGATCCCATCGACCAGCCCGAGACGGAGCGCCTTGTACTTCAAGTGTAACGCTCGTGCACGGTCGAGATCTGCTTCATCGCCCCACTCGACGTTGTACCCGTCGTCGGCGAGGTCACCGAGAAACAGGTCTTGGGCTTTGCGACCCACGTGGGCTCCGAGCATGTAGTCGACCTCTGGCAGGATCGCCCACGGTAGGATCCACGCTGTTGGGTCTTGTTCGAAGAGTGCCCGAATCGGTTCGTGGAAGTCGTCGTCGGCATCGATGAGCGCGATGACGGCGCTCGTATCAGCGACGACCACGCAGACGACCCAATCCGGTGAGCAGGTCGTCGACTCGTTTCGATAGATCGCCACGGCCGCTGCGGCCAACGCCGACACTCCGTGGCACCCGTCGTGGCCGATGACGTGCGGCGTACTCCGCGACCGCCTCGCGCACGAGCTCTGCCGGTGCGCGATTCACGGCTCGCGCGATCGCCTTGATCCGTGCGTAGTCTCCCCGATCCAGATACACCGTGGTCTTGAGCGGCGCTACCATATGTTCACCATACATCATGCTCGTGTAGGCGACAACGTCGAGCCGATCGGCTGAGGTTGGAACCTCGGGGCGATGTTATCGAGGCCTCGATCGGTGCGGTGGCCTGCCTACGATCCGAGCTATGATCACGCTATGGAGAGGTTTCGTGGCCAGGTCAGGAACGGTCGAATCGTCGTGGACGAGCTGACCGACCTTCCCGAAGGCGCCGAGATCGAGCTCGTCTAGTGCAAGCTCAATCCCGTGGCAGAAGCCGCGGACGTCCCTTGATTGCAACCGCGGCGAAGTGGCCGGGGGCTGGAGGTGCTAGGCTCGTGGGTGTGAAGGCGACGCTGTACCTCGAGCGGCGAGCTACATACACGGACTATCTCGCTACAGAGCAAGCAAGTCAGTGGCGCCACGAATTCATCGACGGTGTCGTCGTCGCGATGGCTGGTGGCTCCGACGAACACAACGCCATTGCCAGTCGCTTCGCATATCTGTGCACGTCACGTCTGACGGGCCGATGCCGGCACTACACCGCCGACCAGCGATTCTGGATTTCTGCGACCGCACGCGGCCGGTATAGCGACGGTTCGATCATCTGTGGCCCGCCCGAACACCCACCCCACGATGATCAAGCGACAACGAATCCGGCTGTCGTGATCGAGGTGCTCTCGCCGAGCACCGAGGGCGATGACGAAGGCGACAAGCGGCACGACTTCCAGTCGCTCGACTCCCTTCAAGCCTACGTGATCGCTGCCCAGGATGAACGCCGCGTCCGCGTCTACCGGCGGGAGCCGACAGGTCTGTGGCGCGCGACCCCCGAAGTATATCGTGATGGCGACAGCTTCGAGCTGCCGACGCTCGCGAGTCCGATGGTGGTCGCCGAGATCTATGCAGGCGTGCTCGATGCTGCGGGGCGCTCGCTGCTGCGCGACGAGTAACGCAGCCGGGGGCATGTTTCGCGGACCGCCGCAGCCGCCCGGAAAACGTGATCGAGTTGCGCCGGAAATCGCTATTGTATAGCGCCGGAAAACGATACCGGTTGCCGCCGGAAACCGCTATCCTCGAGCCGTGGCAGCGGCTCCTCCATACATCCGCCGCTTGACCGACGCGCTGCTCGCCGAGCTTCTCGCCGGCGTCCCAGCACTGCTGCTTGTCGGTCCCCGCGCCGCGGGAAAGACCACGACCGCACGCCGTCACGCGCGATCGGTGCTGCGACTGGATCGTCCCGCCGAGGCAGCCGCGGTAATTGCCGATCCTGATGTCGCGCTCGAAGGGCTCCTAGAGCCCGTCCTGATCGATGAATGGCAGGCCGTTCCGGAAATCCTGGGCGCCGTGAAGCGTGCCGTCGACGATGATCCACGCCCCGGGCGTTTCGTGCTGACGGGCTCGGTGCGCTCGGAGCTCACCGCCGCGGGCTGGCCGGGGACGGGGCGCCTCGTCCGCGTGCCGTTGTGGGGACTCAGCGAGCGCGAGCTGGCGAACCGCGCGAGCGCCGACAGCATCGTCGATCTGCTGTTCGAGGGGCGCCTCGACGAGATCCGAGCTCCGCGTGAGCCGCCGAACCTCCGCGGCTACTGCGAGCTCGCGCTGCGTGGATCATTTCCCCAGCTCGTACAGCCACGGACCAGCGCGGTCCGCGTGCGCTGGCTCGACGCGTATCTCGAGCAACTGATCCAACGGGATGCTGCGGCGATCGGCGGGGCGCGCGATCCTCGGCTGCTCCGTCGTTATCTGCGTGCGCTCGCGGCCAACAGTGCCGGCGTCGTGGAGCACAAGACCCTCTACGACGCAGCCGGCATCAATCGCATGACAGCAGTCGCCTACGACGGCTTGCTCGAGGCGCTGTTCGTGATCGAGCAGGTCCCCGCGTGGACCACGAACCGGCTCGCGCGGGTCGTACGCTCGCCGAAGCGTTACCTCGTCGAGCCGGCCTTTCTGGGCCCGCTCGTCGGGCTCGACGTTCGCGCCGTCCTGCGTGATGCCGACCAACTCGGCAGACTCGTCGATACCTTCGCGCTGGCGCAGCTTCGGGCAGAGCTCGAGCCATCGCGCACGCGCCCGACGCTGTATCACCTACGGCTGGAGCACGGGCGCCACGAGGTAGATCTCGTCCTGGAGGCCAACGATGGTCGAGTTGTCGCCTTCGAGATCAAAGCGAGCTCGGCACCCGATCGTGAGATGGCGCAACACCTGCTGTGGCTGCGCGATCAGCTCGGTGACGACTTCGTCGCCGGCGTGGTTCTGCATACCGGCCCGCGAAGCTTCCGGATCGACGATCGGATCCTCGCCTTGCCGCTCTGCGCGCTCTGGGGCTAACGATAGCTGGCAGCAGCATCGGGTCTGGTGTCAGCGACACACGGGGCCTCAGTTGCTCCGCCGGCAGCAAGCGCGGTAACGCTCGCCGCTGCCGCACGGGCACGGCAGATGGCCCGCGGGCACCGGCTGGCCAGGCAGCGGGCTCCACGGCCCGCGAGGCGACGGGGCAGTCGGCGGCTCGGTTGTCGCCGCGGCGGCGATTCGCCGGATCGAGTGGAGCGGGACCGCGACCGCGGAGTCATCCGCGACATCCTCGCCGAGCACCATCGTCACGGTGCCGCGCTCGATCAGCTTGCGCAGGCGCACGGTCGGCGCGCGACCATCACCAAGATCGAGGCTGTAGGTCGCGCTGGCGCGTGCAGCGGCGGCGAGCCGCGCGGCGAGATCGTCGCTGTACCAGGCGAGGCTCGAGCTCGCGGGCGGCGGTGGCGGGCTCGACGGCCGCGGCTGCCGTGCTGCCTCGATGAGAGCGATCACCTCGGGGCCGACAGTCCGGCTGACGAGGTCACGGTTCTTGGCGAGGAAGGCCTCCAGCCCGCCGCGCTGGTTGATCACGATCGTGGTCCGTTCGATGATCTGGCGCCGGTTCTTGGCGGCGAGCAGGAACTTCTGGTCGACCTCGGGGATCACGTCAAGCAGCGTGGCCACCACGCCGGCGATCTCATCGGGCAACCGGCAGTTGCGGTCGTCCTCCCAGCCTTCGATCAGCGCGATCGCGCGGTCGGAGCACTGCACCTCGGTCAGCGGCTCGTCGTGTTCGTCGTCGTGTTCGTCGTCGTGAGCCGGAGCGGCCGCGAGCTTGGCGAGCTTGGCGACCTTGGCGACCTTGGCGAGCTCCGCCGGGGCGCCGGCGCGATAGTCGGCGAACCGGCGGCGCAGCGCGGAGTCCCCGGTCGCGAGCATCGGGATCCGTTGCGGCGAGACGCTCGGCCCGCTGCCGCCATCGCGATCGGGATCCTGCGCTTCGGCAGCTCTCGTCGTGATGCCAAGCCGCGCGAGCGCGGTGGTCACCAGTCGCTGGGAGGTCTCGGCACGCACGACGATCACGCCCGGCGCGATCGCGCGCGCCTGCTGCGGCGCGAGGGCGGCGACCACGCGCGCCTCGTCGGCCGCAGGCACCACGATCACGCGGCCCAGTGCGGTCACCGCGTGCTGGCCGGTGGCCCAGTCTTCGATCGCAGCCGCGACGTTTTGCGGGACGGGTGTCCGGCAGGCGCCGGCGAGGCTCGCGACGAGCGATGTGGTAGTGGTCCCGCTGCCGACCGCTCGCTGGATCGAGGCCTTGGTGATCCGCGCGACGATCACGCGATCGATGCGGACCAGCTCCGCGCAACCGAGCACCGCGACGATATCTTCGTGGCGCGCTTCGGGCGGAACGAACACCTCGAAGCTCGGCGTGATCGTCACGGCTGGGCTGCCCGCGAGCGGAACCGCGACGAGCGCAAGCATGTCGCCACACCGTCCGTTGGCGAGACCCGGGATCGAGCCGAGTTGCTGGGCGTCAGGGATCACCGAATAGGTGACCATCGCGACGTCGTGCCGCCAGCTGTCGATCCGTGCAGCCGACACCGGGACGCCCGCGGTGCGCAGCGTCTCGACGAGCTTGGCGAGGACCGGTGACCACGCCGGCGGCACACCGCGCGCGAGGTCGCACAGCCGGCTCGTGACCGGACGGAGCAGGCCCTCGTCGTCGCTTGGCGCGAGCAGCCGGAGGTCGAGGCCAAGGACGAGCAGGTGCTCGAGCTTGGTTTCCGCGATCCCGACGGTCTTGGCGAGGCGCTTGATGGCGCCCCGGTGGGGCAGGCCATCCTGCGTGAGCTTGACGTCGACATGGCGGAGCGCGCCGCACGCGGCCAGCAATGCGCGCCCATCATCGAGCCGTTCGGAGGCCACGAACGGGACGCCTTCGGGCAACGACGGCGCTTGCACGTCGCGCAACCGCTCGGCGAGCAGCGCCGCCGAGGGCTCGACGAGCGAGAACATCTGGCCGCGTGGACTGGTGAGCACGACGATCAGGATCTCGTCGAGCAGCACGCTCGCCGCGGCCACGAGCGGGTCCTTGGGGATCGAAAAGATCCGGCTCGCTTCGGCCAGGATCTGCTCGTCGGTCTCGTGCCCGTGCGCATCGACCAAGGTCGCGAGTAGTGCGAGCGCCGGGACCGGCAGCCGCGCGAGCGTTGCGTCGATCCATGCGGGATCGGCGCGTTGCTGCCGCAGCTTCGCCAGCTGTGCGTCGACGTCCTTGCTACGCCAGCCTTGGCTCTTGGCGATGAGCTGAACGTTGAGATCCTCGAAGCGCCAGGCGCGTACGCGGCCGCTAGTTGAGAAGGCCATCGCTATCCTCGCTGCGGTCCGGAAGGGCCAGCGACCGCGCGATGAGCTCCGGGCTGTCGAGCGGATCGGTGGGCAGGTGGGTCATGTCCTCGATGAAGAACCGGTATCCCTGCTCGGTCAAAAATAACTGGCGGTGCATCGCGAGATCCTCCTCGCACGAGTGCCGCGTCACGATCGTGTAGAAGCTGGCGCCTCCCGGCTTGGGCCGCAGGATGCGGCCGAGCCGCTGCGCTTCTTCCTGGCGCGATCCCATCGTGCCCGAGATCTGGATCAGCACGGATGCTTCGGGAAGATCGATCGCGAAGTTGCCGACGCGCGACAGCACGAGGGTGCGCGACTCGCCCGAGCGGAACGCGTTGTAGATCCGCTCGCGCTCCTTGTGCGGCGTCGCGCCCGAGACGAGCGGCGCACCGAGATCGCGAGCCGCGACCTTGAGCGAGTCGAGGTACGTCCCCATGACGAGGATGCGCTCGCCCGCATGTCGCTCGATCAGCGCGTGCATCGCGGCGAGCTTGGTCGGATTGGCGGCAGCGATCCGGGGCTGCGCGCGCGGCTCGGCGAGCGCGTAGGCACTCGCGCGGCCGGGCGACATCGCGACCCGGACCTCGAAGCAGGTCGCCGTCGCGATGTGGCCGGAGTGTTCGAGCGTGCGCCAGCCCACCTCGTAGCGCTTGGGGCCGATCAGCGCGAACACGTCGGTCTCGCGGCCGTCCTCGCGCACGAGCGTCGCCGTGAGGCCGAGGCGCCGGCGCGCCTGGAGCTGCGCGGTGAGCTGGAAGATCGGCGCGGGGACGAGGTGGACCTCGTCATAGATGACCAGGCCCCACGGCTCCTGCGCGAGGCGATCGAAGTGCTTGTACCCCGTCGCACCGCCGGTGCCGCGCTTGGCCATCATCGAGTAGGTCGCGATCGTGACCGGACCGATCGTGCCCGCTCGCGCGCCGTCGTAGATCGCGATCTGGTCCGCACCGAGATCACCCTTGCTCGCGAGCTCGCGCTTCCACTGCGCCGCGGCCTCACGGCTCGAGGTGAGCACCAGCGTGCGCGTCGCGAGCTTCTCCATCGCGAGCAGCCCGACGACCGTCTTGCCCGCTCCACACGGCAGCACGATCACGCCGTGGCCGGACACCACGAACGCGGCGACCGCCGCATCCTGGTACGGGTAGGGCGTGAACACATCGCGCCGCGCGTGGACGGCGAGCGGCGCGCCCTCGACGAGGCCGGCGACATCCTCGACCGGATAGCCGATCGCGAGCAGGCCTCGCTTGACCAGCCCGCGGTCGACCGTCGCGAGCTCGAACCGGTCGCCGTCGCGCCGCACCAGCTTGCCGACCTTGGCGTCGCGCTCGATGCGGACGCGCAGCGCATCCTGCGAGACCTCCAGCCACAGATTGCTCGGATCGCGGCCGTCGACGATCCGGCACACCCCATGGCGCGCCAGCAGATCGCGAATCTCGTGCTCGACATGCGGCGGCACCGCGAACCGGCTGATCGACGCCAGGCTGCCCACAACGTCGTCCGCGGTCACGCCCATCACGGCCGCGTTCCACAGCGCGAGCGCGCTGAGCCGGTAGGTGTGGACGTGCTCGGGCGAGCGCTCGAGCTCGGCAAACCGTGCCAGTAAATCGCGGGCCTGCGCGTAGTCGGGGTGGTCGACCTCGAGCAGCACCGTGCGGTCCCCCTGGACGATTGCGGGCCGGCTCTCGGTCACGGGTAGGCTGTTACCACGCGGCCGTGACAGCCGGAAGCAGGACTTCGCCTAGAGCGGCGGGCCGCTGCCGCGATCTGCGGGTTCTCGCGCAACCGGTCGTGAGCACGATGGATCTCCTCCACCAGTGGGTTGTCGGCACCGAAGCCATGTTCGGCAATCCATCGCTCGTCCGCCTCGTCGAGCATGCGCTGTGCGTCGATCGTGAAATCGATCGAGATGGTCACGTCAGCGTGGTGCTCGGGCAGCGCGCTTCGTAACCAAGGCGGCCATGACCTCGTCGAAGGGCACGGTCTGGCCGGCGTCGGCCTGCTCGAGTGAACGCTCGATCACCGCATCCAGTTTATCGCGCTCGGCCTCGCTCATCCCGTCATCGTCGTCAACGCTGGCCAGGAGGGCGTGGGCGATCTCGAGCCGCATCGGCTCGTCGAGAGCGAGGAGCTACTGGAGAAGCTCGTGCGGGACGGCCATGACTCGAGCCTACCCCATGGTGCTGCCGAGGGCGACGCTCGCATTCTCTCGCACCAAGTTGGTCGAGGAAGATCCACTTGTTGCGGCATGCGTTTCAGGTCAGGCTGAGGGTGCGATGGATCCGGCACGCAAGGCACCCACGCTGGCCGATCTCGACGCTCTGCCATCGCACATCAAGGGCGAGATCATCGACGGCGTGCTGTATACGATGACGCGCCGTCGGGGCCGCCATCAGCGAACCGGCCTGCTCATCGGTCGAGACCTTCTCGGTCCATTCGATAAGGGTCAGGGAGGGCCAGGTGGATGGTGGATCGTTCCGGAAAACGGGATCGCGCTTCCCAACACGCCCGAGATCTCTCCGGACATCGCGGGCTGGCGGCGCGAACGCCTCCCCGTGCTTCCAGATGATGCGGCGATCACCGTGGTGCCTGACTGGGTCTGCGAGATCCTTTCGCCGAGCACACGACGTCACGACGTCCTCGTGAAGAAGCCCTATTACGCGAAGGTCGGCGTCTCACATCACTGGTTGATCGACCTGCTGGCACGAACGCTCACGGCGTATCGACTGGAGTCCGGCCGCTGGGTGGAGCTCGAGGTCTATGGCGACGAACGCGAGGCCCGCGTCGAGCCATTCTCGGATGTCGTGCTCGACATCGCGAGCTGGTGGGTGTGACGGCTATTCGTCGCCGGGCAGATCGAAAACTCCCATGAAGACCGAGTCGACGTCGAGCACGATGCCGTTCGTCAGGGTGATGCGATCACCTGCATTAGCCGAGCTGTAGATCCAGCGATTGTCGACTCGTCCAAAATGCTCGATACGCGCGCGATCCTGGGAGACCAGGACGTAATCGGTCAACGACGACAACGATTGGTAGCCGTCCCATTTGAGACCGCGGTCGTACTGTTCGGTCGTCGACGACAGAACCTCGACCAGCATCGTCGGGCTCGTGATCACGTCGTCGTGTTCAACGATGGCCGGGCTGCAAAGGATCGTGAGATCGGGATAAACGTAGCGGCGATCGCGAGCACGAATCCGCTGATCGGAATTGAGAATCCTGCACGCCGACGACCTCGACGCGTTTTCGAGTGCGGTGTTCACCTTCGAACACAGATGGTTGTGGCGGGGACTCCCACCCGCCATCGCGAAGACTTCGCCGTCGAAGTACTCGTGCTTGCTGTCCTGCTGGCGCTCCCACGCGAGGTACTCGTCGGGAGAGACCTTCGATCGTTCGGCGACGCGACCCATCCGAGCAGTCTAGCGTGTAGACGAACGTACGCGTGGCATAGATTCGGGCACATCCAGGGCGAGTATTCAGGTCAAGTGCAGGTCAATCCGGCAAACCGTCGTACAGCGCCGCGATCTCGATCACGGCGCCACTCGATAACTGCACGGTTCCCTCGCGAAGGTCCCGGTACTCCCAGACTCCTGCCGACGCACGCCGGAAGATCTCGACACGCGGTGGTCCCTGGCTCACGAGGACGTACTCCTGGAGCGACGGCAGGAGCTGGTAGTGCCGCCACTTGTTCCCCCGGTCTTCCTCCTCGGTCGAGGGCGACAGGACCTCGACGATCAAGGTTGGATTCGTGATCGTCGCGCCCGAGGGGTCGGCTGGATCGCCGTCGATCGAGCCACACACCATCGACACGTCAGGGTAGGTCGCCTTGCCGGTCGCGAGCACGCGGATCTTCTGATCGGACTGAAACGCCACGCAGCCACTCTTGCGAGCGGTGTCGACGGCGGCACCCACGCGCAACGCCAATGCGTTGTGGCGGCGCGAGCCGCCGGCCATGGCGGTGATCTCGCCGTCCTCGTACTCGTGCTTGAGCTCGCTGTCGCGCTCGTACGCGAGGTATTCCTCGTACGTGTAGCGATGGCGCGAGGGACGGTGGGGGCCGGCCATCACCGTCGAGCATAGCATCGACGCCGTTACGCGGCTTCGCCGTAGGCGATCTTGCCCATGCCTTCGTATTCCCAGCGAGCGGCCTTCCACAGGTGCTCGTGCGTGATCGGGGACTCCTCGTCGGCCGCGAGGAACGCCGCGCGCACGACAGCGTTCTTGATGTAGCCGCCCGTCATCGCATACGCGCGAGCGAGCCGACCGAAATCGATATCGCTGGCCACTTCTGCCTGGCTCGGGAGGAGCGCCTTCCACAGCTGCGCGCGCTCGAGCTCCTCGGGCACGGGGAAGCGAACATGCACCGCGATGCGCCGCTTGAAGGCGTCGTCGATGGCGGTCTCGTGATTCGTCGTGAGGATCGTGATTCCCCGGAACGCTTCGAGGCGCTGCAGCAGGTAGTTGACCTCGAGATTCGCATTGCGGTCGTTGGCGGAC
>JBBQFU010000263.1:0-12100 GCA_038322185.1 Haliangiales bacterium
GACCAACACCAAGAACGCGGCCGAGGCGACCGAGCGTAACCACATCGATCGGATCCAGCATCCCGAGCGAGTGGCCGCACGTGCTGCCGAGGTGGTGCCCCCAACCAGAAAGGAGTTACCGACAGTGAAGGAGTTTTCGGCGAGGTTCATGGACGAATATCTCCCGAGGCAGAAGCCGACCGAGCGAGACGCCAAGAACCAAATCTTGGATGGCTCGTTGCTGCCGTTCTTCGGCTTGACGCGCATCGACGTGCTGGCGTGCGATCAGTCAATCGTCAATAGGTACATCGCGACCCACAAGGGTGCGACGAAGACGTTGAACAACCGGCTCGCTGTACTTTCGACGCTGCTGACGTATGCAGGGCCCAAGGGCTGCAACCTGATCCCGCAGCATGGCCTGAGTCTGCACGTAGATGATGTGGCGGCGGAGATCATCGCGGTTCCCCCTGGGGACGTCGCGAAGCTGATCGAGGCTGCAACCGATGCTCGCTATAAGGTCGGCGTGTTGCTTGCGAACGATGCTGGATTTCGCATCGGCGAGATCCGGGGCGCTCAGTGGACCGACATCAAGGATGGTCGCATCACCATCCGCCGGGCGATTGATACCAAGAATCGGGTTGGCGCACCGAAGCACAACAGGATCCGCACCGTGAAGCTCTCAAAGGCGCTGGTAGCAGCGCTGGCGAAACTGCCACGGCGCGGGTTGTGGATCGTGAGTCGGTTAGAAGACGGTGGGATCCTCGGCTACGACGCGATGCGGGAGGGGATCCACGCCGTCTATGTGCGGGCGGGGGTCAAGGTGCCGGTGTCCGAGAGCGGAAAGACGATGCCGTGGCACTCGCTGCGGCACTCGTTCGGAACGGAGTGCGCCGCTCGTGGTGTGCCCGTCACCGAGATCCAACGGCTCATGGGGCACGCGGACATCAAGACAACCATGCGCTACGTGACCGTGAACCAGGCCCAGCTTGATGCGGCCATCGAGCGAGCCTTCGACCATGCCGACCCGAAAGGGCCCACAGTGGGCCCAGAGACGGGTGAAGAACGGGCGGAGAGCCGTTCTTCGACGGTGATTTAAAGCGACCCCGACGGGATTCGAACCCG
Organism: Haliangiales bacterium; assembly: GCA_038322185.1. Lineage (GTDB taxonomy): Bacteria > Myxococcota_A > Polyangia > Haliangiales > Haliangiaceae > JABFXX01. The sequence continues at coordinate 1,102 of JBBQFU010000263.1, forward strand.
TGTTACCTGCGTGAAAGGCGGGTGTCCTAGGCCTCTGGACGACGGGGTCTGGATCGATGTTTGTGTGCAGTGCTTGCGGAACGGAACGGTCGGGTCGGTCAGCCAGTGAGCCCAGAAGGATTTGAACCTTCGACCCTCGGCTTAAAAGGCCGGTGCTCTACCACCTGAGCTATGGGCCCTCATTTGGGCAGCGCAATCTGCCTCACCTATACAGGGAACGCAACGTCCTCCGAGAAGGTCCGACCTCGGGAGCGATCGTTCTGAGCGATTACAACGCGATGCGGCATGTGTGAGGCTTTAGAAAGGATGGCTTTCTGGGTAGTGGGTTGGTAGCGTAGCTTTCACCACATGGACCAGCGGGCAGCAGTTCGAGTCCCAGTCCGCGCCCGAGCGCAGTTCAAAGCGGACGGGATCGTGATCGACGGTGTCGTCGAAGATGTGTCGCGCAGCGGATTGTTCATGCGCTCGCCCCGGTCCATGGCCCCAGGAGCAGCCGCCGAGCTGGATCTGGATCTGCCGGGCGAGGAAACACTGAAGCTGATGGCCGAGGTGGTTCGCGTCGAGTCCGAGGGTCGGATCGGGATGGCGCTGAGGTTTGTCGGCGATATCGAGCGTCATCGCAGGCCGCTGGCGAACTTCATCATGCGCCAGCACTCGATCAGCCGCTGAGCGCAACGCTCGCTGCGCTGATTTCCTTGGCGATTCGTGGGCTTAGGGCCTTGATCCCCGGGAGTCGCTCGGTATCGTATACGCCTTGCTCTCGACTTCCCTCATGCGCGCCAAGCCGATCACCCGGCGTACCGTCCTATCGCGCCGCGATGCGCTGACCGCCGACGAACGTGCTGCCGCCAGCGAGTCGATCGCGGTGCGTATCGATGGGCTGCTCTCCCTGCTGCCGGTCGGCGCGACCGTCGCGCTCTATGCAGCAAAGGGTAGCGAGGTCGCAACGGATCGCATCGATGCGAGCGCCCGCGCGCGTGGGCTTCGCGTCGTTTATCCGCGCATCGTCGACGGACAGCGTCGCCTCGAGTTCTGCGAGGTCACGATCGAGATGCTCGAGCCCGGACACTTTGGACTGCGCGAGCCCAAGCGCGACATGCAGGCGATCGAGCTCACGAGCATCGCCGCGTTCGTCGTACCCGGCGTCGCATTCGATCGTAGCGGCGGCCGCGTCGGCTGGGGCCGCGGCTATTACGACGCGACACTCGCCGCCGCCAGCGCGAGAGCGCTGCGCATCGGCGTCGCGTTCGACATCCAGTTGATGGAGCAAGTGCCCAGCGATCCGCACGACGCACCGCTGCACCACGTGGTCACCGAGAACGCCACGCACCGGGGAGCGGCCAGCTGATGGATCCGATCTACCTGCTCGCTGCCGTCGCATTGGGTCTCGCGTTCGGCGTGTTCCTGGGCTCGCGCCTCGGTCGCTCGCGCGGAGACGCCGGCGCCGCGAAGGTCGCCGAGGCGGAAGCCGAGAAGATTCGTACCGCGGCACGCGCCGAGGTCGAGTCGATCAAGAGCGCCGCCGAGGTCGAGGGCAAGGAGGCCGCGCGCAAGCGCAAGGCCGAGCTCGACGAGGAGCTCAAGACCCGCAAGGCCGAGCTGCAGAAGCGCGAAGAGGCACTTGGCTCCAAGGAGCGCGAGCTCGACAAGGCGAAGAAGGACGCGGAGCGCCGCGCCGGCGAGATCGACAAGAAAGAGAAGACCGTCGACGGCAAGGTGAAGCAGGCGGACTCGGCCGTCGAGAAGGCTGAGAGCGCGCAGGCCGAGGCCCGCAAGAAGCTCGAGCAGATTGCAGGGCTGTCGGAAGAGGCAGCGCGCAAGAAGCTCGAAGAGGAAGTTCGCGGCCAGGCCCTGCAGTCGGCCGCCGTCGAGATCAAGCGCATCGAGGACGAGGCCCAGAAAGAGGCGACCGCGCGTGCGAAGACGATCGTTGCGACCGCGATCCAGCGCTTCGCGAGCGAGTTCGTGCACGAGCGCACCGTCGCCGTGATTCCGCTGCCGTCCGACGATCTCAAGGGCCGTCTGATCGGCCGCGAGGGCCGCAACGTGCGCGCACTCGAAGCCGCGACCGGCATCGATCTCATCATCGACGACACCGCCGAGTCGATCACGATCTCGTGCTTCAACCCGGTGCGCCGCGAGGTCGCTCGCATCGCGATCGGCGCACTCGTGGCCGACGGCCGCATTCACCCGACTCGCATCGAGGAGTGCGTCCGCAAGGCCGAGAAGGAAGTCGACAAGGTCTGCAAGGAGGCCGGCGAAGCGGCCGTGTTCGACCTCGGCCTGCATCGCGTACACCCCGAGCTGGTGCGCAACCTCGGCCGCCTCAAGTTCCGCCAGTCGTACGCGCAGAACGTGCTGCTCCACTCGATCGAGGTCGGCTACCTCGCGGGCCTGATCGCAGCCGAGCTCGGTGCGAACGTGAAGCTCGCGCGCCGCGCTGGCTTGCTGCACGACATCGGCAAGGCCGCCGATCACGAGCAAGAGGGTCCGCACAGCGAGGTCGGCGCGCAGTACTGCCGCCGCCACGGCGAGTCACCGAAGGTCTGCCAGGCGATCGCATCGCACCACGGCGACGAGACCGGCCCGCAGCCGAGCTCGCTCCTCGATCACATCGTCGCCGCGGCGAACTCGCTATCGGCCGCACGGCCCGGCGCTCGTCGCGAGCAGCTCGCGTCGTACATCAAACGCCTCGACGACCTCGAGGGAATCTGCAAGCGCTTCAATGGCGTCGAGCGCGCGTTCGCGCTGCAGGCAGGTCGCGAGATTCGCGTCATGGTCATGAACGATCAGATCGACGACGCGCAGGCGATCGTGATGTCCAAGGAGATCGCCCGTGCGATCGAGACCGAGGCCACGTATCCCGGCCAGATCCGCGTCGTGGTCGTGCGCGAGACTCGCGCGTCCGAGTACGCCCGCTAACGATCACTTCCGCCGGCGCTCGATGCCATCCCAGCCCGCGCCCCCGTCGGGCAGGTCGCGCAACGCGATCGCACGCCCGATCTGGAACCGCACCAGCCCATCTTCGAGTCCCTCCCCTGCCTCCTCGAACGCGGCGATCGCGTCGTCCCAGCGATGCGCGTACAGATCGACCATGCCGCGCTCGTAGGTCGCGATGCGAGCGACCCGCGGGTCCGCAGCGTCGAGCACCTCGACGAGCTCGATCGGCTCCGACTTGCCCGCGACGATCGCGCGGTCGATGCGTCGATGCGCCGGCTTGGTCTTGGCAGCCGCGACCGCGCTGGCCGACGAGATGATCGTGACGCCGTACAGCTTGCACAGCCCCTCGAGCCGGCTCGCGACATTGACCGCATCGCCGATCACGGTGAACTCGAGCTTGCGCTGCGAGCCGATGCTGCCGGCGACCACGCGCCCGGCGTGCAGGCCGATGCCCATGCGAAGGACCGGCTCGCCGCGCGCCACGCGGTCACGATTGAGCTCCGCGAGCGCCAGCTGCATCTCGAGCGCCGCCTGGAGCGCGTGAGTCTCACCGTCGGTGACCTTCTCGAGCGAGCCCCAGTCCGCCATCAGCGCATCACCGATGAACTTGTCGATGCGGCCACCATTGGTGACCACGGCCTGACTCATTCGCTCCAGGTAATCGTTGAGCAGGAGCACCACGTCTTGCGGGGTCATCGCCTCGCTGATCGTGGTGAAGCTGCGCAGATCGGCGAACAGCACCACCACGTCGCGCTGCTCGCCCGCGACTGCACCGCTGCGCTCCGCGATCACGCGCTTCACGACCTCGGGCGAGACGTAGGTCCCGAACGTGTCCTTGATGAAGTCGCGCTCCTCGAGGCCGCTGGCCATCGTGTCGAAGTGGCGGCCGACCACGCCGAACTCGTCCTTGCGATCGGATGACGCGCGGATGCGTGGCCGCCCCGAGGTGATGGCGCTGGTCGCCTCGACGATCCGATACAGCGGCTCGCGCACGCTGACCGCGACCACCCGCGCCAGCACGATCAGCGCGAGCACGGCACCGAGGAACACGACGAGCGCCAGGTTGCGAACCCGGGCCTTCATCGCGTCGACGCTCGCGAGCTGGACGTCGATCCCGACGATCCCGACCGCGTAGCCATTCCGGTCCTTGACCGGCGCATAGCCCGACACCACGGTGCCCCACGCGTCGGTGTATGGCTCCTTCTCGACGGTTGGCCGCTCCAGCCCTTCGAGCATCCGCATATGGGCCCCGGGCACGTACTCCTCGCCGAGCTTGCCCGCCTTGGCGGTCGCGCGGACCACGTGGTCGGCGACGATCACGAACCGGTCGGGGGTCGGCCCTCGGCGAAAGACATAGATGTCAGAGATATCGGGGTCGGCGGCCGCAACCGTCGCGAGCTTGGCCAGGAGCGCCCGCTGCTCGGGCGAGTCCTGCATGCTCGGGTCGTGGAGCTCGGAAAGCTCCTCAGCGGTGAGCCCCACGGCAATGGCGATCGCAGTGTCCCGTAAGCGGTCCTTCACACCCGTGACCTGGGCGTCGGCGGCGTAGCGATAGAACATCACGCTCATCGTCACGAGCACGGCAAATACGACGACGCCGTAGAGCAGCGTCAGCCGGATGTGAAACCGCTGCCAGGGACGGAGCCCAGAAGTATCCACCACCGCCAAACCTACTATCGATGGCCAATACCCCGGTAGCCAGGAGCGGAGAGAACACGCTACGCTGACGGCGTGCGCATCGACACCGTCCTGACGGATGTGCGCGTGTTCCCGCTGCTCGAGATTTCCCGCGAGCAGCTCGAACAGGCGGCGGGGGGACCGATCGTCAGCGTCGAGCGTGTCGATGGCGGGCTGACCAACACGATCCACAAGGTCGTGCTCGAGGACGGCGACATCCTCGGCATCAAGCACTACGCCGGCGGCAAGGACTGGTTCGAAACCGAGCTGACCTCGCTCACCCTGCTCCACGGCACGGTACCGGTCCCCGAGGTCGTCAACGCCGACGCCGAGCGCATGGTGATCACGTATCGCTGGATCGAGGGCATCACGCTCCACGACCTGCGCAAGCAGGGGCAGTTCAACGCCTTCGCCTCGCTCGCGGAGCCGCTCGGTCGCGTGTGCGCGTGGATCGCTCACACCGATGCCGAGGCACCATTCGAGCTCACGCCGATTCTCGAGCAGACCTACGCCGCACTCACCAGCGGTCGCGCTCGCAAGCGCATCGGGCCGCCGCTCGCCGACTCGCTCCTCAAGGCGATGGAAGCGGCCGAGCCGCAGATGGCGTGGGGTGCCGTCTGCCTCTCGCACGGCGATCTCGGCCATCGCAACGTGCTCGTGTTCCAGGCCGGCGATCGCTGGCGCGTCAACGGTGTGATCGATTGGGAGACCATGACCACCGGCTCCCCGCTCGCCGACATCGGCTCGTTGTTCCGCTACTCCAGACGCTACGACGAGACGTTCTGCGAAGCCTTCGCGCGTGGTTACCGCGACGCCGGCAGCGATCTCCCCGACGGCTGGCTCCTCACCTCACGCCTGCTCGACGCGACCTGGCTCGTCGACATGCTCGACGACGTCAACGAGCATCCGCAGGTCTTCGCCGACTGCGTGCGCCTGGTGGCGAACCTCGTCACGGACGTGAGCGCCGGCGTGAAGAACCCGAACCTGTAGCGATGCGGATCGTCGCGGTCGCCGACACGCACACGTTCCAGTCGGACCTCGTGGTGCCCGACGGTGACGTCTTCGTCCACGCGGGCGACATGTGCCGTGGTGGCGACCTCGACGAGGTTGCTGCCAATGCCGACTGGATTCGCAGCCTGCCCCACCGGCACAAGGTGATCGTCGCGGGCAATCACGACTGGGCCTTCGCGCGCGAGGCCGATGCTGCAAAGGCGCGCGCTCTGTTTGCCGACTTCACCTATCTGCAGGACAGCGAGGTCACGCTCGACGGCCTCCGCTTCTACGGCAGTCCGTGGCAGCCGGCCTACAACGACTGGGCGTTCAACCTGCCGCGTGGTGCGGCGCTCGCGGCGGTGTGGGCGAAGATTCCCGACGGCGTCGACGTCTTGATCACGCACGGCCCACCGCAAGGCATCGGCGATCGCGCGCCCACCGCGGGGCGAACCGGCTGCGCCGATCTGCGCCGGCGCGTGGTGCACGCGAAGCCGCGCGTGCATATGTTCGGACATATTCACACCGACGGTGGCCTGTGGACCGAGGGCGCGACGACGTTCATCAACGTGACGACGTGGGAGTGCGAGCGGCCGCCGACGGTCATCGACATCGACGCGTCGACGGTCACGCCGGTCGAGATCCCGCCGCATGGCCGGCGCGACGATGAGGGGTCAGACACCTTCACATACACTTGAGGCAACTCGCCCCAAGTTTAAGTGAAGGTGTCTGACCCCATCCCTGCGGCTGCAACACGTGGACGTCATGATGAAGTTGCTGGCTGTGCTTGTAGCGATCGCGTGTGGTGCGTGCGGCGGCCACGATGTCGGTGAGATCGACGAAGTCATCGGCAGCAGCTGCGTCGACGACCGCGACTGCGAGGCGCGCTGCTACCGGGACAACGACTTCCCGCAGGGCTTCTGCAGCCTGCCATGCAACTCCGATGACGACTGCCCCGATGACACGTACTGCATGGACAATCACGACGGCGTCTGCATGTTCGCGTGTCCCGCGTTCGACTGTGACCGCCTCGGTGCGGACTGGGAGTGCCGGGACCGCAGCCGCATCGGTGGCGGCGACATCAAGGTGTGTAGCGGGGACTGATCGATCAGACCGCGCGGATCAGGCGCAGGTCCTTCTTGCCGCCGCGCAACAGGAGCAGCTGCTCCCCGACGAGGTTCTCGGCAGTGACCTGATGCTTGGCGTCCGAAATACGGACGTTGTTGACGTACGCGCCGCCCTGCTCCACCAGCTTGCGCGCGTTGCCCTTGGAGTCCTTGAGCTCGCTGCGCACCAGGAGATCCACGATGTTGATCCCTGCGGCGAGGTCGGCGCGCGGAATATCGAGCGTCGGGATCGTGCGCGCGAGCTCGGCCAGCTCGTCGGTACCGAGTCCGTCCAGCGTCCCGGTCTGGAAGACTCGGTTGGCGGCTTCGATCGCGGTGACCGCCGCGGTGCCATGCACCCAGCCCGTGAGTGCACGAGCCAGCTCGCGCTGCGCGAGTCGCTTGGCGCGGTCCTGCTCGTGCTCGGCGAGCACCGCATCGAGCTCGCTGAGCGGACGCAACGAGAACAGCTTCAGCAGGCGCGGCGCGTCCTCGTCGGGGACATTCATCCAGTACTTGTAGAACTCGAACGGCGGCGTACGCGCAGCGTCGAGCCACACGCGCTCGCCGGTCGACGTCTTGCCCATCTTCTGGCCCGTCGAATCGAGCAGCAGTGGTGCGGTGAGCCCGAACAGCTGGACGCCGCCCTTCTTGCGCGATAGCTCGCAGCCGCCGGTGATGTTGCCGTACTGATCGTTGCCGCCGACTTGCACGCGACAGTTGTGCGCCTGCGCGAGGTGCACGAAGTCCGCCGCCTGGAGCAGCATGTACGAGAACTCCGTGTAGCTGATGCCGGTGTCGCCCTCGAGGCGGGTCTTCACCGAGTCCTTCGCCATCATGTAGTTGATGGTCAGGTACTTGCCGGTGTCGCGCAGGAACTCGAGGAACGTGACCGGGCGCGTCCAGTCGGCGTTGTTCACGATCAGTGCGCCGGTCGGGCTGTCGTTGAAGTCGAGCAGGCGCGAAAGCTGCGCGCGGATGCCGGCGAGGTTGGTCGCGACGGTCGCGTCATCCTGCAGGTTGCGCTCGTCGCTCTTACCCGACGGGTCGCCGATCATGCCGGTGGCGCCGCCGACCAGGACGATGGGCCGGTGCCCCGCAAGCTGCAGGCGCTTGAGCAGGATGGTCGGGACGAGGTTACCGACGTGCAGGCTGGATGACGTGGGGTCGTAGCCAGCGTAGGCTGACACGGGTGCCTCGTTGGCGAACAACTGTGCGAGCCCCACGCGGTCGGTGCAGTTCGCAAACAGCCCACGTGCCTCCAGCTCGTCGAGAATCGACATGGCGCGACCCTATCACGCGCGAAGGTGAACGGCGCCTAGCTGAGGAGACGCCGGGGCCCGCATGCGGTAGACCATTCCTGAAGTTAATGAACCGCCACGCGCTCGCGCTCGTGATGGGATTGCTGTGTCGTAGCGCCTTCGCCGACCCGCCCCCGAAGGACCCCGTCCCAGACTACGACGGTCGCGGAAACGCGGACGCTGCGGCGGGTTCGAAAGCGCTGTGGATCCCGCGCGTCGTGCTGTTCCCGCTCTACGCGGTCAACGAGTACATCCTGCGGCGCCCGCTCGGCTACTTCACGCGTCACGCCGAGCGCAAGCGATGGGCCAACTCCCTCCAGCAGCTCGTCACCTTCGGGCCCAATGGTCGGAGCCTCCTCGTGCCCACGGCGCTGTTCGACTTCGGCCTGTTGCCGAGCGTTGGCCTCTACTACGCTGGCGACGACGTCTTCGTCGACGGCAACCAGGTCCGGCTCCATGCGGCGACATGGGGCCCCAAGTGGATCAACCTCACGGGCCTTGATCGCTACCACGTGGGTGAGCAGTCTCAGCTGCGCCTCCGCGGCGAGTTCCGTCGCTCTCAGGAGAACCTGTTCTTCGGCATCGGGCCCGACGTCCGCGACGCCACACGCTCGCGCTACGGCCTCGAGCGCGTGACCGGCAGCCTCGGGTACCGCAAGGGCCTTTATCGGGACTCGCGTCTCGATCTCGAGGCCGGGATGCGCCGGCTCACCTACATCACCGGCGACTGCTGCGGTGACCCGTCGCTCGACGAGCGCATCGCCGCCGGGGAGCTCGCTGCACCGCCCGGCTACCGCGATACCTATACCGCCGCGTTTCTGCGCGCCGAGCTCACGCTCGATTCACGCGCCCCCAAGCCGCAGCCGGGGAGCGGCGTGTATCTCAACGTCAACGCGACCGCGAGCAAGGACATCCACGCCGACCGCTCGTGGGTCCAGTACAGCGCCACGCTCGGTGGTGCTGTCGATCTCACCGGGCACAACCGCGTGCTCAAGCTGCAGGCGATGGTCGATCTGATCGAGCCACTGGGTGGCAATTCGCCGACTCCGTTCACCGAGTATCCGACGCTGACGAGCAACTTCATGCCGGGCTTCGTCACCGGGTGGATGACAGGCCTCAGCACCGCCTCCGCACAGATCGGCTACCGCTGGCCGATCTGGATCCTGTTCGATGCGCAGACGCGCTTCACCATCGGCAACGCGTTCGGCGAGCACCTCTCGGGGCTGCGCCCGTCGAACCTGCGCTTCTCGTATGACATCGGTTTCACGACCGCGGCCTCGCGCGACGAGGGCTTCGAGCTGCTGTTCGGGCTGGGCACCGAGACCATCGGCCAGGGCGCTGACATCACCTCGGTGCGTGTGACCGTCGGCGAGCGGAGGGGGTTCTGATGCGTCTGATGAGGCACCTCGCGATCATGTGCTTGGTCACCGCGTGCGCCACGCCGGCCCGTCCGTTTCCGCTGCGCGCGCCATTCATTCGCGATCGCGACCTCGATCCAATCTCGCTGCCGTGCCGACCTGATCCGTCGGAGAAGGAACCCGATCGCCAGGCATGCGCACCGCGCGAGTACGTGTCCCCGTTCATCTGGGATCAGCTCGACAACCTCGTGTTCGCGCGGCTGTCGCGCGCCCTCTCGCTCGCGGTCTACGGCGAATCGGTCAATGTGAACAGCCTGGATGAACCCCCCGACTCGGCGTGGTTCACGAACCTTCCGCGCGCCAGCGCGACCGCGAAGGACGTCACCGACGACGGCGCGCCAGGCGCGTGCAAGCCCGAAGACATACTCGACACGCCCGACAAAGTTGCCGACGGTGCGTGGACGATCGATCGCGGCAAGGACAATGGTTCCACGCTCGGCTTCCGCGTCGATGTGCCCGGCAAGGGCGAGTACATGCTCAAGTCCGACGAGGAAGGCGTGCCCGAGCAGGGCACCGCCGCCAGCGTCATCGGTGCTGCGGTGTACGAGGCGCTCGGGTTCAACACGACGTGCGAGCAGATCGTGTTTGTACGCAAGTCGCAGTTCGCGCTCGAGCCCGGCCTGACCGTCACCAGCAACAAGGGCATCACGACCCCGTTCGACGACGCTGCGCTCGATCGCGTGCTCAAGACGGCGGCTGCCGCGCCCGGTGGTTACGTGCGCATGCATGCTTCGAAGTGGCTCTCTGGCTACGTACTCGGTCCATTCCGATACATCGGAACGCGTGCCGACGATCCGCACGACGTCGTCGATCACGCGGATCGGCGCGACCTGCGCGGCAGCAAGATCCTAGCGGCCTGGATCGATCACTGGGACGCCCGCGAACAAAACACGCTCGATGTCTGGGTCGCCGCCGACGCCAAGAAGCCGCGCTCCTCGCCCGGGCACATCCTTCACTACTTCATCGACATGAGCGACACGCTCGGCCAGGTGATCAATGCGCCGCGCGACATGCAGGTCCGCCTCGGGCATTCCTACGAGTTCGACCCCGGCGACATCCTGCGCTCGCTCCTGACCTTCGGTATCGAAGAGCGCCCGTGGGACCGCGCCAAGCGCGAACCCGGCCGCAAGAAGTTCGGCTATTACACCGCGCGCGACTTCGATCCCGACAATTACAAACCGTTCTATCCAAATCCCGCGTTCCTGCGTACCACCGAGCGCGACGCAGCGTGGATGGCGCGGCTCATTGCCCGGTTCTCGGTTGACGACATCCGGCGGCTGGTCACCTTCGGTCAGTTCAGCGATCCGGGCGATGCGAGCTACATCATCAGAACGATGGTTGCCCGTCAGTACGTGATCCTGAAGCGCTACCTCACCGTGCTCTCGCCGCTCGGCGAGGTCGTGTCGCCATCCAGCGATCGGATCTGCGCGACTGACTTCGCGCGCTTGCGGCAGCTCGCCCCCGAGGCCAGCTATCGCTATACCGCCACGCAGCGTGGCGGCGGCAAGGCGGCGACGCTCTCGCCGGAGCTCGGTGCAGACGGGCTCGTCTGCTTCCAGACGCAGTC
>JBBQFU010000264.1:0-12063 GCA_038322185.1 Haliangiales bacterium
CGATCCCTCGATCGGAAAGCGGGCGGCATCGTCGAGCATCGATACGACGAACGGCACTGCCGGTTGGAGTCCGAGCACGCGGCAGCTCAGGACCAGTGCTTCGATCCGATTGCCGGAGGCGATGCACACGCCGACGACACCATACGCGACGAATCGATCGCGCACCTCGAGCGTGTAGACGTGCGACGAGGGATCGCCGAGGAACTCTCGTACGCGATCGGCGTCGTACCGCGCGAGCGTTGTATTGAACTGGTTCGTCCGCTGTAGGAGCTCGATGATCCGGTCGAGCTGTGACTCGGAGCGCGTCTGCCGGATCGTGAGCTCGATCGCGAGCGTGCGGAGGAAGGCGACTTCGTCCGGCGCCTTGCGCAACGCCTCGTCCCGCAGCAGCTGACCTAGTGTCATCTCGGTGCGCGTCGGGCTCTCGAGGGAGCGCGCATTGTTCTCGAGGCGCGGGTTCGAAAGGAGCGCCGCGCGCACGGCGTGCATGTTGTCGCCGAGCACGTGCATCGTCGGAAACGCGTTCGCGATCTCGGCGCGCTCGACGGGGTTGTCGTCGAGAAACATCACGGCGTGCTCCGGGGGCCGAGAGCTTGCATGATCTCTCGAACGTTGTCGGACTTTCGCCGCCAGTTGACCTTGTGCATCACGAAGTCATCGCGTTGGAGCAGGTATCGCATCCCCTCGACGCACGCGACGCGCAGCCCGTCCCAGATTGGCTCGAGGTCGTCCGCGTTGTTCTTGCTGCACGTGGCGAGCAGCACGCCGCGGTGCTTGAGGATCTTGAGCGCTTGGTGGATGCCGCCGTAGACGCCATAGCGCAGCGAGCCGATGGCATCCTCCGAGGTCGGCGCGAATCCGCCTTCACCGGCGATCCCCGGCCACAACGTATCGTCCAGGTCCACGACGACGCACTTAATCGCGCTCTCTCCGCGCCACATCGTGTACAGGCTCAGGTACTCGACTGCGAGCAACCGCGGCAGGTGGAAACGCGCCTCCACTCGCCACGTCTCCTCGCGGCTCGGTCCCGGTGGGGTCACACCATTGCAAAAGTCGATCGGCGCGTGGTGGCTAAACGGCACGATCCCGTCGTCCAGCAAGCGTGACTTGCCGACGTTGGACGCGATCCGATCAATGTCGACTAACAGCACGTTGGGGTTGTCGCCTGCGAGCTCATTCGCCGACGATCCTCGAGAACCCGAAGCGCTGCCGAAAGTCGTTCCGACCGAACGGCGAATACTGGGGACTCGAGAAACCCTGCACCAGCAGCAGGCGACCGACACAGCCGCGACCACGGTCTGAAACGCAAGCGTGACTGCTTGCTTCATGCTGTCGAGGCGGCGAGCTAATTAGTTCCTCTTCCGCCACGAACGGCGCCTCGTCCCACACCGGCGAGAGCAGCCAGGTGGTCGCCGGCTGGAGAACGACCAGATCGGGCTGGAGCCCGTCGATGAGGTGCACGTCGGTCGGCCACCCGATGTCGAGTTCCACCTCGTAACCAAACGCGGCACTCTCCTCTTCCAGCGCGGCATCGGTGAGCTGCGTGAAGCAGCCGCCGAGAATGACCACCTTGAGTTGCTGGTGCTCCGCGTGCGGCACGTACGCCGCCGCGCCGTCGAGACGAGTGAGCTGCTGGTACCTGCGCCCGAGGTCGCGAACCTCGCTGGCATCGTGACCGCTCACGCGCTCGCTGAGGCGCGCGCGCATCGCGGCGCGCTCGTCGTGATCCTCCCGCACTATGACCCGCGCGAATGGAGGAAGCTCCAAACGGCGTCGGCGTCGCGGTCGGTGCCACAATCGACACGCTCGCGAAACTCGCTCGCCGTACAGGCGTCCTCGAACACGCCGAGCTGTCAGCGCTCACCAGAAGCCGCGTAATTATGGACCTGCCGTGAGCTCGAGATCGGGGAAGAGACGGTCCCGGATCTTCTGCTGGTAGTGCGTGTTCGGGAGGGTGTGGTGGTGCGCGACGTCCGCCTTGGTGAGGTCGCGCAGCCGTTTCTCCAACAGAGCACTTCCGCCAGTTCGCGCGGGACGACGACCCGCTGCAGGCGAAACGCATTCGCGATCACGCTCTTCTCGCTATCGAGATGCAGCACCTGGAGGAGGCGATTTCGCCGATAGCGGGCGCCGTCCATCGGGCCGTCTATCTCGCGGTCTCGCGAACGACGGGCACGTTGACGGTTCGCTGCTCGCCGTTGCGTCGCAGCGTGACTGCTAGTTTGGAGCCGACCGCGGCACCTGCGATCAAGAACCTCACCCCCTTGGCAGTGAGGTTCTCGACGGTGCGACCGTCGAGCGCCAAGAGCTGATCGCCCGCACGGATCCCGGCACGCTCGGCGGCGCCGCCCGAGAGCACGTTGCTGATCGCGACCGGTGCAGCACGCGAATCGAGCTCGACCCCGATACCGCCGAGCCCGGGTTTGATCCGGCGCACCGCCGTCAACCGTGCCGTACCACGTGTGCCCGCGGTCAGCGTCACGAACGCGCGCGCGGTGCTCAGCTCGAACGTCTCGACATCGTAGCAGTACGCCACGATTGCGCCCGCGGGCGTCGGATCGATGACGAACTGCCCTTGCGCATCGGTCCGCGGCGCCCGCGAAAGCTCCGCCGTGGTCGGTGCCTGCATCGCGCCAGCACTCGGATACGCGAGGCATGCCATCCCTGCCACGGGTCGATCGCCCTCGAACTCATGCACCGTGCCGCTCAAGCTCGCAGTGCCGCGGCTCGTCAGGGTCAGCGTGACGGTCTTGTCGGACGCAACGTCCACCTGCGTCGCGTCGCTCTCGATACCGTTCTGAGCCGTGACCAGGTATCGGCCCGGCGGCAGGTGCTCGATTCGCACCTGCTTATCGGAGCCTCGGCCGAGGTAGGTGCGCTGGTCGGTGGTCAGGTTCTGCGCCTCGACCTTTGGCACCGTCGCGTATCCGACGAGCGTAACGTCGATTGAGCCGGCCTTCTGAATCTGGATCGCGACGTCGCGCGCGCCTGCCTCGACCACCGGGACGATGCCTTCGCGACCGTCCGCGGTGCGCGCGCGAACCGCGTACGTCCCCGCATCGAGCTGGTCGATCTGGAATGCGCCCTGCGCGGTCGTCGAGGTCGTCGGGAAACGCATCCACGTTGGGAATCGCGGTGCACCATCGCCGACGCGGAGCAGCGCGTCGACCTGCGCATCGGGGACGGGCGCGCCTCCGTCGGTGACGGTCCCACCGATCGACCGACGGTTGACCTGCACCTGGAGGCGGACGCCCTCGGCGCGCGGCTTCGCGCTGTCCAGCTTGACGGCGGTATTGCCTCCGATGATCGCGAGCGCCTTGTGCGGCTCGCGTGTCTCGACTTGCGCCTGGTACGTGTCGCCGCTCAGCCCTTCGATGTCGTAACGGCCGAGGTCGTCGGTCATGCCGCGACCGAGCTCCTTGGTCGTGGCGCTCACCCATGCGACCGCCACGTCGCGCAGCGGCTGACCGGACTGATCGACGACCGTTCCCGCGATGCTGCCCTGCAATGACAGCTCGAGCACCACGTCGGCCCGGTGCTCGCCGTCCGCGAGCGGCCCGACGTCCACCGGCTTCGCTGCGCCAACGTGCGGAGCGTCGGCGAACACGCGATGCCGGCCGGCGGACAGTCCGGCGAGGCGGAACGTACCGCTCGCATCCGCCTCGGCGATCGTGGATCCGGTGGTGACTCGGGCGCCCGGTACGGGCGCGCCGCCGCGCGTGACCTTGCCCGAGATCGAGGCCATCGCGGCCACGTCGAGGATCACGTCTCGGACCTCCTCACGATCGATCGTGATCGCGCGCGGCGACTTGACGGCGTACGGCATCGCGGTGAGCTCGATCCTCCCGAACGGGACTTCTTCGAGAACGAAGCTGCCGTCTTGCTGGGAGATCGCGGTGCGCGAGCCAAGCGCCTTGACTGTCGCACCGGAGACGGGCGCACCGTTAGACACGACGCGGCCGTGGACGCGCGCGCAGTCGGTTACGTGGATCTCGACCTCGGTTGTCTTGCCCGGATCAGCGATCGTGGTCACCTCACCGACGAGCAAGTCGGTGGTGGCCCACAACGTGAAGCGACCGGGTGCGAACCCGGCGAGCTCGAAACGTCCCTCCGCGTCCGTCTCGATCATAGCCTGTCGGGCGTGGACCGGCCCTCCCTCATCGGGCCACGCCGCGACCATGGCACCGGCCACCGGTGTCTTGTCACGCTTGCGGACGACGCGCCCGCGGATCGTGCTGGCGGGCACGAGGACGGCGTCGCGCCAGAGTTGTCCGCGCGCCTCGACGACGAGCACGATCGCGCCATAGCCATCGGCGCTCACCTGGACGGCATGCCACCCTCTGGGGAGGCACAACTTATAGCTGCCGTCGGATTGGCTCTCGGTACCGGTCGAGCGCTCGCGGATGATCTGCGCACCGACGATTGGACCTCCGGATCCGTCCACGACGGTGCCGACCAGCGTGTTCGTGCAGTCGGTCAACGCGAGTTCGAGAGCGTCGGGCGCCGGCGCGCGCTGGGGATCGCGCAGATCGACGACAACAATGGCTGCGGTCTTTCCGGGTGCGCTCGCCGTGACGGTGTAGACATCGGCGAACCACGCACCGAGATCGAAGCGCCCCGAGCTATCCGTCGACACCGTCGGTGGCGGCACGCTGAACGTATCCGTGGCCGACCAGCGCAACGATACCTGGGCGTCCCGGTATGGCACGCCATCGAACGTCACGCGTCCTGCGATGCGGCGATCGCCGATTCCTGTCTGCGCTCGCCAGCCCCGAAGCGATTTGCGATCGCCAAGGGCCTGGTCGCGTCGCTGCGTCGCGGTGAGGGGGTTCCTCTTGCTTGGGTGATCCGCAGACGGACTCGGGGAGGTGGTACTGGCGCATCGCCACCACACGACGAGCCCCAACAAGACGACGACCAGCACGGCGGGGATGAGTCTTCTCATGGATTGGCTCTCTGACATGGGGCGCCCGAACGCTACCACGCTGCATCAATCGCGATCGACGACCTCCAGCATCCCGGCGCCGAGCAGCGTCCTGACAAGCAACAGCTTGCTGGGTCGGGTCAGCGGTCGAGGGAGTTCGCGAACGCAAAACCGTTCGACCTTTAGGATGTATTCTATGAGGTACGCCGCGTGCGCTGGAATACTGAGCCCTTCATTACCGAAGCGGACGATCGCGACGTCGCCGGTGACCTGCACCGCGCACAACAGGTGCGGGCGCTTCCGGAGCACGGTCTCGGCGTCGAGCTGCTCGGCGAGCGAAATCGTGGACAGCGAATCGCAGAACGATCATACACGCTGCATCGAGAATCGAGCCCGCAGGCGATCGGCTGCCGCTTCGACACGTTCCGAGTCTCGGCACAGCCGGACGACCGGATCCAGTGCGCTCACGTCGACCGGGACCTTGCTGGTCGCAGCGAGCAGCTGTTGGGGCAGCGCACGCCGCAAGGACGCCTCGGTCATCGCGAGCTCGTGCAGGAGATCCAGCCAGGTGAGCACTTCGACTCCCACGGTGACGTGCAGTGAGTGAGTTCGCTCGGTGGCAGCCTCGTGACCCCAACCGCGCGGGATGTAGAGCAGGTTCCCAGGGACGATCATCACGTCGTGGACTGGCGTCGTCGCGTGCCGCAGGAATGGTGAGCCGTCGATCGCGACGGGTAGCTCGAGCGCTCTGTCATAGACCTTCCAGCGCTTCTCACCTTCGAGCTGAAGGATGAAGACGTCGTGGCCATCGACGTGTGCGGCTGGGCCTTGTGATCCCTTCGGCGTCAGATAGGCATTGAGCCGAACCGGGTGGCCGAACACGTCCTCGAGCTCGTAGCCCAGCTTTCGCGCGGGCTCCCACCGGCGATGGAGCGATGTCAACACGATCGTTGCGCCAGCGCGAAACTCCTGCATCACGCGACGCATGCTCAGACGATTCTGACCTCGTTCGAGCACGCGTTCGATCGGAACATCCACGTTGCGATTGACGAGCTTGAGGCACGCAGCATTGGGCGAGATCAGAGACGCCAGCAGATAATCGACGTCTCGCATCGTGAGCAGACCGTCATAGCGGCGATTCGCACGACTCGTGAGAACCAGCGGCTTGCGTTCCCAGTGGTCGGCGAAGAACTCGTCGGAGTGCATCGGCGACAGTAGGTGTGAGAGGGTCGACGGCTCTTTCGCCGCGCGTTTACGCTGGGTCGATCGCCGCGCAGTCATGAGCGCACCGCGAGATCACGCTGTCGCCTGGCCTCCGCGCTCCGATATAGCGGCTCGACGTGCGTCTGGGCGCACGCGAGCACCGCCGCGGATGCCGATGCTCGCTTCGCATCAGCGTCGTCGACGTAGGCGATGGTTGACGACTGATCTTTCGAGTAGACGAGCAGGGCTCGCTTCATGTCGTCGGTGGTGGCCTCCGATAGCGTGAGTCCGAAGCGGTCGGCCAAGCGCCTGATGATGGGCTCGCCGAGGTCGTTATGGTTCAGGAACATACCTCCACCCGCGGCCAGTGCCGACGAGAAGAACGTCCCGATCACCCGCGCGCAGTACTCCTCCGCGGTCATCGCGCGGATCTCGTCGATCGTTAAGCCCGTGACGAGGGCAGCGACGGCGGGCTCGGCATGTACGCGCATCCAGTATCCTGGCGCGGCGAGGTTCGACACCATTACCTCGACCGGGTCGCGGTACTGAAACACCCACCGCACGCTCGGGTAGAGCCGCCGGAACAACGGAAGGTGCAGCACGCACCAGCTGCTGAGCTTCAAGAAGTACTTCGTCTCCTGCCGACGGCGCTGCCCGAGCACGCGGATCACCGACCGCAGCAGCTGCTCCGTTGTCGTGTCGTCCAACCCTCGCTGCGCAGCTATGAGTACGTCGTTCACCGGGCCGGGCTCGGCGATTACCAGGTGAGAAGGATCCTGCCGCAACAGATTCGACAGAACGGTCGAGCCGCAGCGCGAGATGTGAAACACGAACGCGGTCGGCTCAAGCGGCTCGCAGATCGGATCGATGGCCGCGAGCGCTGCGAGATCAGTGATGACTTCGCGTGACCCGGTGCTCGCGCACACGCGCGCTACCGACTGGTGAAAGAACGGCTCGCGCAGCGGCTCGCTGTTACGAAAGTCTGCCCACGCGACGGCATCGGCGAGCGGCTGGATCCGGGTCGGGAGCCAGCCCACCAGATCCTCGGCGAACAGCTCGCGCTCGCTGCCGTCGCTCGCGTCCACTCGTCGAGCGTACCGAGCGATCCGGCTGCGCGCCATCGCAGCCTTCGGTATTCCATCGGGCGCGCTCGCGTCGTAGCGTGAACCTGCATATGAAGTTGGGCATCCTTGACATCCCGGGTCGGATCGCCGACACGGCCGAGCTCGTTCAGCACGCGGAAGCGATCGGGTTCTCGCGCTACTGGCTCGCAGAGCACCAGCCGCAACCGAGTCCGTTGCTCACGGCGATGATGATCGCCGGCCTCACGCAATCGATCCGGATCGGCACGGCAGGAATCCTGCTGCACTACTATGCGCTCCAACGTACTGCGCATGATTTCCACCTGCTCGAGCGGGCCCATGCAGGGCGCATCGACGCCGGATTCTGCCCCGGGCGATCACCTCGCGAGGACGCCTGCGACGAGATCGCAGGTCGAAACGCGCAACACGTAATCGAGAGCTACCCCGAGCGCGCGGGCGAATTCATCGGAATGCTGCGCAACGTCCCCGCTCATCCGGGGTGGCAACCTGCGAACGCGTGGCCCGGCGTGGCGACGTGCCCGGAGATCTGGTCCATGGGTGGCGGTCCAAGGAGCGCCCGGATCGCGGCGGCACACGGAGTCGCGTACGCGTACGCATTGATGTTCCCCGAGAGTCGCGACGATACCGAGACTGTGATGCGCTATCGCGACGAGTTCAAACCGTCGTGTGAGCGCGACGCGCCGCACGTCGCGATCGCGGTAGCTGGGATCTGCGCGCCGACCGACGAGCTCGCCGAAGCGCTCGCCGCCCGACACGATAATCCATATGTCGCGCAGCGCGTCGTCGGGAGTCCGGCGCGGTGCGTGGAGGCGCTCGCGCAACTCCAGGAGCGCTATCGGGCGGACGAGATCGTGTTCGCCGACACCTGTTGGCGATACGAGGAGCGCGAGGTGTGCTATCGGCTGCTCGCCGAGTCGGCGCGGCTCGTACCTCAGTCGAGTGAGCCGGTGAATCCCTCCGGCACGAAGTGAAGTAAGGCGACCAAGCTCGTCTGGAGCTCGGGTTGCGGATCGCGCCAATGATCGGCTTCGACTCCGCTGTAGAGCACGGCATCGCCAGCGCCGAGGCGGACCTCGTGGACTCGGTCGGTCTCGATGTAAATCGGCCACGCGTGCGCCTCGTCGGAGCTCGGCGTCGAGTCGAGCACCAGCGACACGTTCCACTGGCACTGCGGGCGATCGCGGTGCCTGCGCAATCGATTTCCGGGCAAATACAACGTGAGATAAGAATACGAGCTCTTCACCGCCTCACCCAGAACGCGACCGACCACGTCGCGCACCTGACCGTGGACGAACTCGCAAAGCGGCTCGCGATGTCTTACCAACCGGCCCTCATCCTGGCCATCGGGCCGCAGCTGCCATGCTCGCTCCATGCCTCGTAAATAGGACGCGAACAGTTTCAGCTGCACTGGATTGAGTAGGTCGCGCAGTATGGCGTAGCGCTCGGTTTGCCAGCGCAGTCGTTGCGCGGCGCACTGGCGCTGCCAGCGCGCCGCTCGGTGTCCATTATCGCCGGGTCGCACGAGCACGCGGCTGGCGACGAGCACGTCTCGGTGCGCGTCCGGCACCTCGGAGACCGCCGCTCCTTCGAGCAACGCCTGCGCCCATCGACCAGTCTCGGAGGCTGTCGAATACGGGGCGAGGATGCCGGTTCCGGGATCGTCCACCCACAGCAGCTGCGTCGCATCCGGGAGGTCGTCGGACCATACGATCCGGGAGGCGATCGATGGTGGCAGCGAGCGTCCCGGCGGCGTACACAGCTCGTTGACGACGAAGTCGTTACCGGATTCGTCCGGTGTCGCGTCCGCCGTCGGGTCCGGTAGCGCGAGATCGAGCCGGCAATCCGTCGGTAGATCGCGCGTCGGCACGACCAACCCCATCTTGCGCAACGTGAGCTCGAGCGCCGGAGAGACGTCCAAATCGGTCTCGTCGCGCGTGCAGAGCAGCCGGAACAGGAACTCGGCCAGCTCGCGGTCGCGGTGAGGATCGACACGGCGCACATGCTTGAAGTCGCCGCGCACGTTCCATTCGACCGACAGCTGGACGCGCAGTGTCGGGTTGAGTGCAAGCGCGTCGTCGGAGTCCGAGAATCGCGAACCGCTCACCCGCTCCCAAAGTGCTATGTCGTCCTCGAAGAAGCGTCGGATCAGGTCCAACGCGTGTGCGGAGAGATCGCCGGCCGACAGCGACCCGTAGGTCGCGTGCTCGCGCCGTCCGTGGACCTGATACGCGTCGAACAACTGCTCGAGGTTCTCCGTGGCGTAGAGTTCGTCGACCGTCAACACGTCGTCGTCGCCGCAGAGCCATGCGGCCTGCGGAGCGAACCAGAACGGGCTCCCCAACTCGCAACGGGTCGCGTACAGGTCCTCGGTCCGGTGCTTCAGCGCTTCGAACATGATCGGCCGGTATGCATCGAGCTGGCGCTCCAGCCATGCATCAAAGTCATGCGCGCGCGCATGCTCCATGGCGGGTTGCGTGTAGCGAAAGATCGACAGCAAGCGGTGCAGCGGATGGCGTACGACCGAAAACAGGCGATACCCAGGGTGAGTTCGCGCATAGGAGCATGCCGTGACGTGCTGGAGGCCCGCTTCGTGAGGGAGTCCGAGCGCGTGGCTCACTGCCGATCCGCCGGTCCTCGGGATATGGATGAATGCCTTGCGCGACGCTTCGAGGACTGGCATGACGGCCGGGTTAGACTTCGGCGAACAACGGGGCGAACACGGCCGACTCGCGAAACGCTGCGCACAGGTCGATGACGTCCCTGCGCATCTCATCAACGTTATCGAACTCGGCGCGCAAGGTCTCGATCACCTCCGCATCCGACTTGCCAGCCAGAAGCGAGCGCATGATGACAAGTGCGTTGTCATCGAGATCGATGCCGAGCCCGCCGCCGTCCTGCGAGGGAGCCGCGCCGTTCATCTGCGATACCCACTCGAGCACGACGTCGATCGGCTCGCGATCGGGAACCCGCGCTTTCACCATGCGCAAGATGTCACTGCGACGCTGGAGATTGAGAAGGAGCGCCAGCAAGAACCGATGAGTGTCGTCATGCACCGTGCGTCTCCACGAGATCAGCGTCAGCTCGCGACGGAAGTCGGAGACCGACGCAGGCTGCGCCAGGATCGCGAACAGCCCGGCGAGGTGGGGTGGTGGATCGGCGAGGAATGCGCGGTAGAGTTCGAGCGGTGCCTTCCGCTCCAGGATCGCTGCAAGCCTGAACACCGTGAACGGATCGTGTGTACGTGCGACCTCGCGAGCACGCTCCAGCAGGGCGGGGTGTCCGATTTCGTTCATGATCGCGATCGATCGGATCGCGCGCTGGTCATCACCGTTGAAGAAGAACGGGTCGTATGCGATTCCGCTGCGTAGATACGTTCGCTGGATGCGTTCTTCACTATCCCGCTGGGTTCGGACAACCACGCTCACCGTTGGCCGCGCGAGATGAAACAGCGAGTGCGCCGAAAGAGGACCGCGACGGATCGGACGAACGTCGCCGGTTGTCAGCAGCTCGAGATCGACGAGCTCGGTGCGTCCATGGAACAGATGCTCGGAGTACCGGTGCTCCGCCGTGAACTGATAGCGCGAGTGCAGACTTGAGCCCGAGAGCACCGTGAATGCTCCCGCGAAGCCGTGCTCGTGGATCGCGGTCGTCCCATCGATCCACGTCAGCACGTCGATGAAGAAGCGCGGATCATAGAACACAGTGATCGGTTTGCCGAATGGATTCTCGACCTGGGGCGGCATGTCGATCGCCGTCTGCGCCCACATCAGGACGTCATCCAGCGACACCCGTCGAGATAGCTGAGCCTCGGCCAACGCGCTGGTGGCGAGCTCGGCGAACCGCATCTCGTCGTAGCCGATATCGCGCCACCGGGACTTGATCGTCGCGCCGAGCTCGCGAAACGGGACCATCACCAAACCTTTACGCCTGTCGTTCCTGAATCGGCCCGAACAACTAGCCTGGGACGCAGCCTACCGTTCCTGGCGACGGAATGGGGCAGCGGTCAGTGCACACTGTATCGACGCCCGCTCGGCACGACGGCGCCGCCCCGTAGACATCCTTCAGCTGATCTTCGGTGAGCTCGGTGTTGCGGAGCTGCCGGATCAGGTTGCGATTGACGGCGAGTTTCTTCTTGCTCTCCATGGTTCGCAGAGTACGCGAACTTTGTTGGCGAAAGCAAAACCAATCCACGTATTCGGCGTCAGATCGGGAGTTGTGTCCGATCGCCCGACTCGCGGAGCGGAATGTCGCACAGCAACAAACGATCCCATTCAGGTTCGCTCGCATCCACCGCTGCGAGCAGTGCGAGTCCGATTCCAACACCACCTTCTAGCAATCCCACGTCGGATTGCCATCGCCGCTCGAAATTTGCCCAAGCCTGATAGCCGCCGATCCCTTCGCCAGGTCTGCGCAGCGCGAGCACGTACCGAAACCAAGCGCGAGCAGCGTCGCGAAACGCAGGCTCGCCGCTTGCTTGGTAGTAGCGATTGCAGAGGTGCGCGAGGCCAGCCGCACCGTGACAGAGTCCGGCATCTTGGACCCCGCAATCGGATGGCGAGCGACAAGCCACGGCGCGCGCGAGCTCGATCGCGTCGCCGATCGACGTGTCGGCGCGCCGGGCGGCGCTCCACATTGCGGCCGCGATCCCGGCATCGCCGTAGCACCAAGCCGTGCGGCCCGGTTCCGCCGACACGTCGATCGGCGCGATCCAGAACGGGAAGGCTCCTCGGTTGGACGGGCGACGGTGGGACCACATCCAGCGCGTCGCGTCGGCGAGCAGCGCACGTACACGCGCGGGCGGGCTCGGCAGCGCAGCAACGCTCCCGAGGAACG
>JBBQFU010000265.1:0-12031 GCA_038322185.1 Haliangiales bacterium
AACCCAGCCGAGGAGCTGGCGAAGGTCGGGCTCGCCGTGCTCGCGTCGCGCGTGACGTTTCGTGCGACCGCGACCGGTCTCGAGATCGACGGTGCACCGACTGATGCCTTGGTGGCGGGGCAGGTGCTCGCCTACGCAGCACGCGGTAAGGCCTTCGCACGTAGCAGCGATGGAACCCGCGACGAGATACCGCGATGATGACCCATCGGTGTCGATTCGTGGCGTTCGGTCTTCTTGCCGGCTGCGGCCGGCTCGATTTTTCCGAGCGTCTCGACGCTGGGACCGATAGCGCTGGCCCGGACTCGGACGGCAGTAGCAGGTACGTCCGTGTGCGGAATCGGTTCGTTCCAGGGCCTGCCCAGTGTCACGACGTTCGACGAGCTGGCCATCTACGACCGGGCGCTGTCCGCGAGCGACATCGCCGCCCACGCAGCGGCTCGCTAGCGCTGAGCCCGATGGTTGGCAACACGGCCGAATGGGCGTTTTGCGGCCCGTTCTGACCGGAGATGGCCTCACACAGGCACGACACCCGATGTCTTCCGCGGTAAAAGCGCGGCATGGCCGTTCGCACGTCTCTCTCTGACAAGAAGCTCGCCAAGGCCCTCGACCGCGTCTACGGCGCGCAGACTCGGTTCTCCGAGCTGTATCCCGGTGACTCGGGTGCGCGCCAGGCGGTCCACACCGTCTACGGTGGTGCCCATCTGTTCAACGCAGAGACGCCGAAGAAGCTCGGTGAGCTCGCGATCCGAGCACTCGATACCTACGCGCCCGACGCCGACACGTTTGGCGAAGCGCTCGGCATCTCAGGAACGCTCGCGCCGAAGGTTCTCGAGCGCGTGCGCGAGAAGCTCGGCCGCGAGGCGGTCGAAGACTTCCGCATCGACTTCGAGGACGGCTACGGCAATCGTCCCAACGAGGACGAAGACGGTCACGCGGTCCAGGCCGCGCAGCAGGTCGCCGCAGGCCACATCGCCGGCACGCTGCCGCCGTTCATCGGCATCCGCATCAAGCCGCTCACCCGCGATCTCGCGGCGCGCTCGCTGCGCACGCTCGACATCTTTCTTACCGAGCTGCTCGGCGCGACCAACGGCAAGCTCCCCGAGGGCTTCGTCGTCACGCTGCCGAAGATCCAGTCGAAGGCCGACGTCGAGACGCTGGTGCACGTGTTCGAGATTCTCGAGGGCCGCCTCGAGCTCGAGCCCGGCACGCTGAAGATGGAGATCATGGTCGAGACGACGCAGTCGATCTTCGACCCGAAGGGCCGCTCGATCCTGCCGCTGCTCCACCGCGCCGCCGCGGGCCGCATGATCGCGGCGCACTTCGGCACCTACGATTACACCGCGAACTGCGACATCACCGCGGCGCACCAGAAGATGCGCCACCCGGCGTGCGACTTCGCCAAGCACATGATGAAGGTCGCGTTCGCGCAGACCGGCGTGGCGCTGTCCGACGGCGCGACCAACATCATGCCGGTCGCCCCGCACAAGGGGAAGGACCTCACCGAGGACCAGAAGCGCGAGAACCGTGCCGCGGTGTTCTCGGCGTGGCGTCTACACGCCGACGACGTTCGCCACTCACTGGTCCACGGCTTCTACCAGGGTTGGGACCTGCACCCTGCGCAGCTCATCCCGCGCTACGGCTCGGTCTACGCGTTCTTCCTCGAGGGCTTCGCGCCCGCGAGCGAGCGCCTCAAGAACTTCGTCGACAAGGCGGCACAGGCCACGCTCGTCGGCGACGTGTTCGATGACGCGGCGACCGGCCAGGGCTTGCTCAACTACTTCCTGCGCGGCATCGCGTGCGGCGCCGTCACCGAGCAGGAAGCAATCGCCACCGGACTGTCGCTCGAAGAGATCCGCGCCAAGTCCTTCGTGAAGATCATGAACGCGCGCCGGACGTCGAGCGTCGCAGCAGCAGCAGCGAGCGGGCGCGATCGCGAGTAAAGGGGTCAGGCACCTTCACTTAAACTTACCCGTCGTTCAGTCCTGAACGGCCTTCTTTAAGTGAAGGGGTCTGACCCCAGCTCTGCTGCAGCGGCAGCCAGCGCGCGAGAGCGCCAGGTGTAGAGCTCGGCCTCGCTGATGCCCTCGCGTGCAGCGAGCTTGGCCGGCGGTACACCCGTCAGCAGCTCGAGCACCACGTCGAGGCGCTGGCGGCGCGGCTCGGCGGGAAGCCAGGCGAGCAGGCGCACGAATTCGCGGCGCGGATCGTCGAACGCCTCGCGGCCGTGCAGCATGCGGTGATTGTCGACGAGCAAGGTCTCGCCATCGCGGATCGCCAGCTTGATCACCGGTTCGCGCGCCAGCTCGATCGCGAGTGCGTCGCCGATCGCGTCGGTCGGCGGCAGCGGTGAGTGCGTCCACACGAGGTGGCCACGCTTGCGCGCGACCGTGGGGCTGTCGACATCGCCGAAGTAGAACCGGTGCCGGCGCGGCACCGACAACAGGCTCGCGTGGAGCTGCGGGTTGTCGCGGGCGAGGCGCGCGAGCAGGGCCGTGCCGTCGAGGAGGCGGGTCTCGCCACCGCGCTCGGCGGCTCGCTTGCAGATCATCACCTGCAGCGCGGGAGGCGCGCCGAGGTAGTCCTGGCTGTCGGTGTGAAACGGCGTGAACACGCTCGTCGACGCGAACGAGCGGCCCTGTGCGATCGGCCGGATCGGCTGGCGCTCGACCATCTCGGGGCGCACGCCGATCAGATCGTGCACGAGGCCCCACGCCTCGGCGCCGTCGCGTGCGGGTGCGGGGAGCACCACGTAGCCGTCGGCACGGAGCTGCTCGCGCATCACCAGGCGCCGCCGGGGCCGGCGGAGGTCATCGCGAAGCTCGCGTCGTCGAGCGAGCGTGGGAACACGAACAGGTCCGCGAGCGGGGCGCCGCGGGCGATGCGAATCGTCTCGCCGGGTCGCCACAGGTGAAACACCGCAGGTGCCGCGTGAAAGCCGTCGGTGCGCACGACGCCGCGCATGATGTCGAAGCCGGCGCCGGGCCGCCCGTCGATGGCGGTGGAAGTACCGGGGCTCGTGACGATCAGCGACGGCGGCTTCACGAAGAAGTGCGGCTCGCCTGGCGGGTGTGGCGTGACGTACTTGGTGAGGTAGAGCAGGGCGCCCTCGTGAAACGCCGCGCCGCTCGCGCGCTGCCACGCTTGCCATGTGGCGCGGACGTCGGCGGCGAACCGCTCGAGCTCGGTGCGATCGGGCTCGACCACGAGCTTGTAACCATCGAACGTCGCGGTGAACGAGACCGCGTTACGAAGCACGAGGCGATCGTATGCGTTGGCGGGCGCAGCCACGACACCGGTCGCGCGGTGAAAGCGCATCGGTGCCGCGGGCTCGACCAGCGACGGTCCACCGTCGACGACGCGTACCGAGACTTCGTCGCTCGCCTCCACAGGAGCGAGCCGCGCGGGCCGCACGACCTCGTCGCGATACTTGCGGGCGACCTCGCCGCGGGTCTTCGTCGCGAAGTACTGCGCATCGTAGAACCCGATATGTGCGCGGGCGATCTCCGGTGCCTCGTCGAGGGTGGCGCGCGAGAACGTGGTCCGCGCGGGAAGCACCGCGAGCGTGGCGACCTCGCCGTCGAGCGCAAACGTGTCGACATCGCGGGCAGGCCGGACGTCGAGCATCAGTGGCGTGAATGCGTCGGTGTCGTCGAGGATCGCCTCGTCGATCGTGTAGAGCCACGAGCGGCGATTCGCGAGTGTGGACACGCGCAGCCGCCAGCCCGCGCGCGGCCGCACGAACAGGCCGCTGAACAGCGACACCTTGCGGCCGGTCTCGAGCGCTCCGGCCTCGAGTCGTTTGACCCACGCGCCCGCGCGCAGCGTGCCGTCGCGCAGGAGCATCGGGACCGCGGCGCGTGTCATGCGGTCGATCTCGTCGTGTGCGGGCGAGCTCGCGTGCCACGAGCCGAGTCGCTTGCGTAGCTCGAGCCGCCGCGCGATCGCCACCTGCCAGCCCCACGCGTTGCCCTCGAGGAGCGGAACGCAGCCCTGCGCCACGCGGATCGGCACACCACCATCGAGCGTCGGCGAGCGACGCGCGAGCGAGGCGAACCGGCCGAGCACGTCGACGACATCGAATGCCGTCGGCCCGGTCGCGGGTGCAGGGACCGCATGCAGCGTCATCCGCCGCAGCCTCCACCGACGCTACAACTTTGACCACCGTCGCAGCGCGAGCCCGGCGACGAGAACCGGCCGACATCGAATTCCGTCGGCCCGGTCGCGGGTGCAGTGATTGCCTGCAGGGTCATCAGCCGCAGCCTCCACCACCGCCGCAGCCGCCACCGCCGCCGCATCCGCCACCGCCGCCGCAGCTCGAACCCGACGACGACGAGGTCGCGATCGGCTGCGGCTCGGCGAACGCCTCTGGCATCGTGATGTAGTGCGGCAGCACCGCGGCACCAGCGACGGCAACCGCGAGCGCCGCCTCGCGACCACCGCGGCGGCCGCTGAACACGTCGTCACGGAGCGACGACGTCGCGTCGCGCAGCCACGACAGGTAGCGTTGCTTCGTCGAGTTGTCCTCGTGCAGCTTGGCGGTGCGCCACACCGCGTAGGTCGCGACGCCGACCATCGCCAGCACGAGGAACACCGGCGTCGGGGCTGTTCCCCCGGTGACCTCGGAGCGAACACCCATGCGGATGAAGCCGATCGCCAGCGCGGCGACGCCGCCGGCGAGCGTGATCATGCGCAGGCCCCAGATGAGGCCGGGCGAGCGGCCGAGCTGGAGGAGCGCCAGCTGCTCGGTGAGCATCGCCTCGCTGCGCCTCGCGACGGTCTTTGCGGCAAAGCGCAAGGCCGCCGGGGTCGTGGTGCCCGGATCGAGGGCCTTGAGGAACTCGTCGAGCAGCGTTGGAGCGTTGGCTTCCTGGAGATTCTTGTCGGTGCGCGTGATCGTGTCGCCCTCGACGGCCAGGTAGCCATCGTTGATCGCAGTGCACACGAGCAGCTCGGCGACGCCATTGGCTCCAGCGCGCATGAACGCGATCACCCACACGTCGTCGTCGTGCGGAATGCTGCCGATCGACAGCCGCCGCTTCGAGCCCACCTTGCCCGGGGTGCGGTACGCGTCGCCCGCGACCGGATTGTCCTCGCCCGTGGCCGCCATCGCCGCCGCTTCGTTCTTGCGATCGATCGCCTGGCCGATCGCATTCGCGAGCTGATTGAAGATGAACACCGTCGCCGCAGCGAGGAGCAGGAACAGGAACGCCCAGCCCTCGGTCGGCCCCATGTTGAAGGGCCAGAAGTTAAACGTCTGGCTCATGCCTGCGCTCCGTCGCGGCTGTCGACGTCGTGAAGCGCCGAATCGATCAGCTTGCCGAGCGTGTCGAACGCACCCTTGGCATCCTCGCGAACCCGCTTGAGTGGCGCGAGGTCGAGCGAGTAGGCCTTCGCGCATGCAGCGAGCACGGCCTCGATCGAATCCTCGCTCTTGTCACCGCGCAGCGTGAGCAGCGACCACAGCGGGTCGCGCGCCTGCTTGAGCTTGCGCTCGACGGCACCGGCGTAGCTCGTCTGGCCCGCGTTGTCGGTCGCGACGCGCCGCATGCGAATGCGCAGCTCGCGCAGCTCCTGCTCGATGCGCAGGCGCTTGTGATGGTCGGGCACCTCGAGGCCCGTGAACGGATTGCTGCCACTGAGCGGCACGCTGGTGCGCGCGAGGTCGCCGTACAGCAGCGGGAAGCAGTCGGCGGAGCGCGGGATCTCGTCCTTGGTCAGGATCATCGCCTCGATGCGTGCCGCGAATCGCGCGAGCTCGAGGGCGGGACCGATCGACTCGAGCGCGGGCTGCGTCGCTTCGTCGAGGACGATCACCAGATCGACATCGCTCGACCCCTGCTTCCAGCCACCGCGCACGGCGCTGCCGTGAACGACCACGCCGACGAGGTTCCTGCCGAGCTTCGTCTCGAGCGTCTTCACGAGCTCCTCGAGCTTGGCGTGCACGGGTGCGGTCAGATTCGCGAGCTTCTCCATCGTCATACCCTTTCGGTCTTCATCATCACGGCAGCCAGCGCGCCGAATCCCTTGGTCGCGCGCACGCGCCTGCCATCGCCCGTGCGAGCGAACCCGATGAACGGTGTCGCGCGCGGCTTGAGTGAACCTTCGCGATCACGGCCGGCGAACCGGGCGCGCATCATCAGCACGTCGATCCGTGCCGCCGCCGCGAGTGCGGGCTCGGCGAGCGCTGCCTCGGCGATGTGCCAGGCGTCCGTCGGTGCGGCGCGCCGCGGTGCCCTCGGTGTCCGCGCGAGCACACGCTCCGCGAGCTCGCGTACCGGCACCGGCGTGCGGCCGAGGTTCGTGAGCATCGGCAGCGCGTCGTCGATGCGCTTGCGCTCGAGGATGCTGCGCGAGCGGACCATCGGATCGCGCCCGATGCGCTGGCTGATCGTCGACGCGCCAATCTCCGCGAGCCCGGCGAGCTCGAGCGCGAGCGCGGCCTGATCGCCGGCGAGCTGGGCGTGCGTCGCAACATCCGTGGCCACCGGCGGACCGGGCGTGCGAAACGCATCGCCCCCGCGGGGCAGCGCGCGGATCGCGCCGATCTCCTTCGCGAGCTCGCGGAGCTGGATGTCCGCGTCGCGCTCGATCATCACCGGCACATCGGGCCGCCGTGCGACCAGCTCACCGACGAGTGCCAGCACTTCGGGCGGCACCGGATGCGCGTGCGTATCGAAGTAGAACCCGTGCTCGCGTACGCCGCCGGCGACGTGAACCATCGCGACGTGCTCGAGCGGATACGCGAGCAGCGCCGCGCGCGGGTCGCGGCCCTCGTTGACCGCGTTCGCATACAGATTCCCGACGTCGAGCAGCAGCGGGCAGCCCGTCGCGCGCACGAGCTCCTGATAGAACGCGGGTTCGCTCATCTCGTCGTCGGGCCACAGGAATGACCACGCGACGTTCTCGAGCAAAAACGGTACGTCGGGCAGTACTCGCCGGACCCGGTCGACATTGCGCGCGAGCACCCGGATCGCCTCGCGGGTCCGCGGCAGCTGCGTGAGGTGCCCGACATCCGTCCCGCCGGCGCGGGTGAACGATGCGTGCTCGGAGATCATCGGCGCGCGCAGCTCGCGAGCGAGCACGCCAAGCCGCCGCGCCCGCTCGAGGTCCACGCCCTCGGCGCTCCCGAGCGACAGCTTCACGCCGTGCGGGATCACGGGCCAGATCTCGCGGATCGCGCAGGCCTCGCGGCGGGTCGCGCGCTGCGTGTAACAGGTCTCCGCAACGATCTCGACGAAGTCGACCGTCCGCGGCGCTGCCATCAGGTCGACGGCGAGCTCCGACCGAAACCCCAGTCCAACAGTCGCCGCGGCGGCGGACACCACGCGCGGAACATACACTGGCGACCGGTCGGACCTCTCGCCGTGCGGCGGCGCTGCATCAGCGTTTGTCAGCGCAGTCGAGTTCACTCGATGGATCCGGTCGCGGTAGTCCGGGCATCACATGATCGACGTGCAGATTGAAGGTGGGGATCCGCATCTGGCGGAGCTGATCGCATCAACGCTCCATGGGCATCCGGGGACCGACCCGAGCTCGAGCGCGGCGGTGGCGGGCAAGCTGGTCCGCGAGGCGCAGGAGGAGGTCGAGGTCACCCGGCCGTCCCGGGAGGAGATTTTGACCGTTAATTTCGCGCTTCTCGACGACGACCACGACTGGACCGAGGTCTAACCGCTCCAAGAATCTAGGCTTCTTTGTCTTGGTCTTGCGAGGCGGGCGCGAGTCATGTAGACACGAGGCCTCACGGCGGTCGTAGCTCAGTTGGTAGAGCGCCAGGTTGTGGTCCTGGATGTCGCGGGTTCAAGCCCCGTCGATCGCCCCAAAGTTTCAGAGAGTTAGGGTTTTCGGTCCCGAATCTCCACTCCTTGCTGCCACGTGGCTGCCACGGCGGCACCGAACACCGCTGCGATCGCCTCGCGCTTGTCGTCCTCGTCCTCGTTCACGTCCACGTAGCGGAGGGTCGTCTGCACGTCGGCGTGCCCCATCAGCTTCTGGAGCACGGGCAGGGGCACTTTGCGGGCCATCACCGTTCCGAACGTGTGGCGAAGGCAATGGATCGGCTTTGGCGGTCTCGCGACCCGGGCACGTTCGTACATGGCGTTCACGGTCGCGCTCATTCGATCGTAGGTCACGAACAAGCCGTCCGCCTCCGCGACAACCCACAGACCTCGCCGCGGCAACGCTGCCAGCGACGCCACGAGGCGTGGCGACAGCGGTACCGTCCGGGTCTTGTTGTGCTTCGGGGCAACGCTCTCGTTCGTCATCTTGTCGAGCGCGCGGCGGACCGTCACCTGCGCGTCCTTCAGGTCCGTCCATTGAAGCCCGCGGATCTCACCGACCCGTAGACCTGCCTCGGCAGCCAGCAGGATCACGACACGATAGCGTTCGTCCTCGACCGCATCGGCGTCGAGTAGCTTCTCGACGTCCTCCGAATCGACGGCGCGGATCTCAGCGATCAGCCCATCGAGCTTGAACCGGAGCTTGGACTTCTCGGCCGTCACGTACTTGATCAACGTCGACAGGACCGCGAGCCGGTTGTTTACCGTCTTCACGACCATGCCCCGCTTGATCTCGCCGCTCGCGAACGTATCGACGTCGATCTGCGTCAGGTCCTCGATCGTCATGGCGCCGAAGAACGGCAGCAAATGATTGTTGAGGACCCTCCGCTTCTCCCGCTTCTCGCTGTCTTTCGAACCGGGCTTGTACGTCTCGACGAAATTTTCTGCGTGCTCTCGGATTGTCTTCGACACCTCCTTTGCTGTCGCAAGCGGGGCCGTCGGCCTGCCCGTGAGGGCCTCGCTGATCGCGCGGCGCTCCGCCGTTTGTGCCCCGACCTTGCTCGCTGCCAGATCGTGGAACCGCCCGGGGACTCCAGGGGTGCCGCTGATCCGTCGGCGGGTGCCGTCGGGGAGATTGACGATGGTACGGAAGTACCAACCGCCGGTTCTGGGATCGCGTCGTACGGGCATTACTGCCCTTTCTTCGCGCCCTGCGATGACCACGACTCCAACCATCGCATGAGGCCATGACGACTGAGCCGGAGGTGCTTACCGATCCGGCGGTGCGGGATCTCGCCGCGCGCGATCGCGTCGTATAGGCAGTTGCGCCCGACCTTGAGCAACGCGGCGGCATCACCTACCGAGAGCACATCGTCCGCCTCCTCGAGCGGATCGATCCGGATCGTGGGGACCTGCTTCGCGGGCATGATCAAAACCCCGACGGCTTTGACTTCGCAGCAGCCGGCTACACGACCGATGATTCCCGCCTCGGGTCCTTGCAGCGACGGAGGCATAGCGACGTCCCCCAAGCCGGGCCACGAGAGTTGCCGGTCGCAGGAACCTCGATTCAGACCTCACCGACAGGAATTCAAGCCGGCCGGACCGCCCGAACGGCTTACCTTCGACCCGTCATGGCGATCGACGTGTTGGATGCCGGTCTCTGCGGCTGGTGGCGGATCACAGAGACCTCGCAGTGGGTGAACGACGGCCTCGATGATCTCGGGACGGCGATGATCTCGATCACCGGCCACGCGGACCGCCTTCGAATGCATTGCCTACTCGCCAAGGTCAACGTGAAGCCGACGACGACCGGGGCCTCGTTCACCTGGGAGGGAGCGTGGGAGTACGATCAGATGAGCGGCACCGGGAGTGTGAAGCTCGGCCAGGACGGGAAACTCCACGGTCTGATCAAGATCAAGAACGGTGACGACAGCACCTTCATCGGCGAGAGAACACAGGAACCTGCGGAGCCGATTCCCGATCCTCCGAGTTACCGGGACAAGTGGTGATCGAGACGGCGCAGGTGATCCCGATCGTCTCTAACTCCCCAACTCGGCGGCCAGGCGCGCCTTGCGCTCTTCCAGCGCTGCGACTTGGGCCTTGAGCTGCTTGATCTCGCGGTTGATGCGCGCCATCTCCGCCTTCGCCTGCTGATTCTTCAGGAAGCCGTCTCCGTGCTTCATCTTGACCAGCACCTCCACCTCCCGTCGGAGGAGCCGGAGAAAAGGGTTCCCGTGCATCGAGCCGCGGCGGTACTGGAGCTTGCCCGACCTGATCGCGTCGACGATCTCCTCCTGCGTCAGGCCGAACTCCTTCCGCGCCGTCTTGTCGCTGAGGGTGGCGCCCTTGCGCTGCCACTCGGAATCGTCCATCACCGCGCCTCTCGCGCCGGCAAGCGCCGGAGCGCAGCCTTCTGCTCGACGTTGGCCACGCGTCGCGCCGCGGCCAGGTGCTTGGGTCGTTCGTAGTCCGCGACGGAAATCGCAAGGTCGACCGCACGCGCAAATTCCTCGCCGGACGCGGACTCGGCGAGGCACTGGAAGTACGCCGCGAGTGTGGGGCGCCAGTCCACCCCGACCTGACAGACGCCGCCCTCGTCCGCGAAGAAGATGACGCTGTCGGAATCCTCATCTATGCGTCGCAACACCGCGAGCAACAGCTCGAAGGCCGTGCGCACCGTCGCGCGCGGACCCTTCGTGGCAGCTTTGATGCACTCGCCCAAGAGCCGATCGATCTCGGCAATGAACGCCTCGGTCCCCTCGGCCTGGTCCATGTAGTTGTTCGAGTTGACGTTGAAGCTCTCGTAGTACTCGCCGCGAAGGCTGGCGTCGTGGAATTTCCGTACTTCCTCAAGCAACGGCGTGGGCCCGCGCTTTCCTTCGGCAAGCTCGTCGATCTGCACCATGTCGCCCACGAGCGCGCGCAGCTTGGCCTTCGGCACGATCTCGATGGCCCGCTCGGCGACCATCAGGAGGTTGCCCCGGCTCAGGCGTCGGAGCGCGACGCGCAGCTTTTCGAGATCGATGGTGGAGCGGCTCACGGGAGGCATCTGATCACAGGGGACACGAGCCGTCTTCGTAGCGGTCACTGCCCCGCGGAAGCCCATCGCTCAGCTTGTCGCGGCGCTGTGACATTCAGGTGCACGCCGAATCTTGCTGCCACGTGGCTGCCACACGAGACGAGATCAACGAGGATGAGCCGGGACCAACCGGGACCACTGCCTAACGCAACACCGCGTGGTCATTGCAGGTACGCGAGATGGTTGTTTTCTCGCGTTGCGCTGAGGCAGGTTGTGGTCCTGGATGTCGCGGGTTCAAGCCCCGTCGATCGCCCCAAAATTCCGATGGTTTCCAAGCCCCTGGGCTTCTGAGAACCGTCCACTGTTCGCGGCTGCGAAACGACGCAACAACTTGTTGCGCTTCGTAATTCCCCGCCCGCCATGCCGCGATTGGTCCAGTTAGGTCACCGTTAGCGAGTACAGTGGGCGGCGGCATTGGTCGTGTCAGAAGGTGTGACGTATGGATGGAACGAAGGCGCGGGCGCTTGATCCGTTCGTGATGATCAGTCCAGAGGGCAAGATCACCGACGTCAACGCGGCCACGGTCAAGGTCACCGGCGTTCTCCGCGAGAGGCTCATCGGCACTGACTTCTCGGACTACTTCACCGAGCCCGTGCGCGCTCGCGAAGGTTACCAGCAGGTGTTCGCGGAGGGCTTCGTCACCGACTACCCGCTCACGATTCGCCACAATGCCGGTCAACTGACCGAGGTGCTCTACAACGCGTCGGTCTACAAAGGCGCCGACAGCAACGTGCGCGGCGTCTTTGCAACTGCACGCGACGTCACCGCGCAGCGCAGGGCCGAGGCGGAGGTTGCGAGCCAGCGCGCAAAGGAGCTCGAGCGCATCGACGAGCTCGAG
The DNA here is from genome assembly GCA_038322185.1 of Haliangiales bacterium. GTDB lineage: Bacteria > Myxococcota_A > Polyangia > Haliangiales > Haliangiaceae > JABFXX01. The sequence goes on from JBBQFU010000265.1 coordinate 11,693, forward strand.
CGGTTTCAGAAGCTCACGGTCGGTCGCGAGCTCAAGATGATCCAGCTGAAGAAAGAGATCGCGGAGCTGAAGAAGCTGGCGCTTCGATGACCGAGCTGGAGCCGGTCTCTTCGCAGTTCTCGAACGCCGACTACGTGAGCGCCCTGCTGAACATCCTCGAGGATTTCGGCAGCGAACGTGAGCGCCTGCAAGAGATGCAGAGCGCGGTTCTCAACATTCTCGAGGACCTCGATGCCGAGACGCGCAGTGCGCAAGCGGCAAACAAGATGAAGAGCGAGTTCCTGGCGAACATGTCGCACGAGCTGCGCACGCCACTCAACGCGATCATCGGGTTCGCCA
>JBBQFU010000266.1:0-12023 GCA_038322185.1 Haliangiales bacterium
CGGCCGGCCGCAAGGACGAGGTTGTTGGTTACGGCGCGTTTGCCATCTACGAGAGCGCATGACGGATCTCCGCGAGTACGGCCCCCAGCTCGTCCGCTTCGCGCGTGCCCACCTGCGCGAGGCGCTCGGCGGTGCGAAATCGAATCGTCCCACCGGGGAGTGGACCACGGAGATCGCTGCCACCTTCGTGACGCTGCGCTGGAAGGGCGGCGATCTGCAGGGCTGCATCGGCACGCTCGAGGCGGACCGCGCGATCGTCGACGATGTCGCATACAACGCGATCGCTGCCGGGACCCGCGATCCTCGCATGCGGCCGTGCGTGCTCGACGACATCGATCAGCTGCACGTCGAGCTCTCGATTCTCTCGCCGCTCGAGCCGATCGCCTCGGAAGCCGACATCCGCACCGGCACCGACGGCATCGTGCTGCTCCATCACGGCCGGCGCGCCACATTTCTCCCGGTGATGTGGGAGCGACTCCCGACGAACGAGCGCTTCATGGGCGAGCTGCGCCACAAGGCCGGCTTGCCCCGCGACTTCGCGGGCCAGGTCCAGCTGCTGCGGTACACCGCCGCGAAGTTCGAGGATCCCGCGCCGTGACCCAACCCGATTATCCCGCACGCTGGTGGCACGCCACACCGGATGGCCGCATCCAGTGCGATCTGTGCCCGCGTGACTGCAAGCTCAACGATGGGCAGCGCGGCATGTGCTTCGTGCGGCAGCGCGTCGGCGATCAGATGGTGCTCACCACCTACGGCCGCTCGTCGGGGTTCTGCATCGATCCGATCGAGAAGAAGCCGCTCAATCATTTCTATCCGGGCTCGAGCGTCCTGTCGTTCGGTACCGCGGGCTGCAACCTCGCGTGCAAGTTCTGCCAGAACTGGGACATCTCGAAGTCACGCGAAATGGACCGGCTCGTCGATCAAGCGTCGCCCGAGGCGATCGCGCGTGCCGCGAAAGAGGCGAACGCCGCGTCGGTCGCGTTCACGTACAACGACCCGACGATCTTCACCGAGTACGCGATGGACACCGCCGACGCATGTCACGAGCTCGGCATCAAGACCGTCGCGGTGACAGCGGGTTACATCTATCCCGATCCGCGCCGCGATCTGTACTCGAAGATCGATGCCGCCAACGTCGACCTCAAGGCGTTCACCGACGAGTTCTACCGCAAGGTCACGGCGTCCTCGATCGAGCCGGTGAAGGACACGCTGCGCTACCTCGTGCGCGAGACCAAGGTGTGGACCGAGATCACGACGCTCCTCATCCCCGGCCTCAACGACGGCGATGCCGAGCTCACCCAGCTCGCCGAGTTCGTCGCCGGCGATCTCGGCGTTGACGTGCCCGTGCACTTCTCGGCCTTTCATCCCGACTACAAGATGAACGACATCCCGGCGACGCCCGTCGAGACGCTGCGCCGTGCGCGCAAGATCGCGATGCGTGCGGGCCTGCGCTACGTCTACACCGGCAACGTGCACGATCGCGAAGGCGACACGACCACGTGTCCGACCTGCCAGGCCGCGGTGATCGAGCGTGACTGGTACGAGATCCTGTCCTCGAAGCTCGGTCCCGATGGCACCTGCGCCAGCTGCGCGACGCCGATCGCGGGTCGCTTCGGTGCGCAAGTCGGCAGCTTCGGTCGCAAGCGCATGCGCGTCGTGATGAATCGCAGTTAGACTGCGGCATGGTCCGGGTCCTGTTCGCGCTGCTTGTCGTCGCGTGCACCGATCCGCCGACCGCCGCGGACCAGACGACCAATCAGGTCGCGGCGTATCGCATACAGCAGCGGCAGATCGAGATCGCGGCCAACCGCTACGAGATGGCGATCGCCACCGCGACCACCGAGCTCTGCATCTCGATGCACCGCGCGTACGACCGGGACGTGCGCGACAAGCTGTTCCAGATCTCGACCCTCGACATGTCGCTCGACGCCACGATCACGGCGCATGGTGGTGGCGCGGCTGCCGACCTCGCGTGCACCACCGCGGCGCTCACCGCCGAGCTCGACTACCACCGCGCCGTCGCCTGCCAGGCGACGGCCCTCGAGGACAACGCCGCCGAAGCCGCGCGCCACCTGGTCGCTCTCGGGACATCGCTCGATCACGCGGTTGCCCGCCTCGGCGAGATCTCCACCGGCCTCGCCAGCGAATCCGAGACCTGGACCTGGTCGCTCCCGTCCTCCTGTCCATGATCCGGGGCCCGACGGGGGCCGAAACGACCGCAGGCCACTCCTGGCGATACCAAAGGGCATCGTCAGGTGCGGCCTGACCGGTTTGCTCCCGGGGAGCACGAGGCGAGCCGCCCAGGGCGGCCCGATCGGACTAGCTCTGCGCGTCGTCGCCGTCAGAGTCGCCGCCGGTGGCCGGAGCGCCACCGTTCTTGATCGTCTGGACCTCGTTGCGGACGGTCTGGGCGAAGGTCTTCAGCTCCTGCATCGCCAGGCGAACGCGGGTGCCCGCCGCCTTGTTGTTGTCCGCATAGAACTTCTGGAAGTCGGCAGCCATGCCGGCGATGAGCGCCTGGAGCTCCGCGTAACGAGCCACGTTGGAGGCCGTGCTGCTCGGGGTTTCGCTGGTGTTGCTATTTTCGTTGGTCTGCATGGAGGGGCTACCTTGCCCCACCCATCTGACAACGGCAACTACGGGATGTCGGTGGGTTGTGAGGCAACTCCCCACAGCTGGGATGAATCGTCCTCTAGGCTGAAATCATTGACATCGAGGTCAGCCCCCACAGCACTGACCTGCGCAGAAAGAGTGCCAGACGGGGGTAGTGCGACCAGGTTTGGGACCTCGACCTCCTTCGTTTTTGAGTCAAAAACCGTGATCTCGAGCAGGTCGCCGCCCATCTCGTCCTGCCACACGACGGTGTGAACCACGGCTCCGGACACGGGCGAAAACGATGCTGTGGTGCGGGTCGCGACCACGTCGACCGGTGGAACGAGCCATTCGCCAGCCGCCAGCGCGGGGTCGCTCAATCGCTGACGCAGCACGATCGACCGCGCTCCATCTCCACCGGAGGAGGTCTGGGCGATCGAGGTCAGGCGGTAGGTCGCGTCCCCAAACACGCTGGGCTTGGGGACCAGGTAGCTGGTCGACTCGGCCAGGAAGGACAGCGGGAGCTGGACCACCTCATCCTCGCCAATTTCGATGCCGGGGATCGAGGTCACCTCCGTCAGGCTTGCCGGCGGCGTTCCCTCGTCAATGGTCACGGTCTCGAGATTGCCTGCCTCGACCTGGTCCAGGACCAGGCCCGACTGGTTCACCCCGCCGGTGACCGTGATGTTCTGCTTGAAGGCGTAGCCGATGATCGCGTTGGTGTCGTCCATCGGATCGAGGGTGCCCTTCGAGTCACGGTCGACGATCACCGCGGTCAACGTGACGCTGCCCGTTCGAGTCACCACCGTCCACGCGCACTCGGTCATCCCGAAGCACAGGTTGCCGTTGGCGGGCGTGGGCAGGTTGTTGGCGTCTTCGCCGAGCTGGTCGGTCTGCGAGTAGAGGATGAAGGCCGCTTTGACATGGCCCTGCGCCACACTCACGTTGCTCCAGCCCGCGATCGTCCCCTGCAGCGTCGCCGACTCCGGAGCACCGGTGAGCGGCTCGATCGGCATCGTGACGTTCGCGCCGTTGACCTTGACCCAGACGCCGGCGCGATAGCCGTCGGCGAGGACCGCGATCGTCTGCGCGCCCTCGACATCGGCGAACACGACGAGCCCCTTCGCGTCGGTCTTCTTCTCGCTCTCGCCGATCGCGACAGTGGCGCCCGCGACCGGCTCCTTGGTCTGGCTGTCGATCACGTGGACGTTCACCTCGCCGTCGATCTCGCCATCCCCGACGCCCCCACCCGGGATGACCCGCGGGTCCACATCATTATTGCAGCCGACTGCGACCAACGCTGCGACCAGGAGTGCCCTCATGACAGGGATCATAAGGCGAGCTTCAGGCGGGAACGCAAACTTTGGCAGTGATGTCCGCCACGACAGCTCAGGTGCGTGGACCGAGATGCATCCGGTCCTGCGCGGCATCGAAGCCGGTCGCCGCGTCGGGCTCGGGCCACAACAGCGACACCACGATGCCGGCGAAAAACGCGAGCGGCACACTGAAGATGCCCGGGTTCTTGAGCGCGATGATCGGCGCCGCGTTGTGAAACAGATCGACCCACACCGTCGGTGACAGCAGGATCAACACGACGGACGTGATGGTACCGGTCAACATGCTCGCCACGGCGCCGCGCGTGGTGAAGCGGCGCCACGTCATCGACATCAGCAGCGCCGGGAAGTTCGCGCTCGCCGCGATCGAGAATGCGAGACCGACCATGAACGCGACGTTCTGGCCCTTGAACAGCAGACCGAGCCCGATCGCGAGCACGGCGAGCCCGACCGTCGCGTAGCGCGCGATCCTCATCGTCTCGGCCTCGGCGATCTTGCCGCGCTTCACGACGTGTCCCCACAGATCATGCGCGAGCGCCGCCGCACCCGACAGCGTGAGCCCGGCGACGACCGCGAGGATCGTCGCGAACGCGACGGCCGAGATGAAGCCGAGGAACGCGGTACCACCGAGCACCTCCGCGAGCAGCGGGGCGGCCATGTTGCCGCCCTTGTCGATGCCACTGATCGCCTCGCGCCCGACGAGCACGCTCGCGCCGAAGCCGAGCACGAACGTGACCAGATAGAACCAGCCGATCAGCGATGTCGCGTAGGCGACCGATCGGCGCGCGGTGGCGGCGTCGCGCACCGTGTAGAACCTCATCAGGATGTGCGGCAAGCCTGCGGTGCCGAGCATCAGCGCGAGGCCGAGCGAGACCGCCTCGAGCGGATTCTCGACGAGCTTTCCCGGCGCGAGCGTTCCAGCGCCATACTGGCGCGTCGCCTCCTCGAACAGCGTGAGCGGGTTGAAGCCGAACTCGGCGAGCACCATCACCGCGAGCAGCGTGGCACCGAGCAGCAGCAGGCCGGCCTTGATGATCTGCACCCACGTCGTCGCGATCATCCCGCCGAACAGGACGTACAGCAGCATCACGCTGCCGACGATCACGACCGCAAGCGTGTAGTCGAGCCCGAACATCAGGTGCACGAGGTTCCCGGCACCGACCATCTGCGCGATCAGATAGAACGTCACGACGGTGAGCGTGCTGATCGCGGCCGTCACGCGCACTGGCCCCTGGCGCAGACGGAACGCGACGACGTCGGCAAACGTGTACGTGCCGAGATTGCGTAGCGGCTCCGCGATCAAGAATGTGATCAGCGGCCAGCCGACGAGAAAGCCGATCGAGTAGATGAGGCCGTCGAACCCCGACAGCGACACGAGGCCCGCGATGCCGAGGAAGCTCGCCGCACTCATGTAGTCGCCCGCGAGCGCGAAGCCGTTCTGCACCGCCGACACGTTGCCGCCCGCGGCGAAGAACTCCGCCGAGGTCTTCGTGCGCCGCGCGGCCCACCACGTGATGCCGAGCGTGATCACCACGAACACGAGGAACGCGGCGATCGCGATCGCATTCGGCGCGCCGAGCGATGACTTGCTGTTCACTTCGCGTCCTCGCGGCGTGCGCGCAGCTCGCGGATCGCCGGGTCGTAGCGCCGGTTCGCCCAGCGTACGTAGATCGACGTGAGCACCGGTGCGAGCACGATGACCGCGGCGCCGAGCACGATGCCGAGCGATACGCGACCGCCGGCGAGCAGCGTGCCCGTCGTCTCCTTGTCGAATGCGACGAGCAGGATGAACCCGAAGTACGCGAGCATCATCACCGCGGTCAGCACGCCACCGACCCGCCAGCGCCGCGCGACGACCTGATGCAGCTCGTCCTTCATGTGCCGAAAGTATAGGCAACCGGCGCCGAGGCCGGCCGATACGGGCCCCAAAGGAGCCCTGTATGACTCGCACCTCACTGATTTCGCTCGCTCTCCTCGCTTCCACGGTCGGCCACGCCGAACCCGCCGATGACCTTGCCGGCGAGATCGCCACCTACAACAAGCAGATCGAACACTTCCAGGACTACTGGTCCAAGGCGCTCGATACACGCTGGCCGATCGACGGCTGCCACGCGGCGATCAAGACCGCGCAGGGTGCCGGCGTCACGGCCACCGAGGAGCAGCAGCGGATCTGCGCCGAGTTCGTGAAGCATCACCAGCTTGCCGAGGCCGAGGTCGCCGTGAAGGACGCGAACCAGTGGAGCTTCTTCCTCGGCCAGATCAACATGGCCACGAATCACGAGGCCAACGGCGGCAAGATGATCGCGTCGGCCGCGAAGTGCAGCTCCGAGCTCGACCGCCTGATCGCCGCTGGTATGCCGACGAACATCACGGTCCACATCAGCGGGAGCAACCCGACCGACATCACGATGGGCGAAGCGAAGGCCAAGATCTGCGCGCCACTCGCGAAGGCCGCCGGCTCGTTCGCCAAGGACGTCGGCAGCGCGCGCACCAAGGCATACGAGGCGGCCGCCAAGCCGTACAAGGCGGTCGGCATCACCGGTGATCGACTCGAGTTTCTCGTCGATCACGTGAGCTACGCGATGTACGGCGCCGGTGGCGGCGAGCTGCGAACGCCGAAGCAGCTCAAGACGGCGAGCGTGATCTTCGAGCTGCTCGGCCCGAACACCGCGAGCGGCCTCTACACACTGCGCCGTTACCAGTTCAAGGGCGACACGCTGGTGGCGACGACGAGCGCCGACTTCCTCGGCCGCCCGCGCGCAAAGTTCTATCGCTGAGCGGCCGGAGCGATCGTGATGATGAATGAGTCGCAGCCGCCGGGTCCCTTGTTGGGCCCGATGCGGCGCGGCAGCGGGCAGCCGCCGTCGTGCTCGTCGGTGCGCAGCACCTGAGCGCCGATGCGGCGCAGCTCGTCGATGATCTCCGCGTCGGGCAGCACCACCGTCGCGTACTTCTTGGGCCCCGCCGATACGAGTGCGAGCTTGGGCTTCACGACCTCGAGGAAGCCGCGGCGGCTCGACGTCTTCGATCCGTGATGGCCGACCTGCAGGATATCGGCGCGGATCTCCTCGGCGTGGTTCTCGATCAAGAACTCCTCGACGTCGCCGACCTCGCTGTCGGGTGACTCGCGGTCGCCGGACTCGGCATCGCCGGTGAGTAGCAACCGCGTGGTGCCGAGGTTGACCGCGAGCACGACGCTGTTCTGATTCGGATCGGGTTTCTTCTTCGCGTCCGCGTGGAGGATCGTGAAGCGAGCGCTCGTGTCGAGCATGATCGTGTCGCCCTCGGAGAAGCGCTCCCAGTTGGGGATCTTGATCTCGCGGCCCTTCACACCGACCGTGTGATCGCGGGGCACGTCACCCGCGGTGTGGTAGCGAGCGGTCGTGGACTTCGCGACCGCCTCGAGAAAGTCGGCATAGAACACGGCCTCGTTGATGCGGCCCGAGTCCCACACATCGCCAACGTCGAAGCAGTGCACCACGAGATCGAGCGCGGAGCCGTGGTCCATGTGCGGATGGCTGAGCACCACGTGATCGAGCTTCTTGCGCCCGGTCGGTGCGGGCTGGCCCTCGTCGACGCACAGAGAGTCGCCCGAGGGACCGAGCACGGCGGCGACATAGCTCACCACACGGAGCGGCTTCTCGGCCGGGTCGCCACTGCCACCGTCGTAGAGCATCGTCCAGTCGTGGCCCTGCACGAGGATCGCGAGGCCGGTGCCGACATCGATCATGTGCACGCGGTAGGAGCCAGGCGGCGGCGGCGTGGCCGGCACGTCGTCGGGGGACTTCACCTTGTCCCACGTGACCGTCGGCTCGCCAGGCTCCTGCGCGATCTGCTTTGGCGGTGGACCGTGCGGCCGCCTCGTCTGGATCGTCGAGCTCTTCGCCGGACAGCCGGCGAGCGCGAAGATCGCAACGGTGAGGAGCGCGCGCACTACGCTTTCTTACGCGGCGGATCGTCGAAGTGGGTGGAACGAGCGATCGCGGCCGGCCACTTCATCTCGGGCGGCGGGAACGCGGGCCGCGCGAGCAGGTAGCCCTGCGCGTAGCGCGCACCCGCAGCGATCACGGCATCGAGCTCGGTCTCGGTCTCGATGCCCTCGGCCACGACGCGGCTATCGAGCTCGTGACACAGCCGGACGATCGCGGACACCAGCTTGAACAGACGCGAGTCTTTGGTAAGGCCGGCGACCAGGCCGCGGTCGAGCTTCACCACGCGAGGTGCGAGGTCGGCGATGTACTTGAGGTTCGAGTAGCCGGCGCCGAGATCGTCGACGACGAGGTGCACGCCACGGCCACGCACCTCGTTCAGCATGTCCTTGCACAGGCGGAAGTGCGACAGCGGAACGGCCTCGGTGATCTCGAGGTAGACGTCCTCCGAGTGCTGGAAGATCGGATCGTCGGGCTGCACGACCCACTTCTCGTTGAGCTCGGCGGGATGGATGTTGAGGAACAGCGGGTGCGTCACGCAGCCCTCGAGCGCGATCGCGCGCAAGATGCGGCCGAGCTCGCCGGTCACGTTCTCGGCGACCGCCGCTGCGAACAGCTGCATCGGACCCTCGAAGTCCGGCGACTTGGTACGGGCGAGTGCCTCGTACGCGAACGTCTTCTGCGTGCGCAGATCGACAATGGGCTGAAATGCGCAGAACACGTCGCGTTCATCGATCACGCGACGAATCGCGCTCCCCAGAGGGGACTTGGTCGGCCTTCGCACCCGGCGACAATTCTAACGTTAGAACTGCCCCGATAGCGATGCAGCAAAGACTTTGCCGCTCAGGTTCAAGCTGCCGAGGCTGGATGCGTCCATCTCCAGCTGGAGCGTCCCATCGGCACCCGATTCAGGGGTGGCGGTGAGTGAAATGGGCGATGCGGCGACGTAGCCCAGCTCCAGGCGAATCCCGAGCTTGAACCGCGACCGCGCCCGAGCCAGGAGGATCTCCAGGCCGAGCTTGCCCTGCGTGACCGCGCCCCACCCGCTATCCGCGGCCGTGTGACCGGCGTCATCGCGCAGGCCGACCGCCGACCGCGAGGTGCCGAGGTCGATGCTCGCGGTCCCGTGCAACCAGTAAAACAACGGATATCGCGCGCGACCGCCGACCGCGAACGTGTACGAGCTGATGTCCGTCGTCAGCGTCTGAAACATCGTGCCGTCGGCAAAGCCCCAGCCAAAGGTACCCGTGGCCCATAATGACAGGTTCGGGACGAGCGAGAGTCGAAGCGCGCGCTCGTAGCCGAGCTGTCCACCGGCGAGGCTATCCTCGGTCAGTGCGTTCGCCGAGTCGGTTCGAAGCGCGCGAACGGTTCCACCGTAGGTGATCACGTGAGCAGGCTCGGCAGCCGCGGCGGATGTGGAGAGCAGAAGTGCGAGGAGTGCGCGCATGGTCAGGGCCCCTGATCGAGGAGGTTGGTGGTGAGAAAGCCGGTGAGCACGAGCGCGTCGGCGCGGCGTGCCTCGGGCGACGGGATGATCGTCGCGTGTCCGAGCGGGTCACCGTGGTCGACGAAGATCTTGCCGTTCTGCGTCGACAGCACGCGCGACGGCAGATCGTCGAGGCGGAAGTCGGTCGGGTGCAGATTGTCGAGCGCGACGAAGCCGACGCGTGACACCGATCCGGTCGCGCCGATCAGGTGCGTGCCGTTCGGCGAGAAGTCGTACGAGTCGAGCTTGCCAACACCGAGGAGCGGGGAGGTCGACTCGGTCTCCATGTCGAGCAGGCCGAGCACGGTGCGCGCGTCGTCGTGCACGAGCATCGCCAGGTCGCGGCCCGGAACTGGCACCACGTCGCGAACGGACTTGTCGAGCGTGATCGTGCGGAGGTTCACCTGCGTGAGCGGGTCCTGGATGTTGACCAGATCGAGCACGTGGACGCGCGTCATCTTGGCGCCGATCGATGCGAACAGTGCCTTCGTCGGCGGGACATCGATCCCCGTCGGAAACAACAAGATCCGATCGATCGGATCCGCGATTGGCACCGAGCGAAACTGCGCGGTATCGGCGTCGATCACGACCACCTCGCGTGTGTTCGGCGTCGACGCGAGGATGTAGCGCTTGAGCCGCGGGTCGTCGTAGACCGCGATGTCCGTGGGGCCACCACCGGCGCCGAGCTCGGCGAGCAGCGGGCGAAAGTCGGCGGCATCCTCGGTCGCCTGCGGCCGAGGCTCGATGAGCACCTGGAGCACGTCACGCGCGTTGTCGCTGCGCACGTAGGCGCTCGAGGTATTCGGCGCGAACACGATCTCGCGCGGCAGCACCGGCGTGCCGCCGAGGTCGAGGCGAATCGAGACCTCGCGGCGCGTCGGGTTCGTCGCGTCGAGCATCGTCAGGTTGTTCTGCGACAGCACGAACGCAAACGTGCGCGGCGTGCTGTCGGCAGCACCCGGGACCACCATCGGCGGCGACAGCACGACACCCTCGGGCACCGAGCCGAACGATCGGATCGTCTCGAGCGTCGGGTTCGTCGCGCTCGGCGGCTCGTACAGGTGAATCACCGCGAGCTCGTTCGGGTTCCGGAAGAAGCCCTCGGCATCCGGCCCCGCCGCGGAGAAGTACGTGACGATCGTGCGGTTGTCCGGCGCGACGGCGATGCGATCGAACGGCGAGCCGATCTCGTACGCCACCGCGTTGCGCGTGTTCTCGACGGTGTCGATGACCCACAGCTGCGGTGGCTGATCGATCTCGCCCTCGTGGATCGCCTCCTCACCGCGCGTGATCACGAACAGCAGGTGGCGATCAGGGCTCGGCACGGCGACCACGGCGCGGCGGCCGATGCGCATCGTCGTGATCCGCGGGTCATCGCGCTCGAGGTCGAGCAGCGTCACGCGGTCGAGCGCCGAGTCGACATACGCGACCTGGGACTTCATCGGGATCGGGCCGAGCACGGTGCGGTCGCGGTCCCACACGATCGCGCGGTCGTCCTCCCAGCAGGCGGACAGGACGGTGATTGCATACAGAGCAAGAAGGGAACGCATGAGGTGCCTCACTGGACGATGTGGCTGTTGAGGTCGAAGCCGGTGACCGTGCGGACCGCGTCGCTGACGAGGTCGACGAACGACACGCGGCCCAGGGGGTGGCGCTGGACGACGTACGCCTGGTTCGCACCGGGCAGCACGCCGACTTGCTCCGGCGGCGAGCCGAGCCCCTTCGTGATCACGACACCGGTCTGGGTCGTCACGACCTGCACGGCACGCGTCGCGGTCGGAGCGTCACCGCCATCGAGCGCGACGTAGACTTTCTCGCCGTCGAGCGAGTAATGGAACGCGCCCGCATCGACCGGTGTGATCTGCAGTTTGCCGAAGCCGGTCGCGAGATCGAGCAACGTGTAGCCGTAGCTCTTGTCGACGAAGTCATCGAAGCTGGTGGCCGTGGCCGGATTGCCGAACGACTTGGCCTGCAGCAGGATCGCGGTGTCACCGGTCGGCGAGATGCCAACGGCGCGGACCGACTTCTTGAGTGGCCAGGTCTGCGTCGGAAAGCCCGGCGTGTCGAGCTTGACGACGCTGATGCGCTCGTCGCTCGTCGCGTTGGTGTAGAGCAGCCCGCGCTTGCCGTCGGCCGACAGCACGAGCGAGCCGAGCGTGGCGTTCGTCAGATCGATCTTGTCGATGCCGCTCGGCGTGATCGCGTCGGCCGGCACGTCGATGATTGCGAGCTGCTTGGCTTCGCGCTGCACCACGTAGACGCGCGAGCCGTCGGGTGCGAGGTCGATGTCGGTCGCCGGGGATGCGAGTGGGATCGTCCAGCCGGCTCCTGGGTTACTGCCGACGTTCACGATCCGTAGCGCCGGGGTCTGGCCCTGGCGAACCGCAGCGTACTCGCCGGTCGCGACGATATTGATCTCGACGTCGGTCGTCGGTCCGTTCGGATCGAGCACCGGGATCGGCGGCACGATCGTCGCCTGGTTGTCCGTCGCAAAGCCGAGGTGGATCACGGACACGCCGTCCTCGGTGATCACGTACGCGCGGTTGCCCGTGGCGTCGAACTGCACCTCGCGCGGGCGGAACCCGACGGTGAGATTCACAGCCTTCTCGTTGCCGGGCGTCAGCCGGATCACCGTCACGTCCTGGAAGCTGCCGAAGCCAAACACGTTGCCCTGCCCGA
>JBBQFU010000267.1:0-11984 GCA_038322185.1 Haliangiales bacterium
CTTCACGCAGACGAACAGGTCGTTCACGACCGCCGCCGTGGCCTCGTCCTCGAACGACTCGTGCGCCATCACGTGGCACCAGTGGCATGCGGCGTAGCCGATCGACACGAACACGGGCTTGCCGGTCTTGCGCGCCTCGGCAAACGCCTCCTCGGACCATGGCCACCACTCGACGGGGTTGTCGGCGTGCTGCCTCAAGTACGGCGAGCTTTCCTGGGCCAGGCGATTCGGCATGGGCGGGACCCTACCCCGCAAGCTACGCTCAGGGCAGTGGTCGACCCGCTGGCTTCGGCGATCGTCACGCGCTTTCCGCAAGCCGCGTGTACTCCCGAATTCGATGGCGTCAGCCTCGAGCTCACGCACGACGGTGTGCTCTATCGCGGCCGCGCCGAGATGACGCCGGTCGGACGGGTCAGTATCCAGACGCAGAACACCGATGGCTTCGAGCTCGCGCTGTCGTGGACCGATCGCAACGTCGGCTCGGTCGGCACCGCGTTCGATGACAGCTGCCTGGTGGAGACCAACGATATCTCGCTCGCGAACATGTGGCTCGATCGCGAGGCGCAAGCCGCGCTGCTCGCGTCGCGCTACATGACGGGCCGCCCGGATTCGTCGCGCATCACCGCGCCGCTGATGCGCGATGGCGCCTGGCACCACGAGCTACGAAACGACCACGTGACCGCCCAGCGGGCCGAGCCCGAGCCGTCGACGGATCGCATCGGCGATCTGCTCGCGACCTGTATCTCGCTCGCCCACCGGCCGACTCGCTGGGCGCGCTGGTTCCGGCCGCTCGCGATGGCGCTCGGTGGCGAGGCGATCGAGCGCGTCGAGCTCGGCGGCCGACCGGTCCTCCGCGTACGGCGCGGCGCGGCCGAGGTCACGCTGCACCTGCTCCGCCGCCTCGGGCCCGGCGATCCCGGACGGCTGCGCACGGTGATCGGTGCGCATCGCGTGGGTTCGGCGGGCGAGACGCTCACCCTCATCGCGCCCGACCTGCCCAAGGCCGCGTGGCCACCGCTCGGCGACCACGCACCGAGCGCGCTGCAGATCGATTCGCATGCGCGGACACTCCTGGATGCGGCGCGCCCGTCGACCACGATCGTGCGGCGGCACGATATCGAGATCACGTTTGACGGCATCTACACCGACGTAGATCGCCTCGGCGCGGCGATCCAGCTGGCCGCCCATTGGGCCGTCGATCACACGCAACGCGGCCCCTATCGCTGAGTCCGCGATAGCAACAGTAACGCGCGGATATCGCTGAGCTAATAGCTGCCGCGCGGCGTTGAGAGTAGCCCCCGAGCGGGCTATACGAGGTGCTGCAAGATGGCGGAACCGACGTCCAGCAATATCACCCCGATCTCCATCGAGACGGAGATGAAGAACTCGTTCATGGATTACGCCATGAGCGTCATCGTCGCGCGGGCGCTGCCCGATGCGCGCGACGGGCTCAAGCCGGTCCATCGACGCATCCTGTTTGCGCAACGCGGGTTGAACAACACGTTCGCTCGCCCGTACCTCAAGTGCGCGCGCATCGTCGGCGACGTCATCGGTAAGTATCACCCGCACGGCGACAGCGCGGTCTACGACGCGCTCGTGCGCATGGCGCAGGATTTCTCGCTGCGCTACATGCTCGTCGACGGTCAGGGCAACTTCGGCTCGATCGACAACGACCCTCCGGCAGCCATGCGCTACACGGAGTGCCGCATGTCGAAGCTCGCGGGCGAAATGCTCGCGGACATCGACAAGGAAACCGTCGACTGGCAGCCGAACTACGATGACAAAGAGCTCGAGCCGACGGTCATGCCGGCCAAGGTTCCGAACCTGCTCATCAACGGCGGCACCGGTATCGCCGTCGGCATGGCCACGAACATCCCGCCGCACAACCTCGGCGAGGTCATCGACGGCGTGCTCGCACTGATCGCGGATGCGAACATCAGCGACGACGACCTCATCAAGCTGATCCCCGGACCCGACTTTCCGACCGGGGGCGTGATCCAGGGCCGCAACGGCATCCTCGGCGCGTACAAGAACGGTCGCGGCTCGATCCAGGTCCGCGGTGTCGCGCACGTCGAGGAGGTCCGCAAGGACCGCCAGGCGATCATCGTCGACGAGATTCCGTTCATGGTCGTGAAGTCGCGGTGGATCGAGGCCACCGCGGACATGGTTCGCGACAAGAAGCTCGAGGGCATCTCGGATATCCGCGACGAATCGGATCGCAACGGCATCCGTGTCGTGTTCGAGCTCAAGAAAGACGCGAGCGACCAGGTCGTACTCGCAAACCTGTTCAAGTACACGCAGCTGCAGACCTCGTTCTCGGTCAACATGCTCGCGATCGTCGACCAGCGCCCGGTGCTGCTGACGCTCAAGAAGGCGCTGCAAGTCTTCGTCGAGCACCGCCGCGACGTCGTCACCCGCCGCACGATCTACGATCTGCGCAAGGCGCGCGAGCGGCGCGAGATCGTCGAAGGCTTGGGCCTCGCGGTCATCAACATCGATCGCGTGATCGAGATCATCCGGTCCAGCAAGGACACCGACATCGCCAAGGACCGCCTGATGGCGGAGAAGCTCGGCGGGATCAGTGGATTCCTCGAGCGCGCGGGCCGTCCGCCGGCCGAGGTCACCGCGGCCGAGACCAAGGGCTTTGTCACGCTGAGCGCCGTGCAGGCGCAGGCGATCCTCGACATGCGGCTCGGTCGCCTGACCGGCCTCGAGAAGGAGAAGCTCGAGGCCGAGTACAAGGAGCTGTGGGAGCTCACTGATTACCTCGAGAGCCTGCTGGCCGACGAGAAGAAGCTCATGGGCGTCATCATCGACGAGCTCAAGCAGATCCGCGAAGACTTCGCCGACGAGCGCCGCACGAAGATCGTCGACACCGACGGTGAGATCCTCAGCGAGGAGCTGATCGACGAGGAAGAGACCGTCGTCACGCGCACGCACCTCGGCTACATCAAGCGCACGCGCGTCAGCGAGTACTCGGCGCAAGGCCGTGGTGGCCGCGGTATCCAGGGCGCGGGCTCGGCCGATGGCGACTTCGTGGTCGACATGTTCGCCGCGTCGACGCACGACCACCTGCTGCTGTTCACCGACAAGGGCCGCGTCTACTACAAGAAGGTGTTCGAGCTGCCCGAGGGCGCGCGCACCGCGAAGGGCCGCGCGGTCGTCAATGTGCTCGACCTCCAGGACGGCGAGCAGGTCGTTGCAATGCTCCCGTTCAAGGAGTTCAACGAGGAGACGAGCGTGTTCTTCGCGACGCACTCCGGCACGGTCAAGAAGACCGATCTGGCTGCGTTCGAGAACGTTCGCCAGAGCGGCATCAAGGCCATCACGATCGAAGAAGGCGACCGCCTCATCAGCGCCGCACTCGTGACGAAGGCCGACGACGTACTGCTCACCTCGGCCAAGGGCTACGCGGTCCGGTTCCAGGAAGACAAGGTCCGCGTCATGGGTCGCAACGCCGCTGGCGTTCGCGGCATCACGCTGCGCGAAGGCGATCGCCTGGTCGGCATGGTCACGTTTGGCCGCGCCACCGAGACCACGCTGATCACCGTGTGTGAGAACGGCTTCGGCAAGCGCACCGCGGTCAGCGACTACCCGGTCAAGAACCGCGGCGGTAAGGGCGTGATCACGATCAAGACCACCACGCGTAACGGCCTGGTGTCTGGCGTGCGAATCGCAGGCGACGACGATCACCTCATCCTGATCTCGGACCGCGGCAAGCTGATCCGCATCCGCGTGCGCGACGTGAAGGTCCAGGGTCGCGCGACCCAGGGCGTCCGCATCATGCGCGTCGATGAAGGTGAGCACGTGGCCGCGATCGAGCGGCTCGCGGAGCCGGACGAGGAGACCGGAATCGCCGAGGCCGCGCCGATCGAGGCGATCGACGACACCGACACGGTGCCGACCGAGATCATGGACGGCGACGAGGAAGACGCCGACGACGAGGGTGGCGACGACGAGCCGGATGACGCGAAGGACGACGCCGAGTAGATCGGTGCGGCTCCTCGTCGCGCTCGTCGTCCTTGGCAGCTGCTATCGAGCAGCCAGGCCCGACCCGGCGCTGCTCGCGCGCATCGACCAGCTGGAGGCGCGGGTTGCCGAACAGGATCGTGCCCTCCGCGCGCAGGCACAGCCGGTCGAGGTCTCGGTGCTCGCCGCGCGCATCGAGGAGCTCGTCGCGAAGCTCACGGCGATCGAGGACAAGCTCGCGAAGCAGCCAGCCCCGCCACCCAGGCGTCGCTACCCCGATCCCAGCGCCGTCTACGCGTACCCGATCGGCACCAGCCCCTCGCTCGGATTACCGACGGCCAAAGTCACGATCGTGATGGTGTACGAGTTCGCGTGTCAGTACTGCGCGAAGGCGTGGAAGACCGTCGACGCGCTTCGCAAGAAATACGGCAAGGACCTGCGCGTCGTGTACAAGAACTACGTCGTCCACCCGGTGCAGGCGATGCCCGCGGCCAAGGCGGCGTGCGCGGCGAGCCTCCAGGGCAAGTTCCGCGTGATGGCAGATCTGCTGTGGGCGAAGGCGTTCGAGCCGCGCCAGTACGATCAGGGGAACATCGACGGCCTCGTGGTCGAGGCCAAGCTCGACTTCGCTCGCTACGAAGCGGACAGCGCGGGCGCGTGCGCGATCGAGATCGCGGCCGACAACGATGTCGCTCGCAAGTTTGCCGTCAACGGCACGCCCGGCTTCTTCATCAACGGCCGCTACCTCAGCGGCGCGAAGGATCAGGCGACGTTCGAGGCGTTGATCGACGAGGAGATGCGCAAGGCAAACGCCGCGATCAAGGCGGGCACCAAGCCCGAGCACATCTACGCGCAGGAAGTGATCGGCAAGGGACTCACTGAGGTCCCCGCGCCTTGAACACGAGCAGCGAGATCAACGAGAACGCTCCGACCACACCGGCGAGCACGAGCCAGCGCCACAGCTGCCACGGCGGCGATGGCGGCGCCGGCGGATCCAGCATCTGCAGCGTCGCCGACGCGAGCTCTTGACCGCCCGAGACGAGCAGGTAGGAGCGGCGCTTGCCGTCGCGCGGAAACTTCGCGAGCGGGAACGTCGCGTCGAACTGGTCGGTCGCGAGCTGCAGCGTCTTCTTGAGCGCGGCCTCGAGGCCGCTCGCTGCGTTCACGCTCGTCAAGCGGATCACGTTCGGCGTCCACTGCTCCATCGCGTCGGTCTCCGCCGAGATCGGTGACTTGATCACGAGCGCGGCGCTGGTGACGCCAGGACAGGTCTCGGCGAGCGCGCGCAGGTTGTAGCCGGCGTCATTGATGTCGGTCGCGGTGTCGTTGCCGTCCCCGATGATGATCATCAGCTTGCGACGCTGCGGTCGCGTGGCGAGCTCGGTACATGCCAGCTCGATGCCGTGGACCATGTCGACGCCGAGGCGCCCGGCAAAATCCTTCGCAGCGCCGAGATCGATACCGCCGACCTGCCCGGCGGGCTTCCACGGCACCAGGATCGCGGCCTCGGTGTCGTAGCGCACGACCATGGCCTCACTGCCGGCAGGGAGTGCGCTCGCGAGCTGGAGAACATCGAACGCCGCCGACAGCGGCTTGTGCAGCGAGACGTGGTCGGGGTCGTAGTCGTCGTCGTGGATGTTGTGCGCCCCCATCCATCCCGCATCGCCTGACAGCACGAATGCGACCGAGACCGGGCCACCGTCGAGAAAATTGTGCACGCTGGTCGCGACGATCGGCGGCTTGTCCTCGACGAGCATCTCGTGCAGCTCGACGGGGCCAGACGCAGGCGCGCCGCGCAGCGTGGCCTCGACCGACTTGCCCTCGATGCGCAGCTCGAGCGTCGGCTCGGCAGCAGCCGTCGCGCATAACAAACCCAACACCCCGAGCGCGCGCAGCATGGGATCAGTGTAGCGCCGCCCGGCGGGGTTTATTCGCGTTAGTCTGCCCGCCATGTCGATCCAACGCAGTCAGGCCATCTTCGAGCGCGCCAAGCTAGTGATTCCCGGTGGCGTGAACTCGCCGGTGCGTGCCTGCCGTTCGGTCGGGGCCGATCCGGTGTTCGTCGCGCACGGCGATGGCGCGTACATCTTCGACGTCGACGGCAATCGCTACATCGATCTGATCGGCAGCTGGGGCCCGCTGATCCTCGGCCACAGCCATCACGACATCCTCGACGCGATCGCCGAGGCGATGAGCCAGGGCACCACGTTCGGCGCGCCGACCGAGATCGAGGTCCGCTTCGCCGAGCGCATCCGCGACATCTATCCATCGATGGACATGGTCCGCGCGGTGTCGTCGGGAACCGAAGCAACGATGACCGCGCTGCGCCTCGCGCGTGGCTTCACGGGCCGCGACAAGATCATCAAGACCGACGGCGGCTATCACGGTCATGCCGATGCATTCCTCGTCGCAGCCGGCTCCGGCGTGGCGACGCTCGGCATCCCGGGCTCGGCGGGTGTTCCCGAGGGTGCAGCGCGCGACACGCTCGTGGTTCCGTACAACGATCTCACCGCGGTCGAGTCGACGTTCGCCGCGAACGATGGCCAGATCGCCGCGCTCATCATCGAGCCGATCGCCGGCAACATGGGTCTCGTGCTGCCGCAGCCCGGCTATCTCGAGGGCCTGCGCGCGATCACCGAGAAGCACGGCGCGCTGCTGATCTTCGACGAGGTCATCAGCGGCTTTCGCGCGGCGTTCGGTGGAGCGCAGGCGCTGTACGGCATCAAGCCGGACCTCACCTGCCTCGGCAAGATCGTGGGCGGTGGGTTGCCCGCGGCTGCGTTCGGTGGCCGCCGCGACATCATGGAGAAGCTCGCACCGCTCGGGCCGGTCTATCAGGCCGGGACCCTCAGCGGAAACCCGCTCGCGATGGCCGCGGGGCTCAAGTGCCTCGAGATCCTCGGCCGCCCCGGGAACTACGAGCGGCTCGACAACCTGGGCAAGCGACTCGGGGATGGTCTGGCCGCCGCGGCCGCAGCGGCCGGCGTCCCGGTGACGGTCAACCGGATCGGCTCGATGGTGACCATGTTCTTCACCAAGGGACCGGTCACGGACTACGCGACCGCGAAGACTTCCGACACCAACCGGTTCGGCCAGTTCTTCCGCAAGATGCGGGAGCGCGGGGTGTTTTTGCCCCCGGCCCAGTACGAGGCGATGTTCGTGTCGCTCGCGCACACCGACGACGATATCGACGGAGTGATCGCTGCCGCGAAGGCCAGTCTCGTGGATTGACGGTGGAAAATTCGCGTGGTACCTGGTCCCCGTTTCATGGCGACCCCGTCCACCCATCGCGGCGAAATGTCGCAGGATTCGATGCCCCGACCGGCGCATCGAACGGACGTGACCCGGAGCGCGATCGACCCTGCCGCCCGTACTGGAAAGCGCGCCTATAACGCGCTGTCCGCGAGCTCGGTCGGCCTCGAGATGGGCCTGTGCGTCGCGATCGGCATGCTCGGCGGCTACTACCTCGACAAGTACCTCGGCACCACGCCGTGGATGCTGATGCTGTTCATGGTGCTCGGCCTCGTCGCAGGCTTCCGCAGCGTGGTCCGCGCGATCAAGCGTGCCGATGTTGCGGCCGCTGAAGACACTCCCCTCGGCCACCTCGGCGAGGTCCACGAGGCGCCTCGTGGCTAGCCCGTCGATCCTCCGTATCGAGCGGATCAACTACGCGCTCGGTGGCGTGCTCGTGATCCTCGCCGCGCTGACCCAGTCCCGTCCGATCGCCCTCGGCATCGCGGTCGGCGTCGGGCTCACCTGCCTCAACTTCAACGTCCTGCGCCGCCTCGTCCACAAGTGGACCGAGGATGCCGCGAAGGGCCGCACCGGCGCCGCGCCGATGTTGATGATGCCCAAGATGATCGGCCTGATGGTCGCCGTCGCACTCGCCATCTTCTTTCTTCCGATCGATCCGATCGCATTCACGATTGGCTACTCGATCTTCATCATCTCGATCGTGATCGATACGACGTACTCGGCGCTCCGCCCGGAGCAAGCAGAGAGCGAGAGCAATCACCATGGGTGAACACGGCACTTGGTTCGATTTCCTCAACCGCTTCTCGTGGTGGCACAGCATCAACGAGGGCGCGAAAGACGCGCTCGGCCGTAAGTGGCAATGGATGATGTTTACGGAGTCGGGCTGGACCCTGACCCACGTGCTCATCACCTTGACGGTGTTCCTGTTCGTGCTGTGGGGCTCCCTCGCGTTCTTCAAGGGCCTCCAGACCAAGGACCGGGGCCTGGTTCCGCCGCGCAAGATGAACCTGCGCAACTTCTTCGAGTACATGGCCGAGTCTGTCTACGGCATGGTCGAAGGCGCGATGGGCGAGCAGCACGCCAAGAAGTTCTTCCCGCTCATCGGCGCGCTGTGGCTGTTCATCTTGTTCGGCAACCTGATCGGCCTCGTGCCGGGGTTCGTCACGCCGAACGACACGCTCAAGACCAACGTCGGCCTCGCCGTCATGGTGTTCCTGCTCACCCACTACTACGGGATCAAAGAGCACGGCTTCATCAACTACTTCAAACACTTCATGGGGCCGACGCCGGCGCTCGCTCCGCTCATCTTCCCGATCGAGCTGATCAGCCACTTCGCGCGGCCGCTCTCGCTCGCGGTGCGACTGCTCGGAAACATGATGGCCGACCACAAGGTCGTCATGAGCTTCTTCGCGCTCGTCCCGATCCTCGTCCCGCTGCCGTTCCTGCTGCTCGGCGTGCTGATCTGCCTCATCCAGGCGCTCGTGTTCTGCACGCTGACGATGGTTTATTTCAGCATGGCGATGGAGCACGAAGAGCACTGATCTCTTCAGCTATTTTCGAACTGATCCCGCTTTACCCCGCATCAAAGACACGTTAACAACCGCCTCGCGCGACCTCCATTACCCGCTGACACCCAGGAGCATTTCCATGAAGACCCACAAGATTGCATCGTTCATCTCGTTCGCCCTCGTCATGTTCTTCTCGGCCGTTGCCTTCGCCCAGGGCGAGGGTGGTCCGACGATCCAGGCCCAGGGCCTCGCGTCGAACTACGGCCTGATCGCGATCGCAGCCGGTCTCGGCATCGGCATCGCAGCGCTCGGCGGCGGCATCGGCCAGGGTCGCGCAGCTGCGGCAGCGCTCGACGGCATCGCCCGTAACCCGGGTGCAGCGGGTCAGATCCGCGGCCCGATGATTCTCGGCCTCGCGCTGATCGAGTCGCTCGTGATCTACGCGCTCATCATCAGCCTGCTGCTCGTCCTCAAGGTCGGCGCGTAATCATCCTCTAGGTCGCGCGAAAGCGGTGACGGCTCGGGTTTTCGACCCGGGCCGTTTTTGCGTTTTCGGGGGCCCTATGGGACGCTCGGTCGTCTAAATGGGCGAGGAGAAAGAGAAGAAAGCTCCCGCGCTCGACATCCAAGGGAAGTCGACGCTCGAGATCCTCGCGCAGATCGATCTGTTCAGCGGGCTGCCGGCCGCTCACCTCCGCCGGGTCGTCGCGATCGGCCTCGAGGAGCAGTACAAGGGCGGCGCCACGATCTTCGACGAGGGTGCGCCCGGCGATAAGTTCTATCTGATCATGGAAGGCGCCGTGCGCATCAGCCGCATGGTGCCCGGCATGGGCGAAGAGAACCTCGCGGTGCTGCGCCCGGGAAACTACTTCGGCGAGATGTCGCTGATCGACGACGCGCCGCGCTCGGCCACTGCGATGTGCCACGAGAAGTGCCGGCTGTTCGTCGTCAATCGCCGTGACCTCGAGGACCTGCTGTTCGTCGACCGTGACCTCGCGTACGAGCTGCTGTGGAACTGGGTGCGTACGCTGTCGCGACGCCTGCGCGCGTCGAACGACAAGATGACGTTCCTCGCGACGACGTCGAAATTCTAGATGCGTGCGCTCGTCGCCGCAGCCGCTGTGGTCGTCCTCGCCTCGCCTGCCGCGGCCGATCCGATGCCATCGGGCTCGCTCGGCATCGTGACCGGCATTGTTGCGGGCACCGGCGCCGACGCGAAGCGCCTGGGCGTCGGGATCTATCAGTACGGCGCGCAGGCCTCGTGGCAGCCGATGTCGACCGATCGCGCGTACGGCTACACCCTTCGCTGGTCGACGATGCTCGGCCGGCTCTATGGCGCCGAGGCCGCGCAGATCGAACCCGAGCTGTTCACCGTGCAGATGGATCTGACCCTTGGCATGCGGTTCCGGCCGTGGGCCACGCCGCGCCGCTATCTCACCGCGCGCGTCGGTGCTGAGCTGCTGCGGGCGAACGAGCCGATTCAAATCTCCGACGATCCAAACGCCGAGATGCGGCGCGCGTTCGTGGGCGGCATCGCGAGCGTTGGCTTTGACCAGTACATCTACGACTTCCTGCTCTCGGTCGATGTGCGCTACGGCCTGATCGGCGATGGGCCGAGCCAGCTCGCGTTGCTCATCGGCTTTGGTGTCACGGGGCCCTAGCCGCCATGCCCGCGCTCGTCACGCCGCGGTTGCGCCTCGTGCCAATCACACTCGAGTTGATCGAGGGCGTCATGTGCCACAACCGCGCGCAGGCCGAGGCCGCGCTCGACGTCGCGCTGCGTGCCACCGGCTGGAAAGACGACGCGTGCGCGCGCTTCCCCGATGCGTGGCCCAACGAGGATCTCGTCGCGCGTGCGTTCCCGTTCTCGCTCGACGCGATCCGTGCTGCGCCCGACACGCGGCTGTGGGGCGACACGCTCGTGCTGCCGCTCGAGGGGCCGCCGCGCGTGCTCGGCAGCGTGGTGTTCAAGGGCCGTCCCGTCGACGGTATCGCCGAGGTTGGCTACGGCATCGAGGACAACTCGCGCGGCCAGGGGCTCGCGACGGAAGCCACGAGGGCCTGCGTGCAGTGGGCGCTCGAGCAGGACGGCATCCAGGCGGTGCAGGCGACCACGTTCCCATGGCACGTCGCATCGCTCGGCGTGATTCGCAAGCTCGGCATGACCGCGTGCGGAATGCGCGATCACGACGTGCTCGGCGAGCTCCTCGTGTTCGAGCTGCGACGCTAGCTCATCGCACCCTGGTCAGAACGTGATCTGCGCCTGCCCCGCGGTGATCGCGGAGTTGATCACGGGCGCCGAGACGACCGTTCCGTCGACGAGGATCGCGAGCTTGTCACCGACGCTACGGGCCGTCAGCGGCGAGGTAGCCCTCGAGCTCGGCACGGCTGCTCGCCACCACGTAGGTGTCCCCCGCCTTGTGCCCCTCGCCTGCCGTCCACCAGTCGTGCTCGACGGCGCGAGCCGGCACGTGCTCGACGAGACGCTTCATGTACGACGAGCCTGCGTCGACGGGCCGGAGTTGCACCATCGACTGCGCGCTGAACGGCAGCGGCTGGATCGCCTCGATCCGTTGCTGGTCGATCGGCTCGGGCTGAACGGTGCAGGCGCCCGCGAGTGCGACCGCCGCAAGAATGGCTGCGAATTTCATCTACTGCTCACGTACGAACGCGCGAGCAGCGCGTCGACCCCGCTGTTCGGCTAGCGGCGGCGCTTGCGGCGCAGCACGATGCCGATGAACGCAAACGCGAGCAGGCCGGTCGGCGCACTCGCAGGCGTGGCGTCGCAGCAGCCAGTGTCATCCTCTTCCGGCCAGCACGCGCCACCACCGCCACCGGTGTCGAGACACTCGAGGCCCGCCGGGCAACCGCCCTCGATGCCGGGGCTGCACAGCGTGCTGCAGCGGCCGTCGTCGCCATCCATCGCGCACAGCTGCGAGTCACAGTCGCCGTTGCCGCCGCAATCCGCGCCGAGCCCACCCTCGGTGAACGGCTGTGCGATGCACTTGCGCGCGAAGCAGATCTTGCCGGGGCAGTCCTCGTCACCATCACACTCGAGCTGCGGGATGTACTGCAGCAGGAATGCCTTCTCGATATCGGTGCGTGTGTCGGCGCCGTAGCTGGCGCAATCCTGATCGCCGAACGACGTCACGCCGACCTGGGTCATCACGCCATCGATCATCGCGAACGACGGGCCGCCCGAGTCGCCCTGACACTTGCCCTTGCCGCTGAGCTGGTTGAAGCACAGCAGGT
>JBBQFU010000268.1:0-11970 GCA_038322185.1 Haliangiales bacterium
GCTCGCCTTGCTCAGAGAGCGTGGCGTGACCGCAATCCGCGGAAACCACGACCGCTGGGCTGTTGAGTCCGGCAGTGATACGAGTGGCTGGGATCTGAGCCCGGCGGCGATCGCATACCTCGAAGCGTTACCGACCGGGTGGCGCAAGCTGATCGACGGTCAGCGCGTCGTGCTCGCTCATGCGCGCCCAGGCTCTGACATGCTCGGCATCGCGAGCGACACTCCTGCTCGCGAGCTCTCGGAATTGCTCGACGACGCCGACATCCTACTCATCGGCCACACGCACGCGCCGTTCATCCGCCGCCTCGGAGACGGCAGAATCGTCGCAAATCCCGGCGCCTTGCTCCGTGAGCCTGCGCCAGGTGTCGACGTGCTCACACCAGGGACGTTTGCCGTCGTCGATGTCCTGACGCGCGAGGTGGCCGTGCTTCGCGCGAGGGACGGTAGCCGCGTCTCCTTACCGGCCGTTGTCGCGCGAGGTGCGTTCTAACGGTTCCATCTCCCCCACACGACCGCATCGCGCTGTAAGGCGGTTGGTTTCTGCGACCCAGTTCGTGCACAAGCGGCCGTCGAGATCTCACCACGCGCGTCGACCTCCTCCGGCCGAATCCCGGGTGATCTACACTTCCGCAATGGCGTACGCCGCGTTGCAAGTCCGAGTCTCTCCCAAGCTCCACAAGCGTCTCGAGACACTGGCTCGCAACGACCCTCGCCCAAGAACCGCCGCGGACGTCGCCGCCCAGACGCTTGCCGTGGTCTATCGGGTGCCATTCAGGCCGCCGTCGCTTCCGGCCGAGGTGCGCCGCGAGGACGCTCGCTTCGACCGTGCGCACGATCGTTTGTTTCGTGCGCTGAGCAGCTGGTCGAGACGAAGGACTGGCAGGGCACTCGTCGCTCTACAAGCTGCGGCGGACAAGTACGACGCCTGTCGCTTGTCCCGACGAATGGCCTGGCAGAAGTATCAAAGGCAGCTCAAGAAGAAGCGGATGGCCTAGCCCGCTTTCCCAGTAGATCGGCGCTCATCGATAACGCTGTACGACTTCGCCACTAGCCGCACGCACCTCGATCTTCGAAGCGCCGTCGACGACGAGAAGCCCGCCACCGATGCAACCGACGCCAAGCATTGGGCGCGGTCCAGACTGAAGACGCGGACAAGTGCTCGATGACGGCGTGCGAGTGAGCCGAGCAGCCTCGGTGAGATCGGCGCTGCGACCTTCGGTGGCCTGGCTGGACGAAAGCAGCTACGCTTGGTGGGTGAAGGCGATCCGGGTACGTGTCGAGAATGGCCGCATCACAGGCGTTGCCCCCGCGGGGATGCCGGACGGCGAGATCGAGCTCTGTCTTGCGGATGCCGACGACGAGATGACCGACGAGGAGTGCGCTCGACTCGACGAAGCTCTCTCACGAGGCCTCGAATCGATCAGGATGGGTCGACTTCGACCCGCAGCCGACGTGCTTTCCGACCTGCGGCGCGGATGACCACGGTCTTCATCGTCGACGAGGCTGAGCAGCAGCTTCGCGAGATTGCCGCCTGGTGGCGGGAGAACCGTTCGGCTGCGGGCAGCCTCGTGCACGATGAGCTCGAGCGCTGCATCGCGCTGATCGAATCGTCGCCCGATGCCGGCCTTCGCTTTCATCGAACCGCCGTGCCCGGGGTACGACGCCTTGTGATGCCCCGGACGAAACACTTCGTCTATTACATCCACGACGAGCCGAACGCGGTCGTCTACATCATCGCGATCTGGGGCGCACCCAAGGGTGGAGCCCCCGAGCTACGCGACCCACGCATTTCTCTGTAATCGTCGAGCGGGATACCGGATCGAACCGGCAACCTTGCTGCGGTCTCCTTGTGCCACCGCTTGTTGAGGTCGTCCTCATACCACGGCGTCTTCGCTCGACCGCCACGCAGGCCGGGGCAGTTTGCTCGAGCTGCGCTGGCAGGCCACGCGCGTCGACCCGACTGCTTCACGGGCTGAGGCGGTGAGCTCGTACGGTGAGTGCCATGGTGGAACCGTATCGAGTAGAGAACGCGGTCACGCTCGGCGCCAACCGCAAGCATTGCTTCGCTTGCTCCGCGATCCTCGATGTCCGCGCCGAGTTCTGCCCGAAGTGCGGCGTCCGGCAACCGACGATGCCCGGCATGGAGGTGATGCTCGCGGCTGCGCCGATCCCAACAACGACGAAGAACAAGACGTCGGCCGCGCTGCTCGCCCTGTTCCTCGGCGGCATCGGGGTCCACAAGTTCTATCTGGGTCGGGGCGGGATGGGCGTCCTCTACCTGTTGTTCTGCTGGACGTTCATCCCCGCGATCGTGGCGTTCATCGAGGCGCTGGTCCTGTTCGGCATGTCCGAGGCCGAGTTCGCGAGGAAGTTTCCGCGATAGGCGCCGAGCAGCGCGGATCTACCTGCGCCGCGGGATCGACTGCCCCTGCCCGCCCACGATGATCAGCTCGTCGACCTCGACCCCCGCCGAGTCGAACAGCCAATAGATCGCGCGCACCTGACTCGATCGATGCGAAAGCCCTTGTAGAGATCTCGGCGCTCGTTCGTATGACCTCGGCTGTCCGGCTCAACGGCGACCTTCGCCCATGGCCGAGTTCGCGCACCTGCATCTGCACTCCGCGTACAGCTTGCTCGATGGTGCGATTCGCGTCGCGGATCTGTTCCCCCGCGTAAAGACGCTCGGGATGGACACGGTCGCGGTCACCGACCACGGCAACATGTTCGGCGCGCTGGAGCTCTACCGCGCCGCCACCGCGCACGGGGTCAAGCTCATCTTCGGGTGCGAGACCTACGTCGCATCGACCGACCGCCTCGACCGAACGAATCGACGCAGCTACCACCTCGTGCTGCTGGCGAAGAACGACGTCGGGTACCGGAACCTCTCCTACCTCAACTCGATGGGGTACCTCGAAGGGCTCTACTACAACCCGAGGATCGACAAGGAGCTACTGCGCAAGCACTGCGACGGCCTGATCGGGATGTCGGCCTGCCTGGGCGGCGAAGTGGCGCAGACGATCGCAAAGCAGGGCGTCGCCGCCGCCGTCGACGTCGCCAAGGAGTACGCCAGCATCTTCGCGCCGGGCGACTTCTTCCTCGAGCTCATGCCAACCGACACGACGGAGCAGCAGACTCTCAACGAGGACCTCTGTCGCATGGGTGCCAGGCTCGGCATCCCGCTTGTCGCGACCAACGACTGCCACTACGTCGAGCGCGGTGACGCCGCGGCACACGAGGTACTGATGGCGATCCAGACCGGTAAGAGCCTGAAGGACGAGAAGCGGCTCAGGCACTCGGTCGACAGCTACTACATCAAGGCGCCGTTCGAGATGAACGCGCACTTCGCGAATGTGCCGGAGGCGGTCGAGAACACCGTCGCGATCGCGAAGCGCTGCAACGTCGAGATGAAGCTCGGTGCAACTCACCTTCCTACATACCAAGTGCCTGACGGCGAGACGCTCGACACGTACATCGGAAAGGTCGTCGCGGACGGGCTCGAACGCCGGTTCAAGGAGATCACAGCGATCGGGCGCAGCTTCGATCCCGACCACTACCGAGAGCGCTGTCGGAGCGAACTCGACGTGATCCGTTCGATGGAGTTCTCGGGCTACTTCCTGATCGTGTGGGACTTCATTCGCTGGGCGAAGGACCACGGAATCCCGGTCGGGCCGGGCCGCGGCTCGGGCGCGGGCTCGGCGATCGCGTGGGCGATGCGGATCACCGACATCGATCCGATCGAGTTCAAGCTCGTGTTCGAGCGGTTCCTCAACCCCGAGCGCATCTCGATGCCCGACTTCGACGTCGACTTCTGCATGAGGCGGCGCGACGAGGTCATCGGGTACGTGAAGGACAAGTACGGCAAGGATCGCGTCGGTCAGATCGCCGCGTTTCACCAGCTCAGGGCGCGGGGTGTAATCCGCGACATCGCTCGCGTGATGGACATCCCGTTCGGGGAGGCAGACAAGCTCGCCAAGCTAGTGCCGGAGTCGGCTGGGACGAAGGATGTCTCGATTCGCGAGGCGATCGAAATTACGCCCGAGCTCACACAGCTCTACGAGACCAGCCCGATGCACCGCGAGCTGCTCGATGTCGCCGGCAAGCTCGAAGGCCTCAACCGGCACGCAGGCATGCATGCGGCGGGGGTGGTGATCACCGAGCGCCCGGTGTGGGAGCACGTGCCGTGCTTCAAGGGACAGGGCAGTGACCTGATCACCCAGTTCGACAAGGACGGCGTCGAGAGGGCTGGCCTGATCAAGTTCGACTTTCTCGGGTTGAAGACCCTGACCGTGATCGAGACGGCCGTAACGCTCGTGAACGAGCAGCGGCGCCGCGCCGGAGAACCCCATCTCGACATCAACTTGATCCCGCGGGACGACTCAGCCGTCTACCGCCTGCTGTCTCGCGCGGACACCACGGGCGTGTTCCAGCTCGAGTCGAGCGGGATCCGCGCGATGCTGCGCAAGCTCCGGCCCGACAACCTCGAGGACGTCGTCGCCGCCGTCGCGCTCTATCGACCCGGTCCGCTCAAGGGCGGGATGGTCGACGACTTCATCCTCCGCAAGCGCGGGGAGAAGCCAATCTCGTACGCCCACCCGGCGCTGGCGCCAGTCCTCGCCGATACGTACGGCGTCATCGTCTACCAGGAGCAGGTGATGGAGATCGCCCGCGTCCTGGCCGGGTACTCGCTCGGCAAGGCCGACCTGCTTCGTCGCGCGATGAGCAAGAAGGACACGTCGGGCATGGGCGCCGAGAAGGTGCAGTTCGTGTCGTCCGCGGTGGCACGAGGCGTCGCGGAGACGACCGCGGGCGAGGTATTCGATCTGCTCGCGTTGTTTGCCGAGTACGGCTTCAACCGCTCCCACTCCGCGGTCTATGCGTGGCTCGCCTACCAGACCGCGTACCTCAAGCACCATCACCCGCATGAATTCATGGCGGGGCTGCTGACCTGCGCCGACGACATCGCGGAGACCGTCAAGCTCGTCACCGAAACCCGGGCGATGGGGCTGACGATCGCGGGGCCGGACATCAATCGATCGGCCGCCGGCTTCACGATCGGCGCGAGCGACCAGAGCGCCAAGGTCGTGCGCTTCGGGCTGACAGCGATCAACGGCGTCGGCGCGACGGCTGTGGACGCGATCCTCGCCGCGCGGGCCGAAGGCGGCGAGTTGGCGACCCTGGAGGAGATGTGCCATCGGGTCGATACCCAACGCTGCAATGCGCGCGTGCTGGAGGCGCTGATCAAGGCGGGCGCGCTCGACGAACAGGGTGGTGGTGCAGCGGCACGGGCGAGTCTGCTCGCCAGCGTGCCGGGCGCACTCCAGCGTGGCGGGACTGCGGCGCGCGATCGGAGGTCGGGGCAGACCTCGCTGTTCGGGATGCTCGGTGGCGATTCGCCAACCGGCGCGTCGGTCTCCCCATCGACGATGCCGCTAGTCGCGGCGCCGTCTTGGACGACGAAGGAATCGCTCGCGTTCGAGAAGGAGGCGCTCGGCTTCTTTCTCTCGGGTCATCCGGTGGAGGCCTTCGGCTCGGATCTCGCACGGCTCTCGACGGGCACCACTGAGACGGTGACCTCGGGAGACCACCGCGAGGGACGCGCGGTGATCGGCGGAATCGTGCGCGACTACCGCGAGGTCCTGACCAAGAAGGGCGACAAGATGGCCGTGCTCGGTCTCGAGGACGGACACGGCGTGCTGCCCGCGGTGTGCTTCCCCGATGCGTTCGCGAAGGTCCGCTCGACGCTCGTGCTCGATGAGCCAATCCTCTGTACGGGCAAGGTGATCCGTGATCGCGACGAGAGCTGGAAGCTGCGCATTGACGAGGCGCGATCACTGGCCGCTGCACGCCTTGCGACCGCGAGTCGGCTCGATGTGTATGTCGATACCGAGCGCGACGACGCCTTTCACATCGATCGACTCGCGGCCCTGTTACGAGCAGAGCCGGGCACCGTGCCCGTGATGGTTCATATCTGCATCCCTGCACGGTCTGAGACGCTCATCTCGTTGCCACCCAGTTGCGCGGTGACCATCAGCGATGGACTGCTGGGGGCGATCGACGCCATCTTCGGACGGCGATCTGCCAGGCTGGCATGATGAAGAACCGTAAGGCCTTTGCGCGGAACCTTGGGATGCTGGCAGAGGAGCTGATTCAGTCTCGCGAGCGCGACGAACCTGGATTCATCTCGCTCATCGCGACCGGGGCCGCGTTCGAGGGGTGGCTTGCCTTCGAAATGCGCGTTGCGCTGGAGAAGAAGAGGCATCGCAAGAAGTTCGGTCTCCCCTCGCGATTCTGGATCGCCAACGAGTACCGCAAGGTCGATCTCGGCATTCTCGAGTATGCGGACGACAAGCAAGAGGGGGATGACAAGTGGTGGGCTGCGATCGAATTCAAGCTCATCTACAACAACAAGAACTGGACGAGCCAGTGTGACGGCGTCTGGGACGACCTGATTCCTCCCGCTGGAAGCAAGAAGGCCGCAATCGAGGCCGATCGGTTGGCCCTCGTCACCGTGGTTCGAGGTGAGTATTGTTACAAGAATCCGCACCAGCGCCGGGCCGATCTGGACGTAGGTTGGCGCGACGCGCTGGACTCCTATCTGCTTCAAACGGATACCGCCCACCGCGACCGGATCGAGGTGCTGTGGCCGGGCACCTTATTTCCAGTGACCGGTCGCTGGTTACGCGATCCACCTCGAGCTCCTCACTCGCTGCAGTTCTTGGTTCTCGGTCCAACCGAGGCAGAGATCAAGCGGAGCCGTTGAGCGCGCAGGGGACGTCAGTCGAGCTCGAGCAGCGAGAAACGGCGCCGGGTGCCGCAGTAATCGTCGACATCACTGGCCCACGCCGCGACGATCACGCGGATGATCGAGATCAGCAGGTCGACGGCGGCTGCCACGGTCGCGCCAGCAAGCGTGCATACCTCGACGAGCGACTCGCGAAACTGCTCGGTGCTCGAACTGCGAGCCGAAGCCGCGAGGCGCTCGAAGGCGAAGACGAATGAATCCTGCGGCCGGGCCGCGACGCGCGTGCGCCAGCTCTTCGCATTGGAGCGAGGTCGCGGCTTGCGTTCCCCCTGAGCCATCGAATTCACGATCCCTTGGTCTCGCTCCCGATGAAGCCGCGCGCTCGCGTGTCTTTCGCCCCGACCTCGGCGCGGATCTCGTCAAGAAGCTCGTTGATGCCCGGGCGTGTTCCCAGCGCGGTGATCCGCCGCCGAACGGCGGCGAGGTCGCCAGGCGTCGGTCGCCGCGTGGCGAGCGCTGCACGCAGCGCAGCGTCCGACGCCGCGCTGCACCCTTCGCCGAGCAGCGACTCGAACATCGCCCAGAACAGCCGCACCGCTTGATCGACCGTCGGCGGCCGTAGCTCGATCTTGAACGTGAACCGGCGCAGTACCGCGGGATCGAGTCCTTCCCACCGGTTGGTCGTACACGCCACGATGCCCTGGAACACCTCCAGCTGCTGCAGCATCTCGTTGACCTGAGTCACTTCCCAGGACCGAACCGCGTCTCGGCGATCGTGCAGCAGCGAGTCGACCTCGTCGAACACCAGGATCGCGTCGTCCGTCAGCGCCTGATCGAACGCGGCGGCAATCTTCTGCTCGGTCTCCCCGACGTAGCAACCGAGAATGTCGGACGCTCGCTTCACCAGCACCGTTCGTCCGAGCCTGCGCGCCAGGTAGCGCACGTACTCCGTCTTTCCCGTGCCCGGCGGACCGAACAAGCACATCGTCACGCCCGGCGCCGACGTCGGCCTCCACGGTGCGAGTCGCTCCGCGAGCGCTTCGAGATCGACCGAGGCGTTGATCGCGTCGACCAGATACGCTTCTGGCTGGCTCGCCGCCGCACGCACCCGACGCCCCGTGACGAGCTGGCATGTTCCAGCCAGCAACGGCGCGAGTTGATCGCCGGTCACGTCACCCATCAGCCGCGCGGCACGAACGGCGTTGGCCGCCTGGGCAGGGCTCACCTCGTAGCGCTCGGCGAGACGGTCGAGCTGCGGATGCGCCTGATCGGTCGGCAGCTCCATGCTGTGCTTCAACACGCGTGCGCGTTGCCGGATGCCGCCGGGCCGGACTTCGATCGCGTGAGTGAACCGCCGCAGGAAGGCGGGATCGACGTTGCGCACATGATTGGTAGTCCAGATCACTGGTGCGAGGTTCTCCTCGAAGAGCCTGTTGAACGTGTCTTTCGCTGTGACCGCGCCGATGTGGCCATGCACCACTCTCGCGAGCGAGCGCTCGAAGAGGTCTTCGAGCTCGTCGAACAACACCATGGCGCCGCCGCTCTCGACGATTCGCAATCCGAGTAGCAAGGACGAGATCCGCTCGCCAGGCGTCGTGATCCCTGTGTCATCGCTACCGCGCGCGGCGTAGAGCGGCACGCCGAGCTCGCGCGCGAGCGACTTCGCAAGCTCCGTCTTGCCGGTGCCTGTGTCTCCGTAGAGGAGGACATTGACCCCCGTCGCTCTCTGCGTCAGCGCGGACGACAACAGTGCGCGCGCGACCGAGATCTCCTGCTCCAGGTGGCAATGATCGAGCCACGGTAGTTCCCCGATAGCGACGTTCGGCAAGAACTGTTCGAGGAGTCTCGCGCGCGTCAGGCCGGGTGCTGCGAGCAGATCGAGTAGCCCATCCTTCGGCTTCAATCGATCATCGAGATCGCCACAGACCACGGCCTCGATCAGCCCGCAGCGAACCAGCCTCCCCTTGGAACCCGCCCGACTCGCGACCTCACTTGCGCCGTGTCCAGTGATGATTCCGACCACGCGAGCGAACGAGGAGAAGCTGATGTGTCTGGTCCCGACGACGGCTACCTCGCGCAACGATCGACTGTCGGAGATCGCGAGCCCGAGCTGGAGTAAAGCAAGGTCGATCTCGTCGAGCTTCAGCAATTCTCGAAGGTGCTGAAGGTTGCTCGCGATGGGCTCCTTCGGCTCGCTGATCGGACGGAGAGACGCCCGCGCTGCGTACTTGCGGATCGCGTCGGCAATCTTCACCTGTTTTGGCGGGCCCCTGAGTCCCAGGAGCTTCAGCACCAACGGATTCCCATCGAGATCTCTACTGCGCTCCCGATGCGGCAGTAACAGAAAGTTGTGCGCGTACTCGAGGAGCGCACGATCGAACAGATCGATCGACTTCGGAGGTCGCGTCATGCGCCGCATGCGTCCATCTTCAGTGTCGGAGTGACAGCGGAGGTCCGGATGCGCATCGGAGAGATCTCGCCGGTCCGATAGCACTCGGCGAGAGACTGTCCGAGATCGCGGAGCTCGGCGCGCACGGACGTCGGACCGAGCACGGTGACGTGATGCCGCCATGACGCGATCCAGGCGGTGACCTCGAACGATTGCTGGCACGTGAAGTCCAGAGTCACGCTGCCATCTTGCCGGCCACGAAGACGTTGCGTTGGGTGCCACCGACGCTCGCGAATGTACGGCGCGACGTCCGACGAGAACCGCAGTCGATAGTGCGCCGGCGATCCTGTGCCATGCACCCCGAACAGCGAGGCGACATACCGCGTGGAATCGAAGCGCTCTGGTGGAGCCGCGACAAGATCGGTCACATGGAGCGTCACGATCCGGTGCAACGCGAGCGTGACGATGGCGTCGTGCTCGACATGCTGAACGAGCACGTAAACCGTTCCCGCGTGGGTGAACAGCTTGAGCGGCAACATCTCGATCTCGACAGGGTCACGGCTCGGCGGCGCGTAGTGGACCCGGCAGCGACGATGGTTGGTGATCGCTGTCATCAGCGGCCATAGAACATCGGGGCCCGCCTGCGTCAGAGCGCGACGCTCCAGCGGAACAAAGCAGTCCACAAGCGCCGTCAGGCGTGCGCGTTGCTTCGCGTCGAGTGCGCGCTCGAGCTTCGCTGCGAGATCCTCAAGCGTGTCGAAGGTGATGGATCCACGAGGTACCGCGGCGCCGAGTGCAGCACGTAGTGCGAGGCAGTGGCTCGGGTCGATAACGTTCGCAAGCTGTCGTCGCGAGTCAGGGTGCGCGAGGTGCCAGCGCCGGCGGCGTCCATCGTCGTCGGAGATGAGCGGGACTCCGGCCTCCTGGAGAGCATCGAGATCACGGCGGATCGTGCGCGTCGCAACCTGATGTCGAGCCGCGAGCTCTTCAATGTCGCAACCGTCGCGTCGGTCAAGGTCACGCAGGATCGCGAGCAGACGGACGAGCAGCTTGTTTCGGTGCGTGGACTTGCGGCTCATCAGTGACCCCGACAGTCACAGTGTCCGCGTTCACCGCTTCAAGCTGCGAAGCGGTTCGTTGGTGCAAGACCTCATTTCAAAACTCCACACTTAGCGATGCCGTCTCCGACCTCGGAAAAAGGTCGGTCACGACGAACGACATCGCTCCGTTCTCTTCGCAGCCGCTGAGACGCGCCCGAACGCCGGCAACGACTGCGTCACGTGGCAAGGGCCCAGTCCGCTGTCCTTCCTTCTCCGTGAGCTCGCTCCTCGAGACGTCACCATGATGACCATCGCGGAGCGACAGCTACACAGCGTCGTCGATTGAGTCCGCCAGCGCCGCATTGAGGTGCTGGCGAACCACGTCCGGAAGCACGCCCTTTTCAGTGCAGGCGATTACATCAACGTCGGCTAGTTCCGGGTCGAGGCAGAGGACGTCTTCGTACGTGGCCCAGTGAAGCTGCAGGCGATCGAGGCGCTGTTCGATGTCTGCGGGATATCGCCAGCCCGCGTGTGCTCGCCTATCGAGACGGCTCAGCTCGAGGTCGTCGAGAATCCTTCGAGGTTCAGCTGCGTACTCGTCGAACTTGTAGCCGTATAGCCGGGTGCGGCGATGCTTTCGGTCGCGGAAGAACGTCGGCGTCAACAGCGTGAAATGCAGCGCTTCAGGGAAGCGATCGGTGCCCTGAAACGTCAGGAGATTCTCGATCACTCGCACCAACTGGTTTCGCGTGGGGTCGTACGCGACGTCGATGCTGCAATCCGAGCGCACCTTCGCCTCGACGAATCCAACCCACTTCAGACCACTCTCGGGGTCGAGCTCGATCCCGCTCGCCGTTCCAGGTCGACGACGGATCGCACCACCCGCCAGGTCGAGGCATGTGTTGCCTTCCTTATCGCGCGGCGGAAGCGGCTGGGCTTCGAACCAGAGTACCGAGCCTGTCAGCTTTGCGCCGAAGAGCTTTGCCACCGCCGCGTCCCCGATTCGCCGTACAACGTCGGCGACGAGGTACGTCCACACGACCTCGTTCCGCGCCGCATTCCCCAATACCAACGCTTCGCGCAGTTTGTTGCGCTGCTCGTCCGTCGTACGGACCCGCACTACACCTTGTGTCACCTCAAACCTCCCTCTCATTCAACAGCACTACGATGTCACGTGGGCCTGACGCTCGTCACGTCACCGCGCGGCCAGCTGTTTCCGGACAGGCTAACTTCCAAAGCAACCGCGTTACCGGTCGAGGTGGTTCCAGTCGAGGACGCGAGCGGGTCACCGCATAGACTGCTGACGTTCGTCATCGGCGAGCCGAGCCAGTCAAGACAGCCAGCGCCAGCGCGCGCGCGTGTCGAAGCCCAGCACGAGCTCGGTCGCGTCCCGAACCAGATGGACGCGTGCCGGCTCGTGGCCCGGCGATGCCGTTCCGTTCGTGCTCGCCGTGTCCACGACGAGCAGCTCGTCTCCAAGCTGGATCAGCAGCGCGTGGACACGCGACACAGACTCGTCGTCGAGGCACGCGCGGTCGCAACGCGCGTACCGACCGATCAGCACGCCGTCACGCAGCGCCGCCTGGCCCACCTGAATGTGTTCGCGGCGCTCTGGCCCGATCAGCTCGAGCATGCCGACGACGTCACCGTCCGTGACCAGGGCGATGTCACGTGCTCTGTTGAAACTGGAGCGGCGGCTGTTGGGTGATCACTACGCGGCCTGCCTCCGAGAGGCAACGGGCGCGAGCGTCTTCTCGTGATCCTTGAGGGCGCGCACGAGGTGTGTCATGCCCTCGCGC
>JBBQFU010000269.1:0-11902 GCA_038322185.1 Haliangiales bacterium
CGACCTCGGCTCGGCGCGGTGGGCGCGCCTGCGTGCACCGATCGGCTTTGACATCGGTGCCGAGACGCCCGAGGAGATCGCCGTCGCGATCGCCGCGCAGCTGGTGGCCGAGCGCCGCCGCGGCGGGCCGACCTATGGCGACTGGTCCCCGAAGCGAAAGGATCGTCGCGATGACTGACGTCGCCGCGGTGATTCTCGCCGCGGGCGCCGGCTCGCGTCTCGGCGGCCTCGCCAAGGCGCTGCTCGCGCGGCGCGATGGCAGCACGTTCCTGGCGAGCGTCCTCGCGTCCGCCCGCGCGGCCGGCCTCGGCGCTGTGATCGTTGTCGTCGGTCCACCGCATGGCGACGCGATCGCAGCGCATGCACGCGAGCTTGGCTGCCGCATCGCGGTCAACCCGACCCCCGAGCGCGGCATGGCGAGCTCGGTCGCGATCGGTTTTGCCGAGCTGGCCGGCAGCGCGAGCCAAGCCGCGTGGCTGTGGCCGGTCGATCACCCCGATGTGCTTCCGGATACCCTGCGCGCGTTGATCGCTGCGCTCGGCAGCCATGCAGCCGTGCGTCCGGTCTATGGCGGCAAGGGCGGCCATCCGCCGCTGATCTCGCACGTGCTGTGGCCGCAGCTCGCCGAGTGCGGCGATGTCGCCGGCGGCGCGCGTGCCGTGCTCGCCGAGGCGGACGTCCTCGACCTCACCGTCGAGGATGCCGGTTGCGTGCGCGATGTCGACACGCCCGAAGATCTGGAGACCCGATGACGCGCGCGCCGCTGCTGCTGCTGCTGCTGCTCGCGCTCGCGGCATGTCCGCGCAGTGGCACCAAGTCGACCGCGGTCGTCGAGGCGCCAGCCGCCTCGGAGCCCGAGGCCACCCGCCGTCGCCGTCTGATCGCCGAGCTACAGGACGAGGTCCTCGTGTCCTACGAGCGCGACGAGCTGCCGGAGGTCGAGACGCTGCTGATCGATCCGCAGGTCGGCCCCGCTCGCATCGGGGTCGGTCCCGGCGATGTCTATCTCGCCGAGGAAGTCGGCCGCCTCGCGTCGACGCGGTGGCCGCTGCAGATCGCGCCGGGCACCAAGACCACCGTGCGTTCGAAGCGGCTGCGCATCCACCTGTCCTCCGATCGTCAGGTCTCCGCCGCGTGGACCTCCGACGAGCTGTCGTGGCGGATCACGATGTGCGACCGCACTGCCGTGATCCCGGTCCGCGTGACAGCGTTGTACGCGCGCGATGGTGATCGCTGGGTGCAGATCTTCGAGCACCTGTCGTTTGGCCGCACGCCGCAGCCGACCGCCGATGGCCAGCTGCGTGGCAAAGCCATCCCGGAGGCCGTGGTCGACCGCGACATCGCCGACGCGCTGTCGCGCTCGCTCAACTCGCTGATCTCGGCGGAGGCAACGCGCGTCAAGCTCTCGCTCGCAGCGCCGACGAAGTCCGACGATCCGATGAAGCCGGCGCCGCCGTTCATCCTGGGACCGGCACCCGACGCCGAGTGGGAAGGTCCCGAGGTGCAATCGGTCCGCATCGTCGACGGCAAGCTCGTCCTTGACCGGCCGCGCGTCGGAACGATCGGTCGCGTCGACAAGGCCACCGTCGCGTACTGGGTCGGGAACCTCGTCGCTGACCTGAGTCACCACCCGGGCACGCCCGCCAGCAAGGTCCTGCTGCGCGGCTCATTCGTGTTCGAGATGCGCGACGACAAGTGGGTGATCGTCCAGGGTCACATCTCGCAGCCGATCGACGACCTCGATCTCGCGCAGGTCGTGTATGGCACCGCGCTGCTGTCCGAGAAGCCGCTGGAAGTTACCTGCGATGAAGGCCGCACGCAGGCCACACCGCAGTGAGTGATCCGATCACTTGTCGATGCGGTTACGCTTCTGCTTCGGCGTGCTCGACGGTGCTGGGCGCGGGGAGCTGGTAGCCGGTCACGTGCGGATCGAGGAGGTACGTGTCGGTGACACGCTTCTTCTTGAACCACGGCAGCATGCGGATCGGGAACGTGAGCAGCGAGCCGATCCCACCCAGGAGCTTGCCGCCGTAGGCCTCCGCGATAAGCAGCTTGCGCTTGGCGCCCGACATCTCGGCGAGCGGCTTCTCGAGCACGCCGATGCGGCGCAGCCGGGTCTCGGCGCACTGATTCGCGTGCGCGAGGAATGCAGGGAGGTGCTTGAGCACCACGTGATCCGCGGGGAGCTTCTTGTGCATGAAGCCGGCGAGCTTGGACACGCCCCACATCGAGACGAGCGACAACCCGAGGATACGGCGGCGCAGCCACGGCTTGTTCTCGATCGCCTTGCGCGTCTGGTACTCGCCAAACTCGACGTGACGCTCTTCTTGTTTGACCGCGCGCCTGAGGATGTCGATCGTTGGCTTGTGATCGAGCGTGTCGATCACGGCGTAGAACGCCTGGAGCACGAAGCCTTCACCTTGCGCCATCTCGAGCGCGACGTGCTCGGCCCACGAACCGCCCATCATGCCGGTCGACAAGAACCGCACCACCGGGTGAGCCGGCTTGGGCTGGCAGTTGAGCATCGTCATGATGCGCAGGAAGTTGTCGACGTGCTGCATCTCCTCGAGCGACTGGCGCGCGAGAAACTTCGCGGCCTCGAGGTCGGGCGCGTCGTACAGCCAGTGACCGACCTGGATGCCCGTTACCTCACCGTAGAGGAACTGATTGAACATCCACTCGAGCAGCTCGCGATCGCGAACCGGGTCGAGCTTGGCACCGCCAAAGTCGAACGTCATCTCCTCGCGCGTCAGCAGCATCAGGTACCTGGGCGCAGTCTAGCACCGGGGTCGCGCAGCCGATCCTGCGATCTTCGAGGAGGTCTTCTACTTGCGGCGCTAATCAATCGTCGGAATCGGAAGAAGCACCGCCACCGCCACCCTGCTCACCACTCGCCGCGGCCGGGCGTCGACGCGCCTTCCAGCGGCCCACCGGACGCGCCGCGTGGAAGTGCGGCCCGTGCACGGTGCAACCGGGGTACTTGTCGGCGAGCGTCTTGGCTTCCTTCATTGCCAACTCGCCCTTCTTGTCGTCGTCGTGCTGCAGGGGCGAGCCGACGTCGGGCGGTTGGAATGAAACGGTCGATTTGCCGGTCGATTCGTCTACAGAGACGAAGATCTTCTCGGGACGACCGCGCAGGCGGGGTGCTGCGTTCATGAAATGGGAACTCCAGTCGGGTATCGGGGCTCAGCGCTCATGACGAGCGCCGAGTTTACGGCTCTAGATCGGGTTCGGAGACCGATTCCCAACCGCGA
This sequence comes from Haliangiales bacterium, assembly GCA_038322185.1. Taxonomy (GTDB): domain Bacteria; phylum Myxococcota_A; class Polyangia; order Haliangiales; family Haliangiaceae; genus JABFXX01. The sequence continues at coordinate 3,255 of JBBQFU010000269.1, forward strand.
CGAGCGGCGAGATTCGTGATGCGCGCGAGCTCTTCGAGATGTGTGGGCTCGAGGTTGCGCGGCATCGCGGCGAGCACGCGTCGGCGTGCTTCGCGCAGAGTGCCTGGCCAGCCGCCCACGATGTCGCGCGCCTGCGCGCGTAGATCGCGAACATACTCCTGCGACCAGACCTCGCCGAGGCTCGTCGCGCGAGCGACAAGATCGGCAGGAAGTCTAAACGCCGGCGCCTCAGGCGAAGTGCCCTCGGCCTGGACCTTCGGCGAGGGATTCGTACCCTCGGCGAAGATCGCCGGACGCTTCGCGTCGGGCTGCGTGCCCTCCGCGACGGCGCGATCCTGCCCTGCCGGCGCGCGAGCGTCGGAGGACTGGGCGCCTTCGCTGTGTGCCTTATCCGCGGCCACGACCGCCACGGCCGCCGCCACCATCGCGGCCACCGCCACCGCCGCCACCACCACCACCACGGAATCCACCACCGCCGCCACCACCACGATCGCCGCCACCGCCGCCGCCACCACCACCACCACCACCACGCGGGCGCTCCTGCGCCACGTCAACGCGGAGCGAGCGACCCTCGAAGTCCTGGCCGTTGAGCGAGTTGATCGCCTTCTCGGCGCCCTCTTGAGTGGCCATCTCGACGAAGCAGAAGCCACGCGACTGACCGGTCATCCGGTCGAGCATCAAGGCAACCTCGCGAACTTCACCGCAGGTAGCAAAACGCTGCGAGATCAGATCTTCAGTGGCGTGGAACGGGAGGTTACCGACGTACAAACGATTCGACATTTCGGACATTTCTCTCTGGCAGCTTCGCGAAATCTAGACGAGCACCCACCAGCCGCACGGAGGGCGAAGTCCCATCGCCCTCAACGAGAACGTGTCGGGGGTGTAGCACGGTGGGATCAGCGAAACAAACGTGCCGCCGCCGCAGTGGCGTTCGCACGGACTTTTCCGACGTCGAGGGTCAGAAGCTCCTGATCCCTCACGACGACGGCTCCGTCGACGGCTACGTGCCGGACATCGCAGGACTTCGCAGCGTAGGCGATCTGGGACCACGGGCTCTGGGTCGGGACGGTGTGGAGCGCCTGGATGTCGACGGCGATGACGTCGCCTCGTTTTCCGAGCTCGAGCGACCCGATCCGGTGGGCCTGGCCAAGGGCTGCGGCGCCGCCCATGGTCGCCATGCGGACGACCTCGGGAGCTGGCAATGCGCGTGGACCCAGGCGCGGCTTGTGGAGGAGCGCGACGAGGCGCAGCTCCTGAAAGCCATCGAGGTTGTTGTTGCACGGTGCGCCGTCGGCACCGATCGCGACCGACACGCCGGCCGCAATCAGCTCGGGCAGCGAGGCCACACCCGAGGCGAGCTTGAGGTTCGACGACGGGCAGGTACAGATGTGAGCGCCACGCGCCGCGAGCAGCGACCGCTCGTGATCGGTCAGGTGGATGCCGTGGGCGATGCAGGTGTGCGGCCCGAGCAGGCCGAGCTCGTCGAGGACGACGATGTTGTCCTTGCCGAAGCGTTCTTTCACCAGCGCGATCTCGCCGATGTTCTCGCTCGCGTGAGTGTGAATGCCGACCTTGCGTGCCTTGGCCTGCACGCCGACCTCGCGCAGCAGCTCGTCGGTGCACGACGGCACGAAGCGCGGCGCGTACGCGTAGTGGAGGCGCTCGTTCGCGCTGCCGTGCCAGCGCTTGATGAGCCGCGCGGACTCGTCGAGCGAGCTCTGCGTCGACTCGCGCAGCCCGACCGGAATCTGCGGATCGGGGGCGTCCATCATCGCCTTGCCGATCGTCGCGCGAATGCCCGAGCGCTCGGCGGCTCCGAAGATCTCGTCGGTGTGATTCACCGTCGCCATGTCCAGGATGGCGGTCGTGCCGCCGAGCAGCAGCTCCGCGCACGCGAGCTCACCCGAGGCAGACGTCGCAGCCTCGTCGAGCGCGGCCTCGTAGGGCCAGATCACCTGGCGCAGCCAGTCGAGCAGCTCGAGGTCGTCGGCGCGGCCACGCGCGAGCGTCTGCACGGTGTGGACGTGCGCCTGCACGAGGCCGGGCATCACGACGCAGCCGGTGCTGTCCAGAATCGAGTAGTCGCGCGTCTGCGGCGTGTAGCTGCCGCCGACGTGGACGATCACACCGTCGAGCGTCGCGACATCGCCGGAGAGCACCCGGTGCTCGGGATCGATCGTGAGGATCGTCCCGCCACGGAAGATCACCTCGCTCAAGGTAGCTCTTTGCCCGAGAAGCTATCGGGCAGCAGCTCTGCGAGCGTCCAGCTGCGGCGCTCGCCTTGCGTATTGATCGCGGTCACCGAGACCGTGCGCGGATCCTTGGCGAACTCGACGAGCACCTGCCGGCAGCCACCACACGGCGACGACGGCGGCGATGCACTCGTGATCACGGCAACCTCCTCGAGGTGTAGCGCGCCGGCGGCGACCGCCGCAGCGATCGCATTGCGCTCGGCGCACACGCTCAGCGGGTACGACGCGTTCTCGACGTTGACGCCGTCGAAGATCTTGCCGTCCATGCGAATGGCGGCGCCGACATGGAACTTCGAGTACGGCGCGTACGCACGGCTCTGCGCTGCGCGAGCCCGCGCCTCCAATTCGTCACTCACTTCGCGAGCTCTCCGGCCTTGGCGAGGTTGGCGAGGATCGTGTCGAGCAGGCGCTCGAACGTGGCGCGCACACGCGTCGCGGTCTCGGTGACCTCGGCGTGCGAGAGCTCCTGGCCGGTGATGCCGGCCGCCTGATTCGTGATGCACGAGATGCCGATCACGCGCGCGCCCATGTGGCGAGCGACGACGGCTTCCGGGACGGTCGACATGCCGGTCGCGTCGGCGCCCATGATCTGCAACATCTTCACCTCGGCCGGGGTCTCGTAGGTGGGACCGGGCATCGCGACATACACGCCTTGCTGGAGCGCGATGCCGGCGCTGGCCGCCGCATCGAGCACGAGCGATCGCAGCTCGGGCGCGTAGGTGTGAGTCATGTCGGGGAAGCGCGGGCCGAAGCGATCGTCGTTGGGACCACGCAGCGCGTGGTCGCGCAGCAGGTCGATGTGATCGCGGATCAGCATCAGCGTGCCGGGCGACCAGTCGGGGTTCAGCCCGCCCGCCGCGTTCGTGATGATGAGGATCTTGCAGCCGAGCGCGACGAGCACCCGCGCGGGGAAGGCCACGGTCTCGGCGCTGTGCCCCTCGTAGAGGTGAACGCGGCCCTGCATCGCGACGCAGCTCACGCCCTGGGTCTGGCCGAGCACGAGACGACCGGCATGCCCCTGCACGTGCGAGCGCGGGAAGCCCGGAACCTCGCCATACTCGATCTTGGTCGGCGTGCTGAGCTTGTCGGCGTACGCGCCGAGGCCCGAGCCGAGGATGAGGCCGACCTGCGGCGGCGTCTTCACCTTCGCGCGAACGGTCGCGGCGGCGGCCTGGACGCGGTCATACAAGGAGTCTGTCATCGGATGACCTCGAGGATGCGCGAGGTGCGGACCGGCAGGGCTGCTGGCACGTCCGCGGGCACGATCACGAAGGCGTTCGCGATCATCGCACGCGCCTCGGCGACCCTGCCATCTTCTGGCGGCAGGCTGTGCTGCAGGATGATCTGCGGCGGGGCGCCCGTTGCGATCACCTCACCCAGATACGCATCGAGCACGATGCCCGCCGACGGGTCGATCACGTCGTCCTTGGTGCGGCGGCCGGCGCCGAGCAGCAGCGCCGCGATGCCGAGCGCCTCGCTGTTGATCGATTCGATGCGTCCCGCGGGGAGCGAGATCTCGCTGCGGTGCTTCGGCTTCGGCAGCACGCTGCCGGGCGAGTCGCACACGCGCGGATCGCCGCCTTGCGCTTCGACGACCTTGCGGAAGACTTCCAGTGCCGCCCCATCGCCGAGCACCTTCTCGATCATCGCGCGGCCCTCGGTCGGATCCTTCGCGACGCCGCCGAGCACGAGCATCTCGGCGCCGAGCACGTGGGTGAGCTCGCGCGTATCGGTGGGGCCGCCACCGCGGAGAATCTCGATCGACTCGCGAATCTCGAGCGAGTTGCCGATCGTGCGGCCGATCGGTGCATCCATGTCCGTGAGCACGCACGTGATGCGCTTACCCGCGGTGGTGCCGATCGTTCGCATCAGCGCGCACAGTGCGCGAGCGTTCTCGATCGTCTTCATGAACGCGCCGGTGCCGACCTTGCAGTCGATCACGAGGCCGTCGATGCCCTCCGCGAGCTTCTTGCTCATGATCGACGACGCGATCAGCGGCAGCGACTCGACGGTGCCGGTGACGTCGCGCAGTGCATAGAGCCGCTTGTCCGCCGGCGCGATGCGCGCGGTCTGGCCGATCAAGCACACGCCGAGCTTGTCGGTGAGCTCGGCGAACTTCTCGACGGGAAGATCGACGCGAAACCCGGGGATCGACTCGAGCTTGTCGAGCGTACCGCCAGTGTGGCCGAGCCCGCGGCCCGAGACCATCGGAACGGCGACGCCGCAGGCGGCCACGGCCGGCGCGAGCGGGATCGAGATCTTGTCGCCGACGCCGCCGGTCGAGTGCTTGTCGACCTTGGCGCGCTTGATGTGCGAGAGGTCGATCACGTCGCCGGAGCGAGTCATCGCGTCGGCCCACGTCGCGAGCTCGCGGCCTTCCATCCCGCGGAAGAAGATCGCCATCAGCATCGCCGCGACCTGGTAGTCGGGGATCGAGCCGTCGGTCACGCCCGCGATGAACGCGCGGATGTCTTGGTCGGAGAGGGCACCGGCGTCGCGTTTGGTGCGGATCAGCTGAACCGGCAGCATTAGTAGCCCTTGGATTTGCCGTCTGACTTACCGGAGACAATCGCGACCGACGCGCTCGCACCGATGCGGTTCGCGCCGGCCTGCGCCATCTTCAACACGTCCTCGGCCGTGCGCACGCCGCCCGATGCCTTGACGCCGAGCTCGTCACCGACGAGCTGCCGCATCAGCTGCACGTCCTCGACGGTGGCGCCGCCCTTGCCAAAGCCCGTTGACGTCTTCACGAACGCCGCGCCCGCGAGCTTGGAGATCGAGATCGCGATGATCTTCTCTTCCTGCGTGAGCGCGCTCGTCTCGAGGATGACCTTCACGCCAGCGCGGCCCGAGGCCTTGACGACCTTGCAGATGTCCTCGAACACGGTCTCGTAGTCGCGCGACTTGAGGGCACCGATGTTGATGACCATGTCGATCTCCTGCGCGCCCTGGCGCACCGCCTCGCGCGCCTCGTAGGACTTCGCCGACGGCGACATGGCGCCGAGCGGGAAGCCGACGACCGCGCACACCATCACGGTGCTGCCCGCCAGCATCGACTTGCAGAGCGGGACCCACGTGGTGTTCACGCACACGCTCGCGAACGAGTGCTTGCGTGCTTCCTCGCACAGCTTCACGACCTCGTCGCGCGTCGCCTCGGGCTTGAGCAGCGTGTGATCGATCAGCTTGCCGAGGTCCGCCGGCACAGCGCCGACCCCGGCGGGGGCACCGACGCGCATCGCGCCTGCACCTTCCATCGCGCGGACACTCCACGGCCGGCGCACCACGCACGAGCCGCACTCGGTGCAGTCCTCGCCTGGCGCCTGGTCATCGTTGCACTCGCCGCGGTCGCGCGGCAGGACGTTGAGCTTGACCTGCGGGCGATCGGATTGCAGACGATCCTTGACCCGCTGCGTGATGAGCTCGACCAGGCGATCGACGTCGGACATCGAGGAGAAGTTACCTCAGATGTCGTGCGCCATCCGGAACGTGACGTCCTTATATTCCTTGTCGGGGCGGGCCTCGGCCTTGCCGTGCTGGAGGACGTTCTTCTTGTCGTCCCCCGGCTCGACCCACTCCATGGTCCCCGCCGGCGACACCATGAAGCCTTGCGTCGTCGACGCGCGCAGCCACTCGTCGGCGCGGAGCAGGCGGTTGCCCTTGGTGCGGGCGAACGAGCGTGCCCGGTCGTACTTGATCAGCACCACCGGCTCGTCGGGGGCGCCCGGCTGCTTGTGGTCGGCAAATACCGTACGAAACGCGGCTGCGCTGACGGGCTTCTCGTCGACGGCGAACGGCCGGCCGTCGGCGCCCTTCACCAGGATCATGCCGGGCGGGGCCTTGCTCACCACGGCCGCGTCCGGTGCAGGCGGTGGCACCGATGCGCCGCTCGAGCCGCTACCGTTGGCGGGTGGGGGCGCGGCGGTCGCCGGTGCGGCGTCGCGACCGAGGTAGACGACCAGGCCGGTGACGAACAGGCCGACCGACAGCACGGAGAACACGATCAGCCACGTGGGCAGCCCGCCGCGACGCATCGCCGGCAGGTCGCCTTCGCTGATCGTGGCGCCGCCCTCGAGCGAGCCCGCAGCATCGGTGGGAATGCGGAACGGACGCGACCGCTCGCGCGACGACGCGATCAGCTCGGGCACCGAGCCCGGATCGAGGCGGGCGAGGAGCTGCGTGAGCCGCTGGATCAGCTCGGGATAGCCCGGCCGCTCGGCGGGCTTCTTCGCCATCATCTGCTTCGTCAGCTCGGCGATCTCGCGATCGACCGACGGGTTCGTGACCGACGCGTCCGGTGCTGGGTTGCGCAGGTGGCGCGCGACGACCTTGAGGTACTTGTCCTCGGCCGGCTTGCCGGTGCGGAACGGCGGGATGCCGGTGAGCAGGAAGTACATCGTGCCGCCGAGCGCGTAGATGTCGACGCGCTCGTCGATCGTCTCGCCGCGGGCCTGCTCGGGCGCGATGTAATCCGGCGTACCGACGACGACACCCATCGCGGTGAGCGCGGGCTCGCTGCCCGGATCGACGGGCTTGGCGAGGCCGAAGTCGGTGACCTTCACTTCGCCGCTCGATAGGCGCACGAGGTTCGACGGCTTGACGTCGCGATGGATCAAGCCCGCCTTCGACGCGGCCGCGAGGCCCTGCGCAGCGTCGAGGATCGCGTGCCCGGCCTCCGCGTTGGACAGCGCGCCGTTCTTCTCGACGATGGAGCCGAGGTCGGTGCCGTCGAGCAGCTCCATCGCGATGTACGGCCGGTCGTCGAAGCTGCCGGTCGCGAACACCTGCACGACGTTGGGGTGGCTGATCGCGGCGACCGCGCGGCCTTCGCGCACGAACCGCTGGCGCAGCTCCGGCGAGTCGCGGTGCTTCTCCGAGAGGATCTTGATCGCGACGCGGCGATTGAGGCCGGTGTCGACGGCCTTGAACACTTCGCCCATCGACCCCGCACCGAGCTGTCCTTCGACGCGGTAGGCGCCCAGGATGGTCCCCTGCTGCGGGTTCGGCACGGCGCCATCCTACCGTAAACGGCCGGCCTTCGTGATTAACTGGGCCAACATGAGCACCCTCAAGATCTGGATCGACCGCGCCAAGTGCACCGGGTCCGGGCTGTGCATCGAAGAGTGCCCGAGCCTGTTCACCGCCGATGCGAAGGGCAAGGGGCTGATCAAGACGCCCGCGGGGCCGGTCACGGGCGTGGAGAATCGGGTCGACGTGCCGCTCGCGGATCAGGCGATCGCGCGCGCCGCCTACGACCTGTGCCCGACCTCCGCGATCCAGATCGCGACCGAGTAGCCGTGACCATCGACGGACCCCTTCACGCTGAAGTGATCGCGAGCTTCCTCGATCGCGGCTATGCGCCGTCGACGACCGAGCTTGCTGCGACGCTCGACGCCGACCCTGCGGACGTCGCCGAGTCCCTGCGCCGCCTCGATGCCGGGCACGGCCTCATGCTCCATCCCGGCACCACCGCGATCTGGCTCGCGCATCCGTTCTCGACGTCGCCGACCACCGTCTGCGTGACCGAAGGCGATCGTTCGTGGTGGGCGCCGTGCATGTGGTGCGCTGCCGGCGTGGTCGCGCTCGTTCAATCTTCGCATCGCAGTCGCGATGCTGCGCGCTCTGGCGAAGCGGAAACGACCGATCGGCCGGCGCTCGTTCACGCGCGCTGGGGCGGTGAGCACGAGCCGCTCGTGCTCGCGCCCGACTCCAACACCGAGCCGCTGATCCACTTCTCGATGCCGCCGCGCGATGCGTGGTCCAACGTCGTGCACTGGTGCTCGACCGTGCAACCGTTTCGCACGACGACTGATATCGATGCGTGGTGCGAGCGACATCGCCAGCCGCGCGGTGAAGCGGTGCCGTGGTCGCAGGTGCTCGCGCTCGGCCGCGTGTGGTACGGCAACCATCGCGAGCGCACGTGGCGCAAGTGGACCACGCGCGAGGCCTCCGCGATCTTCGCATCGGTCGGACTGAGCATGCCGTTCTGGCACCTCCCCGAGTCCGACGCGACGTTCTGAGATCACTCGTAGCTGCGCGGCTCGCCCACTCGATGGGTGAGATTCTCGAAGCGCGTGAACCGACCCTCGAAGTGCGTCTCGACCGTCCCGGTGGCACCGTGACGGTTCTTGCCGAGGATGACCTCGGCGATGTGCGGGTTCTCGCACTCCTTGTTGTAGATGACGTCGCGGTAAATGAACATGATGACGTCGGCGTCCTGCTCGATCGCGCCGGACTCACGAAGGTCGGACAGCTGCGGACGCTTGTCGGTTCGATTCTCGAGCGAGCGGTTGAGCTGCGACAGCGCGAGCACCGGGCAGTCGAGCTCCTTGGCGAGCGACTTGAGGCCGCGCGAGATCTCGCTGATCTCCTGCTCGCGCGACGCTTTCGAGGCCTGCG
>JBBQFU010000270.1:0-11886 GCA_038322185.1 Haliangiales bacterium
GCGAAGGTCCGGCGCGGCTGCCAGCTCGATCGACGTCGACACCGCAGGATTCAAGCCCGCGATCTTGGCGGGTTCGAGCACCTTGCCGTCACGCTCGACGAGCTCGCCCTTGGACAGCTTGTCGTGCAAGCCGGTCAACCGCTCGGTGACGTCGCGGCGAAGTCGGTCGCGGTCGACCGGGCCGGTGAGATCGTACTCGCCGCGCCAGTCGCCGCCGCGGTCGACCGAGAGCGACGCGTTCATGTCGCGGACCGCGGCGACGTCGAGGAGGACGTCATCGAGGTCCTGCGTGCGCTCGAGCCAGTAGGCGAGCGTGCGATGCGCTGGCTCGACGTTCGGGAGCAGCTTCGGTGCGGGCACGAGGCCCGGGCAGCTCTTCTGCGTCGGCGTCGACTTCGTGCCCGACCGCCCCCTGTCCTCCTCGGTCGGCGCGCTCCCTTTGGAGCCGCAGGCAAAGGCAGCGACGCATGCAAGCGCGCCAATTGCCCTATGAGGTGACCAATCTCTCACTCGGGATCATTGTAGTCGACCCGTGCGTACTAGACACAAATTGTCCTGAGGGTGGTTCGGCAAACTCCCTGTGCTACGAATGCTCACGAGATTTTTGCGTGAGAGCACGTCCTTCAACCTCGCGTTAGGGCAGGCTGTTTCCCGAGGAGCCTATGATGCGAACGACTAGCCTGTTCTCACTCTGCTGCATTGCCCTGCTCGCTTGCGGTGACGACAAGGACAGCAAGCGGCCTGATGCTCGGGTGATCGTGGATGACGATGCGGCGGTCGACGCTCCCGCGGTGACCTGCCAGTACACCGAGATGGCAGATGCGACGAATGACGATCTGTTTGGCGCCGGAACGCCCGAGGCCACCGGCGCCAGCTTCACCGGCACCACCCTCGCGATCTGTGGCGTGCTCAACAACGGTCACTTCAACAGCACCGAAACGGCCGTCGACGTCGACTCGTATCGACTGACGGTGCCCGCCGCCTCGCAGGGCCTCATCTACCTGACGGCGCCAGGCGCCGAGAATCTCCAGTCCGTCGCGATCGAGATCTCCGGCATCACCACCAGCACGTCCGTGAGCGAAGTCGGTGTCATGGTCGGTGACTTCGCGGCCGTTGCCGCCGAGCTGCCGACTGGTGACTACCTGATCACGGTCTCGGCCTACAACGCCACCGACGCCACGGCCCCTATCGACTACAAGATCTCGATGGTCGTCGACTCGACCACGCGCTGTCCTGAGTCGACCGCTGCCGCGGCATTCACGGAAGCCGGCGACACGGTCACCGCCAGCGGCAACGACGTATACGAGGTTCGCTACGGCGGAGGAACCACCGTGACAACGACGGTCGCCGGTGTCGACGCGCCCGAGACGACGGGGATCATCGTCGCCCCGAACACGACCCACCGGATCAGCGGCGTCAGCTCGGATCCTGCAGCCGATCCCGTGTCGTGGATGGACGCCTACCAGGATCGTGACACGTATCAGATCACGATGGGCGCGACGACAAACACGCTCGCGGTGCGGCTCAACTGGGCGAGCACGACCGGGGACCTCGACTTCTTCGTGTTCCCGAATGGGTCGACGGAACAGATTGCCGTCGGTTGGGACAACGCGAACATGGAGGACGAGTTCACCACGTTCGCCGTGACGCCGGGTGCGACCTACTCGCTGTGGGTTGCGCTCGACGACCCGTCGACCGGCCAGCCGATCAACTACGACGTCACGCTGTGCGGAACGTCGTTCGTGACCAGCGTGCGGTCGAATCACTCGGCCGCGACGGACCGCGTGCGTCGCCATCCAGTGTTCTCGCGCACCGTGCGTCCGCTGTTTACGAAGTAGCGCGGCTGTACCAGGGCGGCTGTACAATGTCGCCGGATACATGATCGACGCACGACGCATCTTCGTCACGGGCGCTGCAGGCATGATCGGTTCGACCCTGTGTCGAACGCTGGTCGCAAGCGGACGCCACGTGGTCGGCATCGACAACCTGTGGCGCGGCACGCGTGAGAATCTCGAGCCGCTGCGGGCCAGCAAGCAGTTCGAGTTTCGTCACGCCGATATCGCGAGTGATCGCGATTGGTACACGGGGCTCGATGCCGACTGTGCGCTCGTCCATACAGCGGACATCGTCGGCGGCATCGCCTATGTGTTCTCCAACGAGTGGCGCGTGTTTCAGACGAACGTGTTGATCAACACGCAGATCGCACGCGTGGTCCACGACGTTCAGCCTCGGCAGCTCATTTATCTCGGCACCGCGTGCTCGTACCCGCAGGGACTGCAGCGGTCTGTCGAGACGTCGATGCTGAGCGAGGGGCAGAAGTTTCCGGCAGACCCCGAGTCTGGCTACGGCTGGAGCAAGCTCCTGGGCGAGATCGAGTTCGGCCTCGCGGTCAAAGGCACGCGCACGCGGCTCACCGTGCTCGATCTGCACAACGTGTATGGCTGGCCGTGCACGTACCAGGACCAGACCGCGCAGGTGATCCCGTCGCTGATCCGGCGCGCGCTGTCATCGACCGATGGCAAGCTCGTGGTGTGGGGCGATGGCACGCAGGGTCGCGCGTTCATCCACGTGCGTGATGTTGTCGCAGGAGTCGTAGGCGCGCTCGCCTACGAAGGCTCGCATCGCACGTTCATGCTCGGCCCGGATCGCTGCACGACGATTCGCGAGCTTGCCGAGATGATCCAGGCGCACGCGCACGTGAAGATCGACTCGATCGAGTACGACACGTCGAAGCCGACTGGTGACATCGGCCGGTTCGCCAATGCGAGCCTCGCGCGAGAGGAGCTCGGCTGGAAGATGACCGTGCCGTTCGAGACCGGCTTACGAGAGCTGGTCGAGGCGATTCACGCCGACATGCAGCGCTAGCCCTTGTCGCGCGTGCGGAGCACACCGTCGACATACGTGACGACGTAGACGTACCCGAGGCCGGCCAGCTCGCGAGTACCTTCGAGAAGCGAGAGCTTCTGCCCGATCTGACGCAGGCGCCTGGGCCGCATGCCGAGAAGGACGTCGTCGGTGCTGGGCAGCAGGCGCGACGCGGCCCCAAGCTCGGGATGGCCGCGCTCGCCGCGCGCGAGCTTGTCAGTCATGGACTGCACGGCCTGTGTCGCGCGTGAGATGTGCAGATCAATGGCGCGTTCGTGCAAGATGGCGCGCTGCGCTCCATCGAGCCGCTTCAAGCTGCGCCACACGTCGATGTAGTTGATCGCGGGTACTGCGAGCTCGTGACGCGCGATGTGCAGCATGCACAACAGCAGCTCGTCGACCGGATCCAGGCGCATCGCGCTGCTGCCGCGAGGATCGGGACTCACGCGTTTCCAGAGGCCTCCGGTCCGGATCCTCGTGCGGTACGGCTGCACGATATTTCGGTGCAGCTCGATGATCATTCCATCGCGGCTGAATGCAATCGCGTGGTAGTGCCCCGAGAGCTTACGAGCCATTCCAACGCGAATGAATCCGAGGTCGACCAGCGTGCGCATCGCATCGGGAAGCTCGGTCGCGGGCACGAGCAGATCGACGTCTTGCATCGGGCGTTCAGCGGGATCTGCGTACAGCGTGTCGACATAGGCGCTGCCTTTGAGCAGGGCAACGCGCACGCTGCGCTTCGCGAACGCGGCGAGCACCTCTGTCAATTGCACTCGCCGCCGTAGCGACACGATCGTCGACGCCGCGTATTCGGCGCGGCACTCGCTGACACCGAGTTTGTACGCAAGGGGTCCGAGGTGATTGACCTCGAGCAAGCGGACTGGTGGTGGGCTGGGCACTGCGCCGGCCCCGTTCATGAGCGATGGAAGCGCCGCACGCATGCGCTCGAGCGCCGCGTGGTCAACCTGGGATGACACCGAGCTCCTCGCCGAGATCCCACGCGAGCCGCTGGGCGTTCGCGGGTGTCGTCGTGTGCAGCCGGTAGCACGGGAGCGCGCCGAGGGCGCCCGCTGCCTCCAGCGGTGTCCCGCGAAACACCATCGGCCACAGCCCGACAAGTGCCTCGGCGGTCGAGATCCGGACCAGCGTGTCTGGTGCATCCACGCCATGAGACAGCAAGACGACGGCGGCCGGTCGTGCCGGCCGACGCCAGACGCTTGCTTCGGGTGGATGAAACAACCGCGTGCGCTTCGTGCCCCCGGACACGACGTTCATCACGTAGTCGTTGACGGTGAAGCCGGCTGGGACCTCGATAGTGTCGTCCTCGACGTGAAGCGCACGGGCAAGCCCAGTGCATTCGCGGGCATCGCGAAGCGCGACGCATTCCTCGGTGAGATACGAGTATCCGCGCGCAAGCAACGCCCGGAGCAGCGTGCTCTTGCCGGCACCAGAGACGCCGGTGAACACGAGTGTGCGTTGATCGCCGCCGACAACAGCGGCCGCGTGCAACACGAGACCCGTGGCGCGCTCGGCGACCCGCCGATAGAGATCCAGCTCGAGTCCTCCGACGAGATCGAGCGCCGCGTCAAAGTGCAGCGCTTTTCCATCTCGAAGGAGCGTCGGCTGCTCGCCGATCGCCAGCACGTAACGGAGCTGGGGTTCCGCCCCTGTGTCCGCGAACGTGCGGAACACTGCAGTCAGCTGCTCCGCGATCGATGGGACATCCGACTCGATCGAGACGGATACGCCTAGGCAGTCGACGACGCGCTGCCACATGTCTCTACAATTCCGGCGCGCACGAGCTCTTCGACGAGCACGTGCACGTCGTGCAAGATCTTGGACTCGTCCTGGTCTGGGAACGCATCACGAAACACGCTTGCGATGTCGGCTTCACTGCGTGGCTCGTCGAGCAGCTCGAGGATCGCGTGCGCCGACGAGTTGATGATGACCGCGTCGGCATCCGTGGAACCAGCCACAACCGCGTCGCCGTCGGGAAGCTCGCGGATCGTCAACCCGGGCCGCACCCTGAAGTCGGTCATCCAACGCTCGCAGTTCGCGTTCCGAGCCACGCGAGCGCGACATCGGTGAGCCGGCAACTCGAGCACTGCAGGCGCTGCTGCGCATCGGCGACGGTGGGCAAGCTGCGCCGCGCCGCAGCTTGCGCAGCGGTCGTCACGATCTCGACGAGCGTTCGCCCTTCACGCACGTTTCCGAGCACGTTCTTGCGCTGGAAGATGCAGGGCACGACGTCCCCCGAGTAGGTGATGCACAGCTTGCCGCTGCCCGCGCGCTCACCCGTCGGTGCGCGATGACCCGCACTCTCGGCGGTGCGCGGCTTCTCTTCGACCGCAACGCTCTGGCTTGTCGCCGCGACATCGTTGCCGCGCCCCACAGCGAACGCGCGTGACCAGGACACGTAGCCAACGCCGCGCGCCTTCAGCATGTCGACGAGCGCATCGATATCGCCGCCGGGCTCGAGCACGACGGCAGCTGCGCGGCAGGTGAGCCCGCGCGCAACGACGCGATCGATGGCGGCCAGGGTGCGGCGATGACTGCCCGGTGTGCGGGTCGTCCGGTCGTGAGCTTCGGGATCGATGCTGTAGACCGAGAAGGCAAATGTCGGTGCGTACAGCGCCAGCTTGTCGGCGAGTTGCTCGGTCAGCGCGAGACCGTTCGTGTAGATCTCGATGTGCTGGATCCCGGCGGCACGCGCGCGCGCGACGGCCTCGGGCAAGAAGTCGCACAGCAATGGATCGCCGCCGGTGAACTGGATCCGTCGAAAGCCAGCAGCAGCGGCCTGGTCGATCACGGAGTACGCGACTTCGGGCTCGAGCGCGTCTGTGACCGTCGGCGAGGAGTCCGCGTAGCAATGGACGCAGCGCTCGTTGCACTGGCCAAGCAGCTCGACAAAGATCGTGTCGAAGCCATCGAGTTGCACGGCCCCGCCACGCGTGAGCGGCACGGATGGTGTCTGGAGCCAGCGCGTCAGCTGCTGCAGCGCCTGGTGCGCGCCACCGAGCCGTGTCAGCTCCTCCGTTGCGCTGCGGGCATCGAGCGATGCTTCGATCTCCTTGCAGATCGCGCCGCGAATCTGCGCGCGCATGCCCGTGCTCGCGACCATGACGAAGCCATCGGCCTCGCGAGCGATCAGCGCCGGAACTTGTGGGAACAGGAGGCCCTGCACGGCGCCCTCCTCGAGCATCAGTCCGGGTTGCAGGGCTGATTGGGGTTGCAGTTATCCGGATTACAGCCCGTGTTCGGGGCGCACGGATTGACGTCCGGCTGACACGGGTTGCTCGGGTTACAGGCGCCGGGGCCGCACGTGTTCGGCGGGCACGAAGGGCCTTGCTGGCAGCCGGCCTGCTGAAGCGAAATGATGCCGATCACGATCGGCGGCACGTAGATGGCCTTCGCGAGCAAACGCCGGCGGGCCCGGTCGATGGGCTCTTCGGGGGTTGGCTTCTTCGGGTCCGACATCGTGCTCCAACTAAGTGCCTGAATCGAACGAAACGTTCAATCCGATTACGGCCAAAGGATGGTAGTCGACGAGGCGCAGCGAGGCAATGCCGTAACGTCGGATGTTCTGCAAGGATTCGAAGGGCCTACGCTCGTTCACCGTGAAGGTTTCCCCACGGAGGCCGCCGGAGTGGGCTCGCTCACTGTGCGGCGCGCCTCCTCGAGCTGGAGCAGCCTCCTTTGCGCCTCATCGCGGTCTTCAGCGGTTGCGCTCGCGACGTCAAGGCGACGGAGACAGCGCTTGGCATCGTCCCATCGACGCAACGCCGAATAGGTATCGCAGAGCAGGAACCACGCGTCCCGTTTGTCGATCGCAGCGCTGTGCCAGCTCTCGACGTCCTCAAGTAGTACCAAGGCTTGCGAGTGGTCCTTCGCGCGGTCGAGCGTCCGTGCGAGGGCGAGTCGCATCGCGAAATCGGGCGGCGGGCTCATGCAGTGCGCAAACACCAGCTGGGTCGCTTCGGCGTTCGCAGCGATTGCGAGCGGAAATAGGAGCTCACAGGCATGGGTCCGCGCGTCAGGCATCCGCAGCATTCGGCGCATGAATGCCATGGCGAGCTCTGGCCGCTCGACCTCTCGCAGAGTGCTCAGGAGCTGCGGAACATTGCGTGCGTCGAGCGGAATCGCGTTGACGGCATGCTCGGCGGGTAGCTTCGTCACGATCTCGCGAACGAGCGCTGCCTGCTGCGAGCTGCCGCGCAGCGCTGCGGAATACTCGCTTGCCGCCTGTGCCGGGTAACCCGCGCGAACGAGCATCCGAGCCGCTGCGTGATGCAATCCGGGATGCGTGGGATGCAGGGTCAGCGCGTGGTTGAGCAGCCGGATCGCGCGTGGATCGTTCGCTTCATTCAGGCGTTCAGCTGCGAGCGCGAACGCGTAGTAGTCAAGCGGATGACGTTCGAGCGCGGCTTGCTGCATCGCGAGGGTCGATCCCGCCCGCATACGGCGATGATCCTCGCTGAGTTCCGTCGTCGCGCTCGACAGCAGCAGGCCCGCGCAACCGAGCAGCACGGCGATCAGCGTGGCCCGAAGGCCGCGACTGACCAGCGCGGCGCGGGGTGTTTCGAGCTGGCGCAGCGGTACCTGAGACACGGTTGCGACCAGGATCGTGATCGGAACGGCGAGGCCGAGCAGCTCGATCCCGAAGTCCACGGTGCTCTGGGCCGCGACCGCGCACGCAGCGCCGAGCACACCAGCGACCAACGCATCCTCGCGCCAACGTCGGACCGCGCGTGCGGCCAACCAAGAGGTCGTGAGCAGCATCAGCACACCGCCGACGAATCCCCAGTCGAGCACGATCTGCAGAAACTCGTTCTCGACGTGCGAGAACGTCGCGTGCTTGCTGCCCGGATGAACCCGCGCAAAGCTCGTCTCGAACGCACCACGACCGAGGCCCAGCACGGGAGCTTCGCGAATCAGTGCAATGGAAGAGCGCCACGCTGCGAATTTTGTACGCGAGTCGCCGAGCTCGTCAAAAGACGTGTGCGAGAGCTGCGACATGACGTTCCCGGCGTTCGAGAACACGACGACGATGACGACGCACACCCCGACGATACCGATTGGCAACGAGCTCGTGACGAAGCTGCTGCGCCTGCGACGCGGAGCCTCGGCATTACCGACGAGTCGTTGCGCGATCAACGTGCCGCCGGTGACGATTGCGCCGGCGATCAGCGCCAGCGTCGCACCGCGTGAAACCGTCGCGACCACGACGAACGCGCACGCGGCAGCATTCGCGAGCCAGAACGGCCGGAGCCATGTTGGCTGACGGCGATATGCAACGAGTGCGAGCGACACGATCGTGCCAACCGCCATCCACGCGCCGAGATGGTTCAAGTTGAGCAGCGGGCCGATCAAGTGTGGATTGATCTCCTCGAGCTCGTAGAGACCGTAGAGCGATCGCGCACCCAGCAGTTCGTGCAAACCGACCACGAGCGCGCTGATACCCGCACAGACCGCGACCGCCGCAACGCAGTAGTAGCGGCCACGCTCGTGAATCGAGAGCCTGAGCGCGAGCACGGCGATGCCGAGCAGCGTCATGAAATGCGCGAGCGCACGCAGCGTGCCCGGCGGATCGAGTGACAGCGACGGCCACGGGCTTGTTCCAACGAGCTCGGCACCATCGCGGCGGAGCACGGCGCCGACCGGTTGCAATAGGTCGAGGACGGCGTCCGGAAGCGGCACCAGTTGCACCGCCGAGATCAGTGCTGCGCTGCCCAGGACCGCGAGCAATGGCGGTACGCGTGCAAACGCGCGCCGGGACACGAGGAGCGGTATGAGCGCGAGCGCGACGAGCACGGCGACGATGGCTTGCACCCATCGCAGCGACCCGCCGACCGCGAACACGGCAACCGCGAGCGCGGCGCAGCCTACTGCGGCGGAAGCGGTGTCGCGCCCACGCATGTCGCTACCAGGGGCGCTCGGGCACGAACACTTCGTCGCCTGGCATCATCGGGAAGTTCGGGCGATCGCCCGCTGCGATGAGCTCGACCGGAATCTTGTACGTCTCTTTCTTGCCGTTGAGTGTGCGCGTGACCTTGACCATGTTCTTGCGCGCCAGTGGCGTGAACCCGCCACTCTTCGCGATGGCCTCGGTGATCGTCATCCCCGGCGTGAACTTCACCGAGCCGTTGGTCGAAACCTGTCCAAAAACGGAGCACTTGAGCGAGTTGATCTCGGTGACGGTGAGCGACACCACCGGCTCCTTGAGATAGCCGTCGGCGAGCCGGACCCGGATCTCCTCCTGGACGTCGCGCGGTGTCTTGCCGCTAGCTTCGACACTCCCGATAAATCTCACTTCCACCTGACCGGAGGAGTCGAGGGTGTAGGAGGTGGTCGTCTGCTCCGAGCCATAGAAGATGGTTAGCTCGAGCTTATCGCCGGGACCGAGGGTCAGCTTGGTCTCGTCAAACGGCGCAACTGTTGGATACACCACGGGAGGGTTGTCACCGCAGGCCGCGCACAGGAGCGCGATGAGCACGAGCAAGCGCATCGAGAGCTGAGATGTACCAGATCGCTCCAGGGTTCAAGTGCTGGCATGAACGCTGTGCCAACGTCCGGCATCCAAAGGGTTGGGATTGACGCAGGCCCAGGATTGACGTACCTTCTGCTCACTTAGCGCACCCCTATGAAATCACGAGTAAAATACCTGTCTGGCCTGGCGCTGTTCACCGCTGTGACGGTGCAAGCGCAGACGCCGCCGCCGACTCCGCTGTCGGGGCCGGATATGGTTGTTCGGGCGGGGGAGCTCAAGGCTCAGATCGACGCCGACTCAAAGTCCATGCGTCACTTGCAGGCTGTTGCCCGCAAGGAGAAGGACGTCATCAAGCTGACCTGCGTGAACGACACACTCGTCCAGGCCAAAGCCGAACAGAACTTGTTCGACGAGTCCGACCGGCAGTTCACCGCCGACCTCAGCACCGATGCCGCCACCGCACGCGACGACTTTGACGCGATGACCGCGTCCGCGAGCAACATCGCGAATCTGCGGGCGGTTGCTGAGGCTTGCGTCGGTGTTCCCGAGCTCTACAAGCAAGAGTCTGCCGCCACGGTAGACCACCCCGACCTCGACAACCCGGAGATGGACAGCCCCTTCGATCCCGGCATCGAGCCCCCGGCCCACGCGTCCCCATTTCGCTGAGAGTCCGATAGACGCATGAACGCCAGCGGGCGTTCGTCGCACTAACGACACCTCATGGCGCAGTTTCTGAACCGCAGCATCCAGGTCTTTCTGGACGTCTTGGTTCTGTCCGTCGCGTACTGGCTCGCGTTCTTGTTTCGCTTCGAGTTCGTGATCCCGTCGACGTGGCTTTACGTGTTGCTGGTCACGTGGCCGTACGTGGTCTCCCTCGAGTACGGCGGACTGGCGCTATTCGGCGTGCCGCGCATGTCGTGGCGCTACGTAAGCATCGGCGATGCGGGCCGCATGTTGCTCGCGGTGATGGCATCGACGGCGGTGCTCGCGGCCGTGCGGTTCGGTGGTCCGCTCGTCAGCGAAGATTTCGCCATCATCACGATTCCGCTCGGTGTGCTCGCGATGAACTTCGTGATCACGTTCCTGGGCCTCGCTGGCATTCGCGCGTTGCGCCGCATGCATGGCGAGTCCATCGATCGACGCCGCCGCAGCGCGGGCGTCGAGCAGCATCGCGTGCTGCTCATCGGAGCTGGCGAAGCAGGTGTGATCGTCGCGCGCGAGCTCGCCAAACGTCCTGACCTCGGCCTCAAGCCGGTTGGGTTTCTAGATGACGATCGCACGAAGCAGGGCGCGATCATTGGCGGTCTGCCGGTCCTCGGGGTGACGGGTAACGTGGTTGCGATCGCCGAGCACAAGCATGTCCGGCGCGTGTTGATCACGATCGCGAACGCGTCCGGCTCGCAGATCCGTCGCATCACGCAGCTATGTCGAGACGCGGAGCTCGAGACCAAGATCATCCCCGGCATCTACGAGATTGTCGGGGAGAAGGTGAACCTGTCGCGAATCCGCGAGGTCGCCATCGAGGATCTCTTGGGCCGCGAGCCCGTGCAGCTCGACGAGGATACCGTTGGTGCGGCCGTTCGTAGTCGGGTCGTGCTCGTGACCGGCGCGGGCGGAAGCATCGGTTCAGAGCTGTGCCGCCAGATCTGTCGGTTCGGACCGGCGCGGCTCATTCTCGTCGAGCAGTTCGAGAACGCACTGTTCGAGATTCATCGAGAGCTGACCACGGCGTTCCCGCAGGTGCCCATCGATCCATGCATCGCGGACGTCTGCGACCAGACGCGGATGCGTCACGTGTTCTCGAGCACGAAGCCCGAGATGGTGTTTCACGCGGCCGCGCACAAGCATGTGCCGATGATGGAGTGGAACCCCGGTGAGGCCGTGAAGAACAACGTGGGTGGTACGCGCATCATCGCGGACCTGGCCGACGAGCACGCCGTCCAGCGTTTCGTTCTCGTGTCGACCGATAAGGCCGTGAACCCGACGTCCGTGATGGGCGCCACCAAGCGCATCGCAGAGATCTACCTGCAGGGTCTCTCGGCCCGCTCACATACGCGCTTCGTCACCGTGCGCTTCGGCAATGTGCTCGGTTCGGCCGGCAGCGTCATTCCTATCTTTCGCGAACAGATCGCGAACGGTGGCCCCGTGACGATCACCCACCCCGAGATGCGCCGCTACTTCATGACCATTCCCGAGGCCGCGCAACTTGTCATGCAGGCCGGCGCGATGGGCGAGGGAGGTGAGATCTACATCCTCGACATGGGCGAGCCAGTGCGGATCGTCGACCTCGCGAAGGATCTCATCACGCTATCGGGCCTGCGGCCCGACGAAGACATCGAAGTGCGCTTCACGGGTGTGCGCCCGGGCGAGAAGCTGTTCGAGGAGCTCTCGACCGACGCCGAACACGCCGACAAGACGCGGCATCCCAAGGTGTTCATCGGCCGGATCAAGCCTCACGCATGGGACTCGGTCATCAGCGGCGTGGACGCGCTGCTCGGGCTGGCAACGTCGCATGCGACGGAGCGGCTGCGCAC
>JBBQFU010000271.1:0-11880 GCA_038322185.1 Haliangiales bacterium
CACCGATCATCAGCGAGCGAGCTGACTACGCCGTGCTGCCGTCTGTGGAGCCGTCGGCAAGGCGTTCATTGCCCACGCACTCGGCCACATCGCATGCCGTCACAAGTACTCAGTGCTCGCGGCCCGCGCTGACAAGGTGCATCACCCGTGTCGGAGACCGACACGCGACGCAGCATCTGGCGAACGATCACCTCGATGTGCTTGTCGTTGATACGCACGCCCTGGAGGCGGTAGACCTCCTGGATCTCGTCGACCAGGTACTTGGCGAGCGCGCGCTCACCGAGGACCTTGAGGATATCGTGCGGGTTCGCCGGGCCGTCCATCAGGGCCTCGCCTGCACGCACGCGGTCGCCTTCGCGAACCGAGAGGTGCTTGCCCTTGGGGATGAGGTACTCCGCCGGATCGCCGACCTCGGGAACCACGAGCACTTTGCGCTTGCCCTTGGTGTCCTTGCCGAAGTGCACGACACCGTCGATCTCGCAGATGACTGCGTGATCCTTCGGCTTGCGCGCTTCGAACAGCTCGGCAACACGCGGCAGACCGCCGGTGATGTCCTTGGTCTTCGTGGTCTCGCGCGTGATCTTGGCGATCACGTCGCCGGCCTCGAGGAAATCACCGTCGTTGACGAGGATGTTCGAGCCGACCGGCAGGAAGTAACGCGCTTCCGCGTCGCCACCGCTGATGCCGCCGCCGATGACCTTGACGGTGTTGCCGTCAGCATCCTTCAGCGTGATACGCGGACGGCTGTCCGCGTCCTTGGACTCGGTGATGGTCTTGCGCGAGAGGCCCGTGACCTCGTCGAGCGAGTCCTGCATCGTGACGCCGTCGACGATGTCTCCTTACTTCACGTAGCCACCGGCCTCTGTCACGATCGGCATCGCAAAGGGGTCCCACTCTGCGAGGAGCTGACCACCCTTGACGCGCTGACCGTCCTCGACCATGAGGCGTGCGCCGTACTGCAGACCGTAGCGCTCACGCTCGCGGCCGATCTCGTCGACGAGGACAAGCTCGCCCTGGCGGTTCATGACCACCGAGTGATCCTTGCGCTTGACGAGCTGGACGCCGTTGAGCTTGACCATGCCTTCGTTGCGCGCCTCGAGCGACGACTGCTCGGTGCGAATCTGACCAACGCCACCGATGTGGAACGTCCGCATCGTGAGCTGCGTACCCGGCTCACCGATGGACTGGGCGGCAATGACGCCGACCGCTTCACCGATGTTGACCATGATGCCGCGAGCGAGGTCACGGCCGTAGCACAGCGAGCAGATTCCGCGGCGGGTCTCGCAAGCGAGCACCGAGCGGATCTTCACGCGGTCGATACCGGCGTTGTCGATGATCTTGACGTCGTCCTCGGTGATATCGGCGTTCGCCGCCACCAGCACTGCGCCGGTGTACGGGTCGACGACGTCCTCGAGCACGACGCGACCGAGGATTCGGTCACCGAGGCGCTCGATGATCTCGCCACCCTCGATGAGCGGCATCATCTCGGCACCCTGGCGGGTACCGCAGTCGAACTCGCTGATGATCGTGTCCTGCGAGACATCGACCAGGCGGCGCGTCAGGTAACCGGAGTTAGCGGTCTTGAGCGCGCGCCCGCTGTCCATGATCACCGTCCCGCCGCCGCCGGCTTCGACCGAACCCACCAGCCCGCTGAACCGGCGACCGTGCGACGGTCCCGCGGGGAACGCGCCACGTGGGTTCACGCAGCGCTTACAAAACACTTCGAACGGAATTCTCACGTGCCGGCGCTGACGGCACCAAGCGCAGAGATGTTGATGTACAGAGTCCCTTGTTCTGATGGCGCGTACGTCGTTCCAGTCGTGGCCGTGTTAATGGTGACGACGTAGTTGGAACAGCAGCGCAATCGAAATCATGATGAGTCGAGTCATACGTATCCTCCTAGTTCTCGCATCGTACATCATGTCTTCGGCTTGCACGCTTTGAGGTTCGTTCCGCTGACGCCATTGCAGTCCAGGTCAGACCGACAGTCCTCGGCGGCCTTGCAGATCTTCACGCACGTGATCGCCGTGCCGGAGACCGTGTCGCAGACGGAGCCATCGGGACACTCATCCGTTGAACCCGACGTCGTGCAAGCCGCCGTGCAGTAGCCGCCCACGACGCTCGTGTCGCAGGACAGGTCTTCGTCGCAGCCACCCATCGCCGTGCATGTACCACCGACATTCGGCGCGTCGCCGCCACAAGAAACGAGCAGGATCACCAGTAGAGGCAGAATTCGCATGTGAGAAGTATCGCAGACCCAGCACGCGAACAGTGCACCTTGAGGTGATGCGCCCGGGATGCCGCGATTTGAGCGATGATCGCGGAATGCTCGAACGGCAGGCCCTGTGCGTCCTTGCACTCATGTTCGTTCCAACGGTCGCCTCGGCGCAGTGGAGCGCGGAGACGCCACTGACGGCGACCGGCGGCGACATCTTTGGTGAGGGCATCGCGACATTCGGGACCAACGTCCACATCATCTACGGCAACACCGACATTCGCTACCGCCGCTCGGCCGACAACGGCGGCACGTGGGCCAGCGAGCGGACGCTCGACTCGGGCGTCATCCACCTGACCGATCCCATGGTGGCCGACGGCAACGATGTCTGGGCCATCTACCTCAAGAACACGCGCAACCTGACCGACTGGTGCTGCACGCGCGATGTCGGCGACATCTACCTCCTCCATTCCGGTGACAACGGCGCGAGCTGGGACACGCCGAAGCAGCTCACCACGGCGCAGGGCGCCTTCCGCATCTCGATCGCGTACAGCGACAATGCGCTTCACATCGTGTGGATGGATTACCGCGATGCCGAATGGGACACGTACTACCTGCGCTCGAAGGACCGAGGCGCAACATGGGATCCCGAGAAGGTCATCGCAAACTCGATGGGGACGTTCGGCGCCGAGCGTCCGCAGGTCGCGGCGCGCGGTAGCGGCGTGCACGTCACGATCTGGGACGACCGCGGCACGAATCCGCCCTGCATGGCGGGCCCGTCCTTCAGCTTCACGGTCTGCCCCGACACCTTCTACATCGGCTCGCTCGACGGTGGCGATACCTGGGGCGCCCAGGTGCCGGTCAGCTACTCAGGCGCCGCGTTCGCGGGCCGCAATGACATCGCCACGGCGGGCAGCACGAGCGTCGTCGTGAACTTCAACCGCGCCGCAGAAGGTACGGCAGACGCGAATCCGCACATGTACGCGGTCCGGTCTCCCGACAACGGCGCGACATGGGGCACGCCGGTGCAGCTCACGAACACACCCGGCTCCTCCGATCACGGTTCGATCATCGGCGATGGCCGGTCCGTGTTCCTTGCGTGGCATGACAGCCGCAACGGCACACTCGCGATCCACTACTCGCACTCGGTGGACGAAGGTGTCACGTGGCTCCCGGACGAGAAAGCTTCCACACCGATCGGCACGGTGGCATCGACGCCGCTTCTGTCGCTCACAGACGCGTACGTGCATGCCCTCTGGCTCGACAAACGAACAGGGCCGTTCCAGGTCATGTATCGTCGGCGGGATCGCCCGTCCGAGCCACCCGCGGCCTCCGACGATGCGGGAACCGGCGGCGATGGTGGAACGACGCCCACCGAGGGTGAGTCGTCCGGCTGCGGCTGCACGACATCGGGTGGCCTTGCACCCTCCACGCCGCTCCTGTTCGCGGTCGTTCTCCTGTTCGCTCGTCGCCGGCCAGGCTGCGCAGGAACTCCACGACGTCATTCCTGCGAGCAGCGTCGTCCACATTGAATGGATGTGTGAGTGCACGGCGGTTCGCAGCACAAACCGCTGCGGGCGCTCGCCATCTGGACGTTGATCCAGACACTCTCTTCGAGCGGCGTGTCCACACCGGCTCGCTCGCCTGTACGCCAACCTTCGATGACGCTGCACGCCGATCCTTCGCCACCTGGTCAGAACGTATAGCCGGCGGTCACGGTCGCGGTCAGTGGAATACCGGGGGTGTAGTGCATCTGCTCGACGATCTCCGCTGCCGGGCTCACGCGCGACTCGGCGGCGAACTGTGCCTCACGCCATTCGCTATCGAGGACGTTGTTGACGGTGAGGTTGAGATCGAGATCGCCGACCTTGGCCCCCGTGACGAGATCAAAGATCAGATAGCCGTCCGCGGTCAACGTGCCATCATCGTTGCCCGGTCGGTCCCCGATGCCGCGCCCGCGAAGAGACACGAACCGCGAGCCGTCGATGAACGTGATGCCGCCCTGCCCCATGATGCGGGGCGCTAGCGCGAGGCCGTTGCTGGTGCCGGCGGTCTCGACAAGCGTTGCGCGCGCAACACTCAGCGTGGCGTCGATCTTCAGCCAGGAGACGGGAGTGTGTGACGCCTCGAGATCGACACCGTGCCTCCGGCTTGCGTCCGAGGGTTCGGTCCCCCCCGCATCGCCGCTCCATACGAGCTCCGAGTCGAGGTGCAGATACCAGAGCGCCGCCGCGACGCGCGTGCGAGGCACATACGTTGTCCGAACCCCCACCTCCGCACCCAGAGCGCGCGCCAACGACCCAGCGCCATTCGAGGCCACGTTGGAGCGCGCGTCATTCGAGTGAAATCCATTGCCGGCATTCGCAAACAGGTTCAGCCTCGACGTCGCTTCCGCTTCGACGGATAGCTTCGGCAAGAGCATCGCTCGCCCAGCGTTGCCGCTTGTCGCCGCGTCGGGGTCTGTGCGCGTCGAGGGATCGAGATCGTCCACAGCCCACACGAACTGCTGAAAGCGCAGCCCCGGCAAGACGTGCACGTGGTCGAGTACGTGGACGTTCGCTTCCATGTACGCACCGATACTCCGAATCTGCGCGTCCGTGTTGTTGCAGGGATTGGTTGCCTTCGCAAAGCAGTCACCCAGCCGCCGCCGTCGCTCCACGTGCCAGAGCGAGGTGCGCACATCGTCGTTGCGGATCTGCGTACCGACCGTGATCAACGTGTCGTGACCGCCGACCTTGAAACGACGGTCGTAGGCCGTGTCCAGGCCCCATACGAAGCGAGAGTCGCCCTGCTCGATCTCATCACCGCGGACCGGATCGCGTGCGTAGTACGTGAAGTTGGAGAACAACAAGAAGCTGTACTCCACGCCAAACGCCGACGCGCGCCACGTCCCACCGCGTTCGTCCCGCAACGTATAGCCGAGCTGGAAGCTCGTGCGAGAGGTGCTGCCACCTTCGGATGGATCGAGCGATCCGAACCTGTCGATCGTGCCGTCGCGTACTGCGGACTCGGGAATCTGCCCCGACGCATTCCACTTCGCCGCGTACCAGCTCGTCTGGAGCGCGAGATCACCTCGTCCGACGGTCCCCTTCCATTTCACGAGTGCGTTGCCTTGCCGAAGCGCCTGCTCGTTCTCGAACGGTCCATCCGAGCTCGCGATCTGCGCGGCAATCAGCGCGCGATCCGAGTCGCTATCGCGTACCTGTGGGCTCGCCATTCCCACGACGCGCCGGTTGTACTGCCGGAACCGCCGCGGTCCCGCCAGAGGCGCGCCGCCAGCGAGCACCACCGTGGGATGATCGACCTTGTCGATCGTCTTCAGCTCCATCGCGCCCGCGGTGTAGAAGTCGCCGAATCGTGCTGCGTATGGCCCCTTGTGCACGGCGATGCTCTCGACGGTCTCCGGGATCAGGAAGTTCATGTCCGCATACCCCTGTCCGTGACCATGGCTTGGCATGTTGACGAGGACACCGTCGGCGAAGATCGCGATGTCGGTTCCGTGGTCGGCATCGAAGCCGCGGATGAAGTACTGATCCGACTTTCCGCCTCCCGCGTGTTGCGAAACCATCAAGCCTGGAACGTGACGCAGCAAGTCCGAGATCTGTGTCCGCGAACGCACACGCAGATCGTCGACCGATAGCTGAACCGAAGACGCTGACTCGGCCGGAGCCGTGTCATCGATCTCGATGAGCTCGGCTGCAGCGATCGAGGCAGCGAGCGTCGCATCGAAGCTTGCAGCTGCCGCCCGGGCCGTCGACGAATCGCCAGTTTCCTGCTCGGGCGCGGCCACTGTGGTCTCGGTGGCTATGGGCTGCGCGGCGGCGTTCGAGGCGAGCACGCATACTCCGGTCGCGACCCTGAGCACACGTGCGGTCATGCAGAGCATCTCGTAAGCGGGTGCAGCTGTCGTTCCACGCTGTGCTGCCTGGAGCGAGGACCAGCGAGCCGAGCGATACGTACGCGCGAGGCCCATCAATGGATCGTTCGGTTCGCCAACGGTCAGCTGCGTGGACGGCGCCATAATTGCTTACGTGCTGATGCATGTTTCGTTGGGCCTCCCATCGCACGCTGACGGACGAGCGCTCTCGCACCGAAAGGAGCGAGCCCCCTCGATCGAAACGCAGAACGTTGCTGATCGCGATGTCGCTGCTCCTGCTCACGGCGGTCATGGCGCTGGCGTGGAGCGCCCCGGACGTCGCTGCGCAACGTGGGCGCCACAAGCTCACTGACCGAAACGCAATCGTCATAAACGTCCCGCGGCGCACGCCGGAGGAACTTGCAGCGCGCGCAGCATCTCGCCGAGGCGTCGTGGACATCACACAGGCGGTGGCCATCGCTCAGGCGGTGGCCATCGCTCGACAGGACATCGAGCGCGCCAGGTCACTCTCGGACCCTCGTTACCTTGGCCGTGCGCAGGCAACGCTTGCGCCGTGGTGGGTCCTACAAAATCCTCCGCCCGACGTCCTGCTGCTTCGCGCGACGATCAAGCAGTCGCTGCACGAGTTCCACGCTGCTCGCACGGATCTAGATCAGCTCGTACGCGCTCGTCCCAAGGACGTCGAAGCCCATCTCACGCGTGCGGTCGTCGCAACGGTGAGCGGAGACTACAACGCGGCACGTGAGAGTTGCGCATCACTTGCAGCGCTCTCTGCCACACTGCTCGCGACAGCCTGTACTGCCCCCCTGGATGCACTACACGGCCGCGAGCGTGACGCGTACGAGCAACTCGCTGCTCAGCTCGCGCGCACACGGGTCACCGACCCAGCCCTCCGCGGTTGGATCACGACGATCCTGGCCGAGCTTGCCATCCAGGTCGGGGCCTGGGATCTCGCCACATCACACCTGCGCTCTGTACTCGCGGCCACGCCGGGTGACTTGTACGCGCTCGGTCTGCTCGCGGACCTCCTGCTCGCATCCGGTGAACCCGCCAGGGCGTCCATCGTCCTTGCTGGCCATGAGGAAGTCGACGGAATGCTCGTCCGCCGAGCGATTGCGGAGCTTCAAGCGCGCGGCAACGAAGCAGACGCACTCATCGCGGAGGCAAGACAGCGCTTCGTCGCGGCGGGTGCGCGCGGTGATCGCATTCACCTTCGCGAGGAAGCCAGGTTCGTCCTGGACATCGAGCACGATCCGCGGCGAGCGCTAGGCCTTGCTGTCGAGAACTGGGCGGTCCAGCGCGAGCTTGCGGACGCGCGCCTACTCGCTTCAGCAGCGGTCGCCGCTCGAGACCCGGCCGGGCTCGCTCTGATCGGTGGATGGGTCACGGCCACGGGCGTCCGTGACGTGCAACTCGAGCGGACCCTCGCGAGGAAACGGTGATGCTGAAGCTTCTTGCAGCGTTTACAGTTCTCGTTGCATCGGCATCGAGCGCACTGGCTCACAAGCCAAGCGACTCGCACCTTCGCCTCGAGGTCGCGGGTGGCCGGATCGAGGGAACGCTCGATGTTGCGATTCGCGATCTCGACGCGGCATTGGCGATCGACGCCAACGGAGACGGCGCGATCACGTGGGGCGAGCTCGATGACTCCACGAGCGCAGTCAATTCCTACGTCGCCGACCGACTTGCGGTCACGCGCGACTCCGCACCCTGCTCCATCGGCTTGCGTCAGGCGGTGCTTGTCGATCACTCTGACGGTCCCTACTGGAGCCTGCCGTTCGAGGCTGAGTGCGAGGGATCTTCGGTCTCCATCTCCTACCGCCTCCTGTTCGACACCGATGCGCTTCACCGCGCGCTGGTCAGAGTGCACGGGACACACGAGCAGACACTGGTCATTCGTGACTCGACGCCCGTCACAGTGCTGACCGGCGCCAGCAGCTCGCTCCATGACTTCATCACCGAGGGCGTCTGGCATATCTGGCACGGCCTCGACCACCTGTTGTTCCTGAGCTGCCTGGTCCTGCCCGCGGTCTATACCCGCCGGGGGCAGCCACCCCGCACGCTCCGCGACGTCGCGCTGTCGGTCCTGCAGATCGTGACAGCGTTCACTGTCGCACACTCACTCACGCTCGTATTGTCGACGCTGGATCTCGTTCGGCTGCCGTCGCGAGCTGTCGAGACAGCAATCGCCCTGTCAGTGGTCGCGGCTGCGCTCAACAACCTCGTGCGCGTTGTCGATGCGCGGTGGGCGGTCGCGTTCGCACTCGGCCTGCTCCATGGTTTTGGCTTCTCGTCCGTGCTCGTGGATCTCGGACTGCCGTCGCACGAGCTCCTCAGCGCTCTCTTCGGCTTCAACCTTGGTGTCGAGCTAGGACAGCTCGCGTTCGTGGCCGTGCTGGTTCCCGCGCTCTACGTCATTCGCAAAACCATCGTTTATCGCGCGGTCCTATGGGGCGGCTCTGCCGCGATTGCAGTCCTCGCAACTATCTGGACGGTCCAGAGGCTCATCACGTGACGTCGATAGGAGAACCAATCATGCACAAACATTTGATCCTGTTCATTGCGCTGTTCGGATGCCGCGAACCGAGCTCGGCCCCGAGACCTTCGAGCGCGGCGCAGCCTGTCGAGTCAGACGTCAAGTCCGTCGACCCGAGCAAGGAGCTCGCACCGCTCGTCGCGCGCTTGCGCTACGAGTCGAGCCACCGACCGTCTTCAGCAATCACTGCGGAGCGCGTTCTCGATGCGCTCGAACAAGCGCAGCTGCCGGTGTCCTCACGCCGCCAGTATCTGGGCGGGACATTGCAAGCCAGCTACTGCACCGGAGGTGCCTCGCGTGACGGCCTCGCGATCGCCGTCTGCGAGTATCCAGACGCCGAAGCTGCTGTCGCTGGCAAGCAGCTCATGGATCGTCGGTTCGCTGCCATCAAGCAGGTCGCGCAACGCAGAGCGCACCACAACACGGTCCTCACGATCGCCGGCGACACCAACGCAACCAACACCGCGCTCGTCGAGCGCGCATTCGAAGTCTTCGCGGCGCTGTAGGCGGTCGCGAGATTAGTCAACCCAGGAGAAATGGAACATGATGCTTGTCAGAAAACTCGCCAGCGGAGCCACTGCGTTTGCACTTGTCGTCGGATCGACGACAGCGCTTGCGTCGAGTCACCGTGAGGCACCGTTCATCACGAAGATGCCGAAGGTCGACGGCACCGACCTCTACGTCTTCAACAGTTACGAGTCGGGGCGCGAAAAATACGTCACGATCCTCGCGAACTATTATCCGGTGCAGGACCCAGCGGGCGGCCCCAACTACTACTTCCTGGATCCCGACGCTCTGTACGAGATCCACGTCGACAACGATGGCGATGCCAAGGAGGACATCACGTTCCAGTTCGACTTCGACCTGATGCTCGGAGAGGGCGGAAGCGGGATCAAGTTGCCCGTCGGTCCTGATGGGCAGCAGAAAAAGGTCGCGGTGCCGTTCATCGCGGTTGCCCCGATCACCGCAGGCGATCAAGCAGGTCAAAACCTGTTCGAGACGTACAGCCTCAAGGTCGTGCGCGGCGCTCGGCGCAGTGGCAACGGCCAAGCGGTGAAGAGCACGTCGGGCGACGCCATGTTTGCCAAGCCGCTCGACTACATCGGTCAGAAGACCCTCCCGGACTACGAGGCATACGCGCAGAAGTTCATGTACGAGATCGACGTTCCGGGCTGCTCTCCGAGCGGCGGCGAGAAGGGCCGTCTGTTCGTCGGACAGCGCAAGGAAGGATTTGCAGTCAACGTCGGTCAGATCTTTGACCTGCTGAACCTCGACCCCGACGGACGTGGCGATGTCGCGAACATCCTCGGGCCTCAGTACCAGGGCTTCAACGACTTGACGCCCAAGAACGTCACGACGCTGGCCCTGGAGATTCCGACCTCGTGCCTCACGAAGGACGAGAGCCAACCCATCATTGGCGTGTGGACGACTTCGAGCGTTCGCCAGGCACGCGTGATCAACCCGACTCCTTCGTTCCAGAAGCCCTCTCGCGAAGGCGGCCCGTGGGCGCAGATCTCGCGCGTCGCGAACCCGCTCGTCAACGAGGTCGTGATTGGACTTCCTGACAAGGACAAGTTCAACAGCAGCGAGCCAAAGGACGACGCCCAGTTCGCTGACTACGTCACCAATCCGACGCTGCCCGAAATCGTCGAGATCCTGTTTGGCGGCGCGGGCGTGCGCGCACCGAATCTGTTCCCACGCGTCGATCTCGTGGCCGCGTTCCTCACAGGCATCGAGGGCGTCAATGCAAACGGCTCGACCGCCGAGATGATGCGCCTCAACACCGCGATCCCCGCGACCAGCTGCACGTCACAGAATCCCTATGGTGCGGCGCTCTGCTTCGATCCGCCGACCGCGACCGCCAACGCGATGCTCAACACGTCGCGTGAGGGTTGTGATCCCGCGGGGTTCCCGAACGGTCGCCGTCCCGGTGACGATGTGACCGACATCGAGATCCGCGTCGCGATGGGCTACCTGCTGAACACGACGGACGCTCCGTCGGGCCAGCTGCCGTTCGTCGATGGCGCGGGCGTCAACGCGAACGCGTTCGACAAGACGTTCCCGTACCTGCGTACGCCATTGCCGGGTGCTCCGCAGATGCCCAAGCCGGGTGACCTGCCCGACGTGACGGGAGACCGACGATGAAGCGCCTCATCCTGGTCGCCGGACTGCTGCTCGCGGCGAGCGCCTGCAACGACGAATCGCGCAGTGGCTCCAACGACAACAACGATGACAATGCCGGATCAAACGGTTCGAACGAACCGATAGCCGGCTCCTTCACGGCCTTCGTCCTCGACCTGGTGAACAACCACACCGTCGATGACGCAGCGCCTATGGACTACGCGACGTTCGAGCTGCTGCCGGATCCCGATGGCGACTCGAACAACGTCGACGCATACCGCCCGTTGTTCTGACGGGCGTTGCACAAGGCGTAAGGACGGCCGGGGGTTCGCAGGACGCGTGCCCCCGCCGTCAGTTTCGGCGCCCCGCTCCCGTGTGCCACTGTGGCTCAACGCGAACACGCGATCGCCACCTGGCCTGCGTTGCACCGCGTGTCATTCCACGTTCCATCGGCGTAGAGCACCCCGCATTGCTCTTCGTTGTTCTCTACGGAGTCGCTGTCATTCGGCTCGACCGTGAAGCCAATCCAGCTATCAGCTGGAGAGACCCCGAACAGACAAGCTTGGTCAGATCCGGAACGAATCACTGCGAGCGTGCCGCCGCAAGCCGCGCACCGTGCCGCAGCGGTCATTTGGTCCCACACCATCGTCACACGTTGCGAAGCAACGGAAGGCGCAAGACACGAATCGGGTTTGCAAACTGCACGGAAGGGGACCGCACACCAACGGTGCGCCTGTGTCGAGTTGCGCTGTGTCCCGGCTCGGTGGGACGTCGACAGGGTAGAAGCTCACGCGTCCGCATGACATGAGCACCGTCACCCAAGCGATGCCGCGCATGATGCGCCTCGCGCTGGGCACACGGCGCCCTCGGCCCGAGCCGCCCAAGGACCCATATGAGAACAATCCTGCTTTTCGTCCTCGTTTCATTGGCCGCGTGCGGCGACAACCTCGGTGCGCCGGATGACGGCGGCAACGGCGATGGATCCGGAACGTGACCCATCAACGACGGCGGGATGACGCCGGTCCGCGGCTCGTCCAAGATCACGAGCGATGCGAAAGATCGTGGACGCGCGGGACGCGCGCGCGTGCGTGAAGGCGGCCCGGACCGCGGGCCTGAGCTTTGGTGCGTGGG
>JBBQFU010000272.1:0-11851 GCA_038322185.1 Haliangiales bacterium
GGCACGCTCGAGCTCGAGCCATTCATTCGCCCCGCTGCCGGCGCGCCGCTGTTCCCGCCCGGGACCGGCCCACGCGACGTGATGATCTCGCGCAACGGCGAGCGTGCCTACGCGCGCCGCAACCTCGGCGCCGAGGTCCCGCTGGTCGCTGCGATGCTCGCACGGCTGCCGCTCGAGGCGGCCGAGGAGGGCCCGCCCGGGTGCTACCAGATCAGCGACGTCGACGCGGCACTCACGCTGGTCGCCGCCGTGCAGAATCCGCCCGAGGGGCTCGAGGCCGAGTGGGTTGATCGTCGCCAGACGATCGTCAGCTCGGGCGGCCCCGCAGCACTCAGCATCACCGTCGAGCGCAAGCGCGACTGGTTTGGCATCGACGGCGATCTCAAGGTCGAGGCCGGCCGCATCGAGCTCGCACTGCTACTCGATGCCGCGCGCCAGCAGCGCAAGTTCGTCCGGCTCGACGAGTCGCGCTGGGTCGAGCTCACCGCCGAGGTGCGCCAGCGGCTCACCGCGATCGCCGACCAGACGTTCGTGACCAAGCACGCCCTCGAGCTGTCGCCGGGCGCGGTGCCGGTGATTCGTGCGCTCGCGGCGTCGGGCGCGCAGGTCGAGACCGCGCCGTCGTGGCAGGTCCTCGCGGAACGGCTCGCGCTCGCCGAGCGCCTGCGGCCCAAGCCGCCGGTCACGCTCGAGGCCACGCTGCGGCCGTATCAGGTCGAAGGCCACGCCTGGCTCGCGCGCCTCGCGGCATGGGGCGCCGGGGCCTGCCTCGCCGACGACATGGGGCTCGGCAAGACGATCCAGGCGATCGCGCTGCTGCTGGATCGCAGCAAGCAGGGCCCCGCGCTCGTGCTCGCGCCCACGTCAGTCACGCTCAACTGGGTTGACGAGCTGCGTCGCTTCGCCCCGACGCTGCGTCCGGTCGTCTACGCCGAGGTACCGGATCGCGCCGCGTGCGTGGCGACGCTGCGCAAGCAGGACGTGCTGATCGTGAGCTATGGCCTGCTCGTGCGCGATGCCGAGCTGCTCGCGAGCCGCAACTTCACCACGCTCGTCCTCGACGAGGCGCAGGCGCTCAAGAACCCGACCACGCGCCGCGCGAAGGCGGCTCGCTCGCTCGATGCGGCATTCCGGGTCGCGCTGTCGGGCACGCCGCTCGAGAATCATCTCGGC
Source organism: Haliangiales bacterium (assembly GCA_038322185.1). GTDB lineage: Bacteria > Myxococcota_A > Polyangia > Haliangiales > Haliangiaceae > JABFXX01. Next base: position 1,174 of record JBBQFU010000272.1, read on the forward strand.
GAGCTGTGGTCACTGTTCGCGATCGTGTTCCCGGGCCTGCTCGGCAGCTTCGAGCAGTTCCGCACGCGCTTCGGCCTGCCGATCGAGCGCGACAAGAATCCCGAGGCCCGCGCCGCGCTGTCGCGGATGATCCGGCCGTTCTTGCTCCGCCGCACGAAGGGCGAGGTCGCGCAGGATCTCCCGGCACGGATCGAGATTTCGGTCTCGATCTCGCTGTCCTCCGAGGAGGCTGCACTCTACGAGGATGCCCGGCTCGCCGCACTCGCGCAGATCGGCAAGAAGGGCGCAGCGCGCGACGAGCAGCGCCGGTTCCAGGTGCTCGCGGCACTCACCCGGCTGCGTCTGCTCGCGTCGCACCCCAAGCTCTACGACCCGGCCTCGCCGGTCGCGTCGTCGAAGATGCAGCGGCTGGTCGAGCTCGTCGAGGAGCTGCGTAGCGAGGGCCACCGCGCACTCATCTTCAGCCAGTTCACATCGCACCTGGCGCTCGCGCGCGAGGCGCTCGATGCCGCGGGCGTGACCCAGCTGTATCTCGACGGCGCCACGACCGCGCGCGCGCGACGCGAGCTGATCGAGCGGTTCCAGGGCGGCGACGGCGACGTGTTCTTGATCAGCCTCAAGGCGGGCGGCACGGGCATCAACCTCACCGCCGCCGACTACGTGATCCATCTCGACCCGTGGTGGAACCCGGCCGTCGAGGACCAGGCCACCGATCGCGCACACCGCATCGGCCAGACCAGGCCGGTCACCGTGTACCGCCTGCTGTCGCGCGGCACCGTCGAGGAGAAGATCCTCGCGATGCACGGCGACAAGCGCGCCCTCGTGGCGGGTGTTCTCGATGGAACATCCGCCGCGGCCAAGCTCACCACGCGCGACCTGCTGGCGCTGGTCGGCGACGAGCCACTCGTCGTCGCGTCGCAGCGGACACGAAACGACGATCTCGCGAACTGAGTCGCTAGTAGGTGCCTGCCGCGCGGTGCTGCCGGCGCGCCATCAGCTTCTTGATGACGAACGGCGCCGCGAGCGAGATGAGCGAGCCCATCGCCATGCCGCCACGCTTGGAGCCGAGCGCACGACCGCGGCCGAAGCGGCCAGCCGTGCGGCGACGATGGAGGAATGGAAGAACGTGTCGAAGGATTCCCAACATGCTTCGAGGTTGTGCAGGACACGTTCCTGCCGGCCTCGGGCATGTTCCTAGGCGGTGTACCGTGTGTCATGCGCGCATGGCTCCTCGTCCTACTCGCCACGGCCGGCTGCAAGGATGACAAGCTGAAGTGGAAGGCGCAGGTTCTGACCTCGATCCAGGTCGGCACGTTGAAGTTCGAGATCCCCAAGGGCTGGCGCGATCTCAGTGAGTCCGCAGATCCGCAGCTGGCCAACATCACGCGGCGGCTGGGCGCCGATACAGAGGCGCACATTCTGGTGCGCGAGGACGCGAAGGATACAGAGTCCAACATCTCGTTCATGCTCGCCGACCTCGCGGGCGCACCCAGCTGCGACCAGTGGGCGGCTGCGATGGACCTGCAGGGCGGTCCGAAGATCGATCACAGCACCCTGCGCGAGCGCACGTACGGCGCCGAGTCAGGCTGCAGCTTTCACCTCACTGACGGCGGCACGGCGGGCCGGATGTTCCTGCGCTTTCAGCCGCCGAAGTTCGTCACGCTGCAGTGCCTGCGCCCAGGCAGTGGCGACGCCAACCTCGACGCGACGTGCGACCGCATGGCCGAAGCACTCGCGCAGTGATCAGCGCAACGCCGCGATCACGCCGATGCCATCCACGGCGCGGCTCAGTCTGGCGCCATGCCGCCGAGGTCGACGGCGGGGAACAGCGCGGCGGTCTTCATCGCGATGTCCATCTGATTGTCGTTGAGCCCGAAGATCTTCTTCAGACTCGCGAGGAACTCGACCTCGCGCCAGTCTTGCGTGCCGTCGGCGAGCGCGATGATCATCGTGTAGACAGCAACCCAGTAGCGGTCGCTGCCCGATGGAATCTCGGCCGCGATCTCGGCGAGCTCGGCCTTGTTGTCCTTGCCGGCGACGCGCTCGATCGCGATGCCGATCGCTTCGTCGATCTCGGCGGTGGTGAGCACGCTGAGGTCGGGGATGTTGCGCAGCACGGCGCGCATGCCGATGCGCTCCTCGTGATGGATCTCGCCGTCCGCGGACGCCATGAGCGCCATGCTGCGGACGAACGCCGGAAGCAGGGTGCGGACCTTCTCGGACTTCTCCTCGATCGTGAGCAGACCCGAGTGCGCGCGTGCGGCCTCGAACAGCTCCTTGGCCTCGCCCTCGTCCATCGCGAACGCGGTCATCATGCCGTCGAGGTATTCGATCTCGGACTCGGCGAGCTCCTTGTCGGAGACGCAGATCTCCGCGGCCATCGCGTAGGCCGCGAGCCGCTGGCTGCGCGACGGCAGACCCTCGGCGATCGCGGGCAGGCGCGCCTTGCCGCCACCGGCGACGCGAATGGCGTCCGCGGCGATCTCGGTGATCCGGCCTAGCTCGTCGGCGTTGAGACCCTCGAAGAGCGGGTGGCTCGCGAGGCTTCCCTCGAACGTGGCCATCTCGTCCTCGGTGACATCACCATCGGCCTCCATCGCGCCGAGCATCGACTCGACCACGAACCGGCGTGGATCCTCGCTGCTGACCTTGCCGCTGAACATCTTGCGCAGAAAACTCATCGGTGCCCCTCTCCTTGGGCACCGACGGTATCAGGTCAGTCGTTCGCGAGCGCAGCGGGAGCGAGCAGATCGGACGCAGACTTCTTCTGCTTGGTGTCGGTCGCCGCAGCCTGCTTGACGCCACGCAGGTTCCACGACTGCGTACATAGCGGCTTGCCGTTGTCGCGGCGGCTGAACTCGGCAACGAGCACGAGCTCGAGCACGCCCTGGTCATCGACGCGGCCCGACACGTGGTACTTGCCATCGATCCCGTCGATCGTGGTCGCGAGCTTCTTGGGGGTCTTCGCGTTGATCTTGCCGCTCTTGGCCGGGATGCCGGTCATCTGCGGGATGGTCTCGATGTTGACCTTGAGCGTGTTCTTCACGGTGTCGACGCGCACGATCGAGCGCTGGTACGTGAACCGCACCGGATCGCAGTTCGTGGACATCTCCTCGAACTTGGCCTCGTAGCTGCCGGCCACGCCCTGGGCGCTCGCGGTGGCGACCAGCGAGATGAGAACGGCTCCGGTGACGGCGAGACAGTTACGCATCGTGTCCTGTAGACGCCCGGGATGGCACCGGGATTCAGTGATCCCGATCATGCCATATCGGGCGCCAGCGAAGCTGGCCAGCCCCGAGTGCGGCAGGTTACGGCCGTTTCGACGCAGTGCGCGGTGGATCCCGATACAAGTACAGGTACTTGACCGACCGGACGTCGGCGTTCTCACGGGCGACGATCGTGACGAGGTTCGAGCCCGGCCACAGCGGCAGGTCGGCAGCGAAGTCGACGACCTTGCCGTCCTTGCCGCCACGGTTGGAGCGGTAGAACACCTTGCGGTTCTCGATCTTCGCGGTCTTGTTGTCCACGAAGATATAGACGTCCTCGACGTGGGTCTCGTCGCTCACGGTGCCCTGCAGCTTGTAGGTGTTCGCACCGGTATCCGCCGCCTTGGTCTGCAGCGAGATGAGCGGCGGCGTCGAGTGCCAGTACGGGCTGAACGTGCTCGTGCCCGAGCCGCCCGCCGCGACGGACGCTTCCGGCACGAAGCCGACGCGGGTGCCGCCCTGATTCAATTTGACCTTCACCCAGCCGTTGAAGCGGCCGAGCACCGAGTAGCTGGCGCCCTTGGCCGCGCTGCCCACGATGCTCGCGTCTGGCGAGGCACCCGCGCGAATCGCGAGCGGCTGCTTCGTGGTGACCTCGCCGCGTGCGGGCTCACCCTTGATGCCTGCCTGCACCTTGAACTTGAGCTTGTCGCTGGCCTGCACGTCGAGCGACGCGTCGTAGGCGATCAGCTCGAGCACGACCTCGTCGGCCTTGAGCGTCGCGTCGGTGTGGAGCGGGAACTCGATCTCCTTCTGCTGGCCGGGCGCGAGGTCCTTGAGCTCGAAGCGAGACTTGTCGAGCGAGACACCATCGCCGGTCGCGTTACGCAGCAGCACGGTGGCTTCCTGCGCGGCGCCCGAGCCGGTGTTCTTCACGCTCACCTGGAGCTTGTACTTCTCGCCGCGCTGCACGAGGCCGTCGCCGCTCGACTCGTCGACGAGCTGCCACGAGTACGCGAACACCGGGCGGGGGAGGGCTTCGATCTTGATCTCGGCGGGGAGCACGCGCGACGGCGCATTGCGTGCCTCGCGCATCTCGATGCCGAGCCGGTCGACGCGATCGAGCGCGTCGTTCGGGATCTTCACCTTCGCGGTGAACGTCTTGGTCTCGCCGGGGCCGACCTTACCGATCGGTAGCTCGACGTCCTGGAACACGTTGTGGTCCGCCTGCAGGCGCGGCAGCACGCGCCACGCGGCGCCCGTACCGGTGTTCTTCACGGTCGCGGTGATCGTGACGTCAGTGCCGGCCTTCACGGCATCACCGGGCGTCGTCGCGACCGAGACCTCGAGGTTCGCGTTGTCGGTCTGACCGGCCGGCGCCGCGGCCCAGTCGACGTTGATCGTCGAGAGCGCAGCGATCAGCTTCTTCTCTTCCTCGGCGCGGACGCGCTGGACGGTCTTGCTCGCGGCTGCGAGCAGCTTGGGGCGCGACGTGATGCTCGTGCCCGCCAGCATCTCCTTGGCAAAGCGCATCTCGAAGTCCTCGGCGATCTCGTCCTCGTCGGGACCGTCTTCGTCGTCGGGCGGCGCGGTCTGCGGCTGGTCACCCACGGCCGGCTTCTTGCGCTCGACGAGGAACGGGATCTCGTGCGCGGGCTTCTCGTTGTCCTTCGCGTAGGTCGACACCAGGTGCGAGTCGAGGTCCTTCTCGCCGTAGGTGTGCGTCGGCGCCAGCATGCGAACGAAGTCGCTCGGCGCGGTGTTCTTGTCGGGGATGTACATCCGCTGGAGCTGGATGTCGGGGACGATGCCGAGGTTCTGGATCGAGCGGTCACCCGGGGTCAGGTACTGCGCGATCGTGAGCTTGAGCTTGGAGTGGTCCTCGTTGTCGTAGAGCTCCTGGACGGTGCCCTTGCCGAACGTACGCGTGCCCACGACGACGGCGCGGTCGAGGTTCTTGAGCGCACCGGCGACGATCTCCGAGGCGGAGGCCGAGCCACCATTGACGAGCACGACCAGCGAGCTCGACGTGTCGCCAAAGCCACGCTCGGCGCGGCGGGCTTCGCGGTCGCGACCTGACACGGTGGTGACCACGGTGCCAGCGTCGACGAACAGATCGGTGAGCTGCACGGACTCCTCGAGGAGACCGCCCGGGTTGTAGCGAAGGTCGAGGATCCAGCTGGTCGCGCCGCGACCGCTCATCTCCTTGAGCGCGTCGGCGACGTCGCTCGAGATGCCCTTGGAGAACTGCTTCACCTTGATGTAGCCAACGCCCTTGTCGAGGAGCTTGTACTCGACCTGCGAGACGCGAATCACCGCGCGATTGAGATCGAACTTCATCAGCCCGGTCTCGCCCTTGCGCTCGATCCACAGCGTGATCGCGGTGTCGGGGGCGCCGCGCATACGATCGACCGCCTCGGTCGACGTCAGGTTCTCGGTGAGCTCGTTGTTGATCTTGACGATGTGGTCGCCGGCCTTGATGCCCTTCTTCGAAGCGGGCGTGTCCTTCATCGGCTTCACGACGGTGAGCTTGCGCTCGACCATCCGGATCACGATGCCGAGGCCGCCGAACTTGCCGCTCGTCGACACATCCATGTCGCGCGCCGCTTCGGGATCCATCAGCGTGGAGTGCGGATCGAGCGTCGACAGCATGCCGTTGACCGCCGCGTACTCGACCTTCGCGAGGTCACCGCCGGCGTTCATGTTCGTCTCGATGAAGCGGAAGATGCGCTTCAGCTTCGCCGACAGGCGCCACGGCGAGTCGACGTCGTCGGTCTCGAAGATCTCCTTCTTGTCGTTGACGGAGATCGAGAGCTTGTTGCGTGCCACGTCTGGCTCGACGAGCACCTCGGGGATGTTGTACTGGACGCTGTCGAGGGCCGCGTAGAGCATCTTCCGCGGATCGATGCGCGCAGGATCGACATAGCGTTCCTTCACGCGCACGAGCACGAGGTTGAAGATCTTGAGCGCGGAGAGATCGTGTTTGAGATTGCGGGGCTCTCCTGGAGCCGCACGGACTTCTTGGGTATCGAGACCGAGGGAGACGACCCCCTCTGGAGAGCGACGGGCCACGGTCAGCACCATCGCCAAGCTCCCGGCCGCCACCACGAGGGCCAGGTTCACCCGACTTCGCATCGGTCGATTATAGGGGGAGTCATCGATCACGCCAGGCACCATCGACGTGCTTCCGTCCGCCGAGGCTGCCGTGTGGTGTGGGCATGTAGTATGGTCGAGCCCGCGCGATGGCCGATCCGAAGTCAAAACCGAGCGGTCGCAAGAAGAAACCTGGCGTCATCGACGTTGGAGACAAGCCCGACCAGGATTCCTCGCAAGAAGAACCCGAAGGTGACGAGGGCGACGGCGACGAAGAAAAAGACGACGCCGATGACGGCCTCGATACCGATCTCGCCAATGCAGCCGCGATCGATGTAGGCGAGGAGCCCGACGCGGACGATCTGCCCGAGCCCAAGGTGGCAAAGGCCGCTCGCACGGGTGGCTCGCTCGCCCGGCGCGATCCGCTCTCGACCTATATGTCCGAGACGCGGCGCTACCCGCTGCTGACTCCGGACGAAGAGAAGGCGCTCGCGGTCAAGCTCGTCGAGCACGGTGACACCGCGGCGGCGCGCAAGCTGATCGAGGCGAACCTCCGGCTCGTCGTCAAGATTGCCTACGAGTATCGTCGAGCCCACCGCAACCTGCTCGACCTCGTCCAGGAGGGCAACATCGGCCTCATCCAGGCGGTCGGCACGTTCGATCCGTATCGCGGCGTGAAGCTGTCGAGCTACGCGGCGTTCTGGATTCGCGCGTACATCCTCAAGTTCATCCTCAACAACTGGCGCCTCGTGAAGATCGGCACCACGCAGGCGCAGCGCAAGCTGTTCTTCAACCTGCGCAAGGAGCGCGAGAAGCTCGAGCAGCTCGGCTTCCAGCCCACGTCGGCCCTTCTCGCCGAGAAGCTCGACGTCACCGAGAAGGAAGTCATCGAGATGGAGCGCCGGCTCGCGGCGCCCGAGGCTTCGCTCGACGCACCATTCGGTGGTGGCGGTGATGGCGACGAAGGCACGCGCACGCGCATGGACTACCTGCCGAGCGAAGACGATCGCCCGGACAAGGCCTACGCGAATTCCGAGTTCTCGGCGATGCTCAAGGACAAGCTCGAGGCCTTCTCGCAGACGCTCCAGGGTCGCGAGCAGACGATCTTCCGCGAGCGCTGGCTGACCGAAGAGCCGCTCACGCTGCAGGAGATCGGTGACCGCTACAACGTGTCGCGCGAGCGCGCGCGGCAGCTCGAGAAGCGGATGCTCGATCGGCTCAAGAAGTATCTCGAAGCCGAGATGGGCACCGCGATCGACATCGAAGCGCTCACCCGCGAGTGACGCGAGCGATGGAGGGCACGCTCTACATCGTCGGCACGCCGATCGGGAACCTCGAGGACTTCTCGCCGCGCGCAGCCCGCATCCTGCGCGAGGTCGATCTCGTCGCCGCCGAGGACACGCGCTCGGCCAAGACGCTGCTGAACCAGGCCGATGCACATGGTCGGGTCAACCCGGTGCGCCGCGTGATGTCGTACTTCGAGGGCAACGAGGCCGGCCGCTTCAACGAGATCCACGACGCGCTCGCGCAGGGTCGCGACGTCGCGATCATCAGCGAGGCCGGCATGCCGGGCATCAGCGATCCAGGCTCGCGTGCGGTCGCCGCGGCGATCGAGGTCGGCGCCAAGATCGAGGTCATCCCCGGCCCCAACGCTGCGCTCGCCGCGCTCGTCGCCTCGGGCCTGTCCACCGATCGCTTCATGTTCCTCGGCTTCCCGCCGCGCGAGACAGGCGCGCGCCAGGAGCTGTTCGGCACCCTGCGCAATGAGGTCGCGACGCTGATCTTCTACGAGGCGCCCGATCGCGTCGGCGCGACGCTCGGTGACCTCGCCGCTGCCTTCGGTAACGATCGCCGCGTCAGCCTGGGCCGCGAGCTGACCAAGCTCCACGAGGAGCACGTGCGCGGCACGGTCGCCGAGCTCGCCGCGAGGTACGCGGTGGACTCGCCACGCGGTGAGTGCACGCTCGTCGTCGAGGGCGGTCGCGGCGATACCGCGCCGGTCGACATCGAAGGCGAGCTGCGCAAGCTGCTCGCAGCGGGCCTCGGCCCCAAGGACGCGGCGCAGCGGCTCGTCGTGCTCACCGGCAAGCCGCGCCGCCAGCTCTATCAGCTCGCGCTCTCGCTCGAACGCGCGAAGGATGACGACTAGCTCTGTTCGCGACTCGCAGGCTTGCGCATCCGTGCCTCGCGCATCCTTAGCTTGCGCTGAAGCGACTGGCGCGGAATTCCAAGCACCTTCGCTGCCGCTGACTTGCTGCCGTTGACCGCGGCGAGGACGCGATCGATGTACGCGAAGGTCATCGCTTCGAGCGTATCGTCGACGCGCATCGTCGGCGGCATGGGGCCGCCATTGGCGGTGATAGCCTCATAGAGGGCAGGTCGGTCGAATGGCTTGGTGAGACACCAGCGTGCGCCGGCTCCGACGCAGCGGGCTTCGAGATCGGTACACATCGCGCCACTGATCGCGCCGATCACCGCCTTCGGATTTCGCTCGCGCAGCGACGAGACGAGATCCAACCCGTCGCCACCTCCGGCGAGATAGACATCGACGATCGCCAGATCGGGCGCGACACGACTCGCGAGGTCGAGGGCCTCCGCCACCGTCGTTGCGACGTGCACCGCCACGTCGTTGGCAGCAAACATCCGCCGCACTGCCTTCAGCAGGTCGTGCGAGTCATCGACAACGAGGACGGAGCGGATCTCGAACGCGAGTGGTGGGCGGGACACGGAGTCGCTATCGACCAGGCTGTGTGGAGGTTGCCCACCATCTCGCCCTGCCACGAAAAATGGCAGTTCACAGGCCAGCGAAGACCCGTTACGAAGGTTGAACACATTCGGGATGGAGGCATCGTGGCCGCGCGTAGATTCCCTCGACGAAAGCATTTCGCAGCATTATTACTGATGGTTGCAGCTCTTGTCTGCACGGCGAGCTGCACTCAAGACGAGAGCGTCGAGAGCAAGTGCGACACGCTCAGGCACCGCATCGTGAGCGTTCGGATCGAGTCGCTTCCCGAAGCCGATCGCGCGGCTCATGCTGCGGCACTGGGAACCGCGATGGTGCGCAGTGGCTTCGCGTCGGAGTGTGCCGCGATGACGGCAAAGCAGCTGGAATGCGCGCTCGCGGCGGGCGACGTGGCGTCCTGTCTGTAGTGACGGCAGCAATACGGAACCGACGTCGCGGCGATCGCCGAGGAACGTTCGACAACTAGAAGCAACGACGGCTCGAGCATGGACTCGAGCGCAGCCGCTCCGCGTCTGACGCCGGAGCTCACAAAGGCCGAGGAGATAAAGACAACGATGCCGAAGGGGAACAAGTAGTGATGGCCGATGAGGCGCCCCTGCGCCCGCTCGACCCAGTTGTAATTCGTGCTGCGCTATTGCCACTCGTCGGATTACCCGTTTCTGCTGCCGACCGTGGTCTGGATATTCAGATGTTCGAGTTTGGATCCCTGCGCTGGGTGCCGAGCGTCCTGCCGACGCGGCCCGCTCCAGCGCTTCGGGGCGACTACACTCTGCACGTGCAAACCTCGTGGAGGCTTGTCGGCCCTGACGGCATCATCACGGGCTCGACCGACCGATGCTTTCCGGTCGATGGCTCCGATCCACCGCGTGATTGGGACTGGGATCGCGGGCCGAACCGCTGCGATGCTCAGATGAAGGCGTGGTTTGGCGCGTCACCACACACGGTGGAAAATGTGGACGCGGACCGTTACGGAGGGGCCCTTATCACGCTGTCGCACGGATTCGAGATTCAGATTCTCCCAGAAGACTCTTTGACGCTCGAACGCTGGCGCCTCTTTCGGCCCGGAGCGAAAGAGCACTTTGTTGTCACTGGTGCAGGCCTCGACGACTAACCCTCCACCAAGAACCGTTCGCAGCGGGGCCGAACGCTTCTCGGTCGGCTGGACTTCATCATCCGCGTTCGGGGCGATGCCGCGATTGCCGACTGACCGAATGAACGCCGGGCTGGCCGCCGCGACGATGGATTGCGTCTACGATTGAACGCGAAATTGCGAGACGACTAGTGCCAGACCCGATCACATTCACTACGCCCGAGCAGCCGCACCTCACGATCGAGCGGCGCACGCTGCCGTGCGGGCTCGACGTGATCTTCCACCACGACGACTCCGCGCCGCAGGTCTGCGTGAGCGTGTATTACCGCGTCGGAAGCAGCGACGAGACTCCCGAGCGCACCGGCCTCGCGCATCTGTTCGAGCACCTGTTCAAGAACAGCGAGCACATGCCGGCGCACCACTACGACATCCTGCGCCGCGCCGGTTCGAGTGACGCCAACGCGTCGACGAGCCCCGATCGCACCGCGTACTACGAGGTCGTTCCGTCCAACGAGCTCGCGCTCGCGCTGTGGCTCGAGAGCGATC